>WJMS01000044.1 GCA_014727815.1 candidate division GN15 bacterium
AGTCGCTCGCGGTCGGGGAGCAGCTCGATCATCTTGTGTCGCCAGGCTTTGTCGCGATTGGCCGAGAGCAGGTGGTTGAGCAGGTCGTAGCGGTGGGCGATGCGGTCAAACATCGACGCCACATTCTCTCGCGACGGCCCTTTTGGGGCGGGTTTCCGGGTGCTCATCGGCACGCTTTCCGAATCTGCCATCTTCCTGAATCCCTTCGCCTCCGGCACGTTGCACGACGCCGGTCGGCACGGCAATATAACTGATTGCATAACGGATTCAAGCGCTACCCGGTTCATGTGGCGGCCGGGCTGTCGTCCTGTACCGAGCTATCAAGTTCTGCCTGCCGGCGGCGGCGGGTGTGACCTGACCTCTCAAGCGGCCAACAAAAAACCCTCCGCGCCGGAGCGGGAGGGTAAGTTTTGCGGCCGACTGGAGATCCTACTTATAGACCTCGTTGCGGTTCTCATCGTTCAACAGCACCATCTTCGTGGCAAACTTCCACGAGCCGTCGTCGGACTTGACCGCCCGGACTACCTTGAGATACTCAGGACGGGCTTCTTTCTGTTTCAGCTTATCCTGAAATGTCTGTTTCTTGGCCATCAAAGACCTCCTCGATTATCGCATCATCATCATCATTCGCTCTCAGCGCCGCCAGTTCGTTCTTGACGGCTACCAGCAGGCGGGTTGATTCCCGCAGCAGGACAAACTCCCGGTCGGTTGCAAACTGCTCGGCGGCCTGATCGAAATGGTTTACCGCCTCGCCGTAGTTGTGCTGCTTGAGGGCCCGAAGCGCCAGGACGTAGGCTTTCTCCGACATGTTAAGCATCGGTGCGCCCTCCCTGTATCCGGCGTTCGGCCGCCCGCAGGCGTTTAACGTACGGTTCGACTTTGTAGTTCTCCTGCTTGAGCGAATATATGATAAGCGCCGACAAAATCAAGGCATCTTTGTTCTGCTGCCGTTCGGCCGAGGTGAGGGCATCATCGAGCGCCGACAACACGTGCTGGCTGCTCCCCGCGAGATCGTCGAAGCGCGCGGTCAGGCGCTGGAGCTGGTCGGCAAACCGGGCCAGTGAGCCGGGCCGTTCAGTGTCCGATTTGGGCGCCGTCTCGGGCCCGCGGGTCAGCACGATCTTCTTCTCGCCACCCGCCTGGCGCTGCCATCGTTCGATCTCGGCGGCAATCTTGGTCATCGCCGGCGTAGTTTCCTCGGCCTTCTCCAGCCGCGAGCCGATCTGGTCCAGTATGCGGCTGATCCGGGTGGTGTCGGCCTGGCGAAGGGTTCCCTCGCTGAGCCAGCGGTTGTGCTCGGCGAACCAGTTGCCGATCTGGTCGGTCAGCTCGTCGCCTCGGTCGATCCGACGGGCGATGTCATCGAGCCGATTGATCCCATCGAGCACCTCCAGCCGCTGCTCCTTGACGGCAACGACCCGGTCGAGAAAACTCTCGAGAACCGATTCCAGTTCGGTCAGGGTTTGCTGTCGACTCACTGCTGTTCTCCCAGCACGGTTTCAGTGACGCGACGATTGGCGGTCGGCGCGGTCGTCTTCTCCTTGAGGTAGTCTTCGAACAGCCCGGCGAGACGTTGTACCATTTCCTCAAGTTCGCCCGAACTCGCTTCGGCGACCTGTTTGCGCTCGGCCGGCGTGATGATACCGGCCAGTTTTAGCTTGGCCAGGACCTTCAGCGTCTCCTCGCGCGGCATCGAACTGTTGTCACAGATTTCGTTGACCGTCCGAAAACCGTCGACCAGCGCCATGACATTCCACTCCGCTGCCTCCATCGTCACCGCCCGGGCCCGGCCTTTCTGCGAAGCCGAGATCGTGTAGACGCGTTCGAAGTCCGGCAGGACCTCGCGCACCATCGACATTTCATCATGGCGCCGCAGTCCCTCGAGGATGACATTCTCGACCGAGAGATTCACGGTGATCTCTTCCTCGGTCGGGAACTGATCCTCGTAGAACTTGAACGAGCCCGACTGCCAGGCCAGCAATGAATAGAGCAGCTGTTCGATCTGCTCCCGGACAACCTTCTCGAGATCGGCGCGATCGATAAAGCGCTTTTTGATAAGAATCTCGCCCAGCCGCAGGGAGTTGTCGGTGCGAGCCTGGGCCATAACCGATTCATCAAGCTGCTGCGCGCTCAACAGGCCCCGTTCCTTGAGCAGCTGGCCGAGATGGTAGGTCTGGCGCGGGCCGTAACCGTAGATAATGTCGCCGTTGCGGAAATAGATCATGACGATCGACTCGTCCTTCTGGATACCCAGCGTGCCGGACTTACGACCGGCCGCGATCAACTGGAAAATCTCCGGCAACGTAAACTTCTCAATGCTTCCCTGCAGATCGAGATCCATGGCTATTCCTGTATGTGTAAAAAGTGGTGAGTCCGGCTGTGGTCGTGTAAACGATTGAGATAAAAACTGATATGGATTTCTTTAGTCATGTCAGCTTCAACCGCCTGTGAAGATATATGGTTAGCCGGAATATGCTATCCTGTTAGATAGTATACTGTATTAATGATGGCGTCAACCCTGAAGTGTGACCGGTTTTTCTTTTTTTTACCTCGGTACTGGACTCTTTTGTATTTTGACGGACTTTTGTTGTCATGCATTATACGCCAATGCCCGCTGTGAAAACAAATGTCTTTTGCCGAATGACAGGTACTCTCTATCATAGGGCCGATTCCTGTCAGGGGAGGTAGTGCGACAATGGCCGATGAGCAGCCTATCAAAATCGAAAAACTGATCGACACCGGCGATCGCTTTCGGGTCCATATCACCGGGCTCGAGGAGCCACTGGTCGTCTCAGCGGTCCTTGTCCACCAGCACCGGCTCAAAGCGGGGATCGTACTGACCCCGCCGCAGCTGGACCAGCTGCAGGCCGAGGCGGAACTGGCCGAGTGCGACCGGGCGGTGGCCCGGATGCTCGGGATGCGTGAGCACACCACCGGCGAACTGCGCGCCAAACTCCGTCAGCGGCAGTTCTCCCGTGAGGCGATCGACCGGACCGTCAAGCAGTATACCGACCGCGGGCTGCTCGATGACGCTCATGTTGCGGTCAAGCTGGTCCGCGCGGCGCTCGCGAAAAACCCCGCCGGGCGCGCCTATCTGATCGCCCTGCTTCGGCGCAAGCGAATCGATCGCGACCTTGCGATGCAGACTGTCGACATGGTTCTGGGCGGCCGGGATGAAACCGCAATGGCGGTTGAGTCGTTGTCCAAACGGTGGCCATCGCTGCGCCAATTAGAACTTGAACGGGCCCGGACCAAGGCCTATCATTACCTGTCTCGCCGGGGAATTGGATACGACGCCGCCCGGGCCGCGTTCGAAGAGTTGTACAACCGCGAAAACGAGGATTCCGACCATTAAGACTGCCGATATCCGCACATCATTCCTGGACTACTTCCAGCGACACGATCACACCCTGGTGCCGTCATCACCGGTCGTGCCTTTCGATGATCCGACAATCCTGTTTACCAACGCCGGGATGAACCAGTTTAAGGATGTCTTCACCGGGAAGCGCCGTACCGACTACTCCCGGGCGACCTCGTCGCAGAAGTGTATCCGGGCCGGCGGCAAACATAACGATCTCGACAATGTCGGCTTCACCGCCCGGCACCATACCTTCTTCGAGATGCTTGGCAATTTCTCCTTTGGTGACTACTACAAGGAAGAAGCGATCTACTACGCCTGGGAGTGGGTCACAAAGGATCTGCAGTTGCCGGTCGACCGCCTCTACGCGACAGTCTACGAGTCCGACGATGATGCCTTTGCGCTCTGGGAGAAGATTGCGCCCGAGTTGAAGGAAGGCCGTATCCTTCGGTTCGGCAAGCACGATAATTTCTGGTCGATGGGCGAGGTTGGCCCCTGTGGGCCGTGCTCCGAGCTGCACTTCGATCGCGGCGAGAAGTTCGGTACCGGTCCCGAAGACAAAGTCAACGGCGAGACCGACCGCTTTGTCGAGATCTGGAACCTGGTGTTCATGCAGGATGATCAACTCCCCGATGGTCGCGTGGTGCCGCTGCCGAAGCCCTCGGTCGACACCGGCGCCGGCCTCGAACGGCTGGCCGCCATTGTCCAGCATGTCGACAGCAACTACGGCATCGATCTGTTCCAGAATCTGATCGAAGCGATTTCCGAGATTACCAGCTCCAGGTACAGCGACCATGTCGCGTCGCATCATGTCATCGCCGACCATATCCGCGCCCTGACATTTGCGGTCGCCGACGGCGCCGGGATTTCCAACGAGGGGCGCGGCTATGTCCTTCGCCGCATCCTCCGCCGCGCCGCCCGCCACGGCCGCACGCTCGGCGCCACCGAGCCGTTCATGTACAAGCTGATCCCCGCCCTGGTCGATGAAATGGGGCAGGCCTTTCCGGAGATAGTCGAGAAGCAGGAGCATGTCGTCAATGTCATCCGAGCCGAAGAGGAGTCCTTCGCGCGTACGCTGGAGACCGGCCTGCAGCACTTCGAACGGATCGCCCGGCAGACACGCCAGGCGGGGCAGAAGACGATCGATGGCGAAGAGGTCTTCCGCCTGTACGACACTTACGGTTTCCCGTATGACCTGACCGAAATCATGGCCGAGGAACAGGGACTCGCTCTCGACGATGAAGGCTTTGACAAGGCGATGGTCCGTCAGCAGGAGCAGTCACGCGCCGGTGGAGCTTTCAAGGCCGAGACTTTTCCGCATCGTGAAGAGTTCGACAACCTGAACCTGCAATTACCGCCGACCGAGTTCGTGCGCGATCGCCTCGCTGTCGAAACCGAGGTTGAAGCGGTGGTTGGCGACAATGAATCATCGGCAATCGTGCTTAATCGGACCCCGTTCTATGTCGAGGCCGGCGGCCAGGTCAACGACACCGGCCGGATATTCAACGACGATATCGAATTTGAGGTCGAAGCGCTGCACCTGTACAACGATCTGTATTTCCATGTCGGGCGGGTAACCCGTGGGTCGCTGCATGCGCTGAAAGGCAAAGACCAGATTACTGTCACCGCGCAGGTCGAGGAAGGCCGGCGCTGGGACGTCATGCGCAACCATACCGCGACCCACCTGGCCCATGCGGCCTTGCGCGAGGTGCTCGGTGATCATGTCGAACAGTCCGGCTCTTATGTCGGGCCGGATCGCATGCGCTTCGACTTCTCGCATCATCAGCCGATGACTCCCGATGAGATTGCCGAGGTCGAACGCCTGGTCAACGCACAGATTCTCCGTGGCGCCGATGTCCGGACACAGATTATGTCAATCGACGAGGCTCGCAAGGCCGGCGCCATGGCGCTGTTCGGCGAGAAATACGGTGAGCAGGTGCGGGTGGTGTCGGTCCCCGGCTTCTCGATGGAGCTGTGCGGCGGCACCCATGTGCAGAACGTCAGCCAGATCGGACCGTTTTTTGTCGTTGTCGAGACCGGGATCGCCTCGGGCGTGCGCCGTCTCGAAGCAATCACCGGCCGCGCCGCGGTCGATTACATGCTCGAGAACAAGCGGTTCAAACTTGATGTCGCAGAAATGGTCAACCGTCCGGAGTCCGATGCGCTCGACGGCGTGAAGCAGCTACGCGAACACAACACATCACTGCAGAAAGAACTGAAGAAGACCCGGGCCCAGATGTTTGCCGGAGGCGGCGCTGAGGTCGGCGAAACTACGGAAGTGGGTGGCGTGACTATCGCGACCAATGACTTCGGTGAGTCCGATCGTGACACCATGGGCGCGTGGCTCGACAAACAAAAAGCCATGGCGCACCCGGTGCTGGCTGTCGCAGTCGGTCTGGCCAACGGCAAGCGGGCCTTCATGGCGGCGGCCAGCAATGCCGCGGTAACGACCAAAAAGCTCGATGTTGGTAAGATGACCAAGGCTGTGCTGCCGAAGTTCGGCGGCCGCGGCGGCGGCAAGAGTTCGTTTGCACAGGGAGGCATTGAGGCGGATACCGATGTCTCGGCTGTCTTCGACGCGATCACGAAATGGGTGGGAGAGACGGTGTCGTGAATGACTACAGTGTATACCAGACGCTCCTGGATATCCGCGACCGTCGCGGCGGCGCTTTCTTCTTGCTGTTGGACCCCGACCGCACGTCGCCGGAGAAGTATCTGGAATTGACCGATGCCGCCGCCGAGTGCGGTGTCGATGCTATCCTGGTGGGCACCTCGTTTACGCTAGAATCGCATTTTAACTCGGCTGTCGAACAGATCCGCCTGAAAACGACCCTGCCGGTGATTATCTTCCCCGGCTCGTTTGCCCAGATTTCACCACACGCCGACGCAATCCTGTTTTCCTCGCTTCTCTCCGGGCGCAATCCCGCCTACCTGATCGAAGAGCAGGTGAAAGGCGCCCCGATCGTCAAACAGTGCGGCCTGGAGCCGATCCCGACCGGCTATCTGTTGATCGAGTCCGGTTCGTTGACGTCGGTGCAGTATATCTCCGGCTCGCTGCCGATCCCTCGGGAGAAGCATGATATCGCCTGCGCCCATGCTCTGGCCGCGCAGTACCTCGGCATGAAACTGGTCTATCTCGAAGCCGGCTCCGGGGCGAATGGTTCGGTGCCCGACCGGATGGTGCGCGAAGTGACCGGTTATATCGATATTCCGGTAATGGTCGGCGGCGGCCTGCGCACGCCGGAGGCCTGCGCCGATATGGTGGAAGCCGGCGCATCGTTTGTTGTGGTCGGTACGATGCTCGAAGACACTCCCGGTTTCTCGCTGCTTCGCGAGATGGCGGCCGCGACCCACCCGCTGGAGACGATCGGCGTATGAACGACCAGGAGAAGCTGGCGCTGGTGAAAAGACTTGCCGACGACAGCGCCGTGCTGCGCAAGAGTGTTATCGACCAGGTCGGCGAGAAACTGATCGCGCTCGCCGGCGTTGTCTCGGGCGTGATCGGATCGGGCGGACGCGTCCTGATTGCAGCCAACGGTGTCCTCGCCGGGGTAGCCTCGGGCCTGGCCACCGAGTTGATCGTCCGGACCTCATCGGAGCGCAACCGTCAGTCACTGCCTGCCATGGCGCTCAACGCCGATTCCTCGGTGGTCACGGCGGCGGCCAACCAGTACGGCTACGAACATGTCTTTGCCCGACAGGTTGACGGTCTCGGACGGAAGGGCGATATCCTGATCGTGATGTGCCTCGATGGTGGCTGTGTGAATCTGATTCGGGCGGTCAAGACCGCGCGCGAGCGCGGTATGATTTCCTGTGCACTGATCGGCGGCAGTGGCGGTGAACTGGCCCGGCTGGCCGACCGGACTATCGTGGTGCCGCACCCGTCACCCCAGCGCATCCAGGAAGAGCATCTCTTTCTTGTCCACACCCTTGTCGACCTGCTGGAGCGCGACCTGTTTGCATGATCGCCCGGGAGGAAAGCCCTGCTGACCGGGGGCTGATAGTCACCTTCAGCCTCTTCGCCTTCACCTCAACTTTCTCGATTGCCATCTCCCAGATCTTCCTCGGGCTGTCACTCGCCGTCTTCCTGTACATTCTCATTCGCAATCGCACGCACCCGTTCAGCCGCCCCCTGCGATTTATCTACTGGGCGATTGCCGTCTGGATTGCCTGGTTGTTCTTCACCTGCCTTCTCGGTGACACGCCGCTGCG
>WJMS01000338.1 GCA_014727815.1 candidate division GN15 bacterium
GGCTGGGATACTCAGGGACTCGCCGCCAATCCCGAGTTTACCGAATTCTTCGAAGCGGATATCAGCTATCCCGATGACTGGAACAACGCCGGCAAAGTGGCGGTCGGCATGAGCTACATGGCCACCGACCTGCTTACTCTCCTCGGCGGCGTCTCCGCCGACCAGTCGGCCGATCGCGATCCCTCCGGCTTCCGACCCCAGCTCGTCGACACCGGCGACAAGTATGGCTTCAATCTCGGCGCCGTTTTCTCGTTCTCCCAGTGGGAACTCGGGTTCGCTACCAGCTATATCCACGGTCCCGACATCGATATCGCCAAGTTGCAAGATTTGAATAACGACGGGCTTTTCGATAACTTCCCCGGCGAGTACAAGGCCGATACCTACGAGACGGTCCTGTCGTTTAATTACCGGTTTTAGGAGAGGATGACGATGCTGAGATATATACGCTATGCCCTGGTGGTGTTGACGGTCCTGACTGTGCTGCTGGCCGCCTGTGATGATCGGGGACGCAACGTGCCGACCCGGACCGAGGTGCAGCGGTGGGAAGTTGATCCGACCAACCGCGTCTTCTCCGACAGTACCAACAACGCCGACGAACCGGAACTGCTGATGCAGATTCGCAATCCGTTCGCCTTCCTCGAAATCGAAACCTACATTCCGATCGAGGCCTCATCCCAGCTGGTGCCGACCCTGATCCTGCTCGCACCGCAGGGCGGCGGCGATACCTACTTCCTCGAACGCGGCCTCTTCCAGCTGGCCCATGAGATGATTGCGGCCGGTGAGATCCAGCCGATGATGATCGTGTGTGTCGGCAACGACCCGACGTTTGGCGGCTACTTCTACGGCAACAGCTACCCGGCCGGTTTCTACGATCGCGTCCTGGGCGACCGGATGGTCGAGAAGCTCGAATTTCTCTTCCCAAGCTTCATGAACGAACAACAGAAGATGGGTATTGGCGGTATCGGCCAGGGCGCCTACGGCGCCTTCCGCGCTGCGATTCAAAACCCCGGCGTCTATGGCTCGATTTCCGTGGCCGACGGGCCGTTGGATTTTGATGGCGACGGTAGCGGCGGGTTGATCCCGTACATGTCACAGGTCGTCGCCTCGCAGGGACTCAACCCCGGCAACTTCCCCGGTGCTTTCGATTCGGTCCAGGCCGATCCGGTCACGCAGATGTTTATCGGCGGCGCAATCGCCTTCTCGCCGAACGACACCGCCCTGACCTACCAGCTCGATCTCACTGTCGATCCCGGCTCCCCGGTCGGTATCAATATCACCAGCCGGCAGCAGATCAACGATAACACCACCCTGGTCGACCACCTGATCGGTCTCGACAACCGCGACTTCGACTTCCATCTCCCGTTCGACGGTACCGGCAGCCCGTATCAGCCGATCTGGAGCATGTGGATGGCCAACAACCTCGACTCGCTCCATGAAAACGCAACGGTGGCGCGGCCGCTCGACGGCGTCAACATGTGGATCGCCAACTCCCCCGAAGCCCGCCTCAACTGGGGCGCCCAGACCGCCAACTGGATCGAAACCCTGCGCGATCAGTTCGGCTACGCCCCCGAGGTCTTTCCGTACCGGGGCTACCAGGGCTATCCGGCCACCGATGGCCATATGGTCTACGATCTGCTCAAGGAAATGCTGATTTTCCACTCGGAGAGCTTCGGAGACTAACCGATCCGATAAGCCTACCGCCCGGAGGAACCGACTTTTCTTCCGGGCGTTTTTTTTGGTATGACCGGCATGAACGACTCACCTCAGTATGATCTGCTGTCGATCGGGGCGCATCCCGACGATGTCGAGGTCGGCACCGGCGGTGTCCTGATCGACCTCGTCTCGCGCGGCTACAAATGCGGCATCGTCATCCTGACCCAGGGGGAGATGGGCACCGGCGGCACCGCCGAAATCCGCCAGCGCGAACTGGCCCGCGCCGCCGAAATCATGGGCGTGGATGTCGTCACGACCTTCGACTGGGGCGATACCCGGCTCGAAGACAGCTACGAGCACCGGCTCGAACTGGCCGCCGTCATCCGGCGCACCCGCCCCAAACTGATCCTCTGTCCCTATCCCCATGTCGGCCACGGCCGCCGTCAGTCCCACCCGGACCATGTCGCCGCCGGCATCATCACTATCAATGCCGCCAACCTGGCCGCCCTGAAAAAGGCCGACCTGCCCGATGAGCGCCACCTCGTCACGCGCATCCTGCACTACTTTTTGCCCCACGGCGTCACCCCGACCATGGTGGTCGATATCACGCCCCATTTCGAACAATGGATCAATGCCCTGAAAGCACACGAATCACAGTTCATGAATCCCGAAAAGAGCAAAGACTACATCGAGAGCCTCACCGCCATGGCCCGTTCCTTCGGCCACCAGGCGCGCTGCCGCTACGGCCAGGGTCTTGTATCGGTCGAGCCGATCCAGATTCGGGATTTGATGATGCTGGTCGAGGGACAGGATACCGACCAGGGCTAGACCATACCATCCCGCCGTGTTTCATTCCTGAACAGTTTCCACCCAGAGCGCCTGTTTTGTGATTTCATCAGGCGGCTCGAGCGTATATATTCAGGATCAAGAATGCACCTATGCAGGGAGGAGGGACCATGCCTGCCGCCGAATCGTCCGACAACCACGTCGTCACTGCCACGCTACGCTTTATGTTCGAGACCGATCATCACCCGCTGCTGCGCGATATCACCTCGGCTCTCTACGGCCTGGAGCTGCTGCACGATTTCGCTATCCTGGCCACCGAGGACACCCACCGGGGCTATGTTTTCGATGACAGCTTCTGGAGCCGCAGCAAACGACCGATCGCATCGGAACAACTGATCAGGGTAAGCGCTCTCGCGTTCGCCTCACCACTGACCGTGGATATGTCGATGACGACCTCGTCGGGCATCACCATGCTGCTCGCGATCACCCACTTTATCGACTTCTGGCCACTGAAACGCGAGAAGCTCCTGCTTGAAATCGGCAAACTGCGAAAGATCGAACCATCCCCGCATCCACCCGACCGACAGATCACCGAACGACTCGCCTCAATCACCGAGCAGGGGAAAGCCTCCCGCATCGTTCGCGGCATCGTCCAGGGTCTCGACACGCTCCCGATCCGCCCGATCGACGTCATGATTGTGGATGGAAATGTCATGGCCGGGTAGATCAGGTCGCCCCTAGGCACGCCCAGGGCGGGCTTGCGACCTGACAGACTGTCCCAAATGAAACACCCCCGGTTCCGTCAGATGCTAGCGAGTCGTACCGCCGAAGGCGGGGCCGACGAGTGACATCTGACGGTCTTTTTCGCTCAGGACGACGTTGGGAATACACGCTTGATCAACCGAGCAGGTCGAGACTCCTGCAGTTCCGACAACAACGACTATCCCCCCTCACTTCTTCACCGCCGCAAACGCCTCACGCAAATCAATCAACAAATCATCGATATGCTCAATCCCCACCGACAACCGAATCAGGTTGTCCGTCACCCCGTATTGCTCCCGGACCTCCTTCGGTATCGAGGCGTGCGTCATCGAGGCCGGGTGGTTGATCAATGACTCCACTCCGCCCAGCGACTCGGCCAGCACAAACACCGAGGTCGACATGGCGAACTTCTTCACCCGCTCAAAATCGGCATCCTTGATCGTAAACGACACCATCCCGCCCGGCATCGTCATCTTGTTCGGAATCGGCTTACCGTCCTGACCGGGATAATAGATCTTGTCAACCATCGGCTCGCTCTCGAGATACTCGACAATCTTCATCGAGTTGACCGAATGCCGCTCCATCCGCACGTGCAGTGTTTTGATCCCGCGAAGCATCAGCCAGGCCTCAAACGGATTGAGCTGCGCCCCCACCGCATACTGCTGGAAATAGAGCTTCTCCGCGAGTTCTTCATCTTTCACCACCAGCACACCGGCGATCAAATCGCAGTGCCCGCCGAGATACTTCGAGGCCGAGTGGTGGGCGATATCGGCGCCGAGATCGAGCGGTTTCTGGATATACGGCGTCGCAAACGTATTGTCGACCGCCGTCAGAATGTCATGCGTCTTGCCGATCGCCGTCACCGCCTCAATATCAATCAAATTCATCAGTGGGTTGGTCGGCGTCTCCAGCCAGAACAGCCTTGTCTTGTCGGTGATTGCCTTCTCGAAATCCGACGGATCCCGACCGTCAACATACGTGAAATCGATCTCGAAATTGCGCAGGTGCTTCTCGAACTGCCGACGCGTGCCGCCGTACAGGTCTGTCAGCGTGACCACATGGTCGCCCGGCCGAAGCATCCCGAACACGGCATTGATTGCCGCCAGCCCCGAACTGAACGCCATCGCCCGCGTGCCGTTCTCCAGCGAGGCCAGCGCATCCTCGAGTGCCTTCCGGGTCGGGTTCGACCAGCGCGAATAGACATAGCCGGACTCATCACCGGGATACTCCACCCGGTACGTCGAACTGGGGTAGATCCCCGGCGTGACCGAACGCGTCCCGTCCTCCGGCACATGCCCCAGGTGAATAGCCCGGGTCTCGAAATTCTTCCGTCTCATCTTCTCGTCGCTCATAGTCTCGCCCTATTCCATGAAGCCCTTTTCGCGCATCCACTCTTCGTTGAACATCTTCGTGATATACTTGGCGCCCGCATCGGGAAGAATCACCACCACCACCTTCGACTCGTCCAGCTTCGCAGCGTGTTCTAAGGCGGCATGCATCGCCGAGCCCGCCGATCCGCCGGCCAGAATCCCCTCCTTGTGCGCCAGCTCGCGCCCGACAACGAAACTCGTCTTGTCGTCAACCTTGTACATCGTATCGATGACACTGAAATCAACCGTCTCGCACAGCATGTCATCGCCGATACCCTCGACCAGGTACGGGTGCGCTTCGGGAAGCTGCTTGGTCTTGAAGTAATCGTAATACACCGATCCCTCAACATCGACCGCCACGATCTCGATCTCCGCCTTCTGCTCCTTGAGATACTTGGCCGTCCCGGACATCGTCCCGCCGGTCCCGACCCCGGCCACAAACACGTCGATCTGTCCCTTCGTCTGCTGCCAGATCTCCGGCCCGGTGGTGGCGTAGTGCGCCTGGATATTGTCGAGGTTGTGGTACTGGTTGAGCATGAACACATCTTTGTGGTTTTTGGCCACCCGCTTGGCGGTTTCGTAGTAGGAATCCGGATGGTCCGGGGCGACCGCGGTCGGGCAGATATGCACCTCGGCGCCAAACGCCTTCAGCGTATCAACCTTCTCCTTCGACATCTTGTCGGGGATTGTCAGCACCGCCTTGTAGTCGTGCGCCGCCGCAAACATCGCCACCGCCGCCCCGGTATTGCCCGAGGTCGCCTCGATAATCGTCCCGCCCGGCTTCAGTTCGCCCGACTTGATCGCCTCGTTGAGAATATAAATCGCCATCCGGTCCTTGACCGATGCGGTCGGGTTGAAATACTCCGGCTTGACCAGCACCGTCGCCGTGATCCCCCGCTCGGCGGTCATCTTGCGGATCTTGACCAGCGGCGTATTGCCGACCGTCTGGGTGATATCATCGTAGTAGTACTTGTCGCTCATAGGTCTCGCTTCCACGCTTGTGACAGGTTGTCAAAAAGAACAGCACCGGCTGCATTTTTGTTTTGCTTTTCCGGTGTCGAATTTCGTTTTCATGTCAGGCCGCGGTCGGAGCCGGGGCATGGCTCCCCGCGGGCAAACTGTCGCCGGTCCGGGCGCGCCGGGCCGACGGGCACACATAACCTTGTGATGAGGTGATGCGTCATGAAATGCGCATTCTGCGAAGAGACGATCTCCGGCAAACCGATCCGGCAGAGCGGCCAGTACTTCTGCTCGCTCGAGTGCGCCGACCTGGCCGCCGGCAACGGCTTTGACGAGGATAGTTACTTCGATGAAGAGCCGGTGGATATGTTCGACGACGAATAGGGCTCGTCGCTCACCGACTCCGCCGCACCGGCTGCTCCGGCCGGCTAATCCCGGGAGATCTTCACGACTGTGTATTTCAGCAGACCGGCCGGCACCTGGATTTCGGCGGTTTCGCCGACCGCTTTCCCCAGAAGGCCCTGTCCGATAGGCGATTTGACCGAGATAATGTCGTTGTCGATATCGACCTCATCGGGCGGGGCTATCGTATATTCAATCTCTTCGCCGTCTTTTTCATCGCGAACCAGCACCCGCGCATAGAGATAGACCTTGTCATCGGGAATCTGGTCGGTGTCGATCGTGTGGGCCCGCGACAGCTTGTCCTCGAGATCGGCAATCCGCCGCTCGAGATGCGCCTGCCGTTCTTTGGCGGCGTGATACTCGGCGTTTTCGGAAAGGTCGCCCAGCTCGCGGGCGCGTTTGATTTCGGCGACAATCTCCGGGCGATCCTCGAACTTGAGCTTCTTCAGCTCGGTCTCGAGTTTCCGCACGCCGTCCTTGGACATATATAGAGGTTCTCTCATAGTGGGCCTAATATAGCGATTTACGCCCCAATTGCAACGGCTATCGGGGCAGAGGCGATCGGCGAAACTCACCGGCTCCCGGTGTGACAATAGCCGCGCCAGCAATGCATGGTTCGATGCCCCTTCCGGCGGGTTCGCGGACAGACCCGCCACAACCGTTTATTGGATCCGAAGCATGCATCATGAGAAAGGCCCGGCAGTGAAACGGGCCTTTCTTCTGAAATCTGGCAGCCTTGTTGTCGTCGATGCTCAATCCCCGAACTCAAAACAGGGACTGACAATCGGCGGCCCGCCGAGGAAGAGAGCGTTGGTCAGATACTGCACATCCGCCAAGTCGAGCTGCCCGTCACAGTTCACATCGCCCATCAGCGGCGATGGAAACGGCGCCGGGCCACCCTGGAACAGGTAATTGCTGAGAAGAATGACATCCGGCAAATCCAGATGTCCGTCATTTGTGACGTCTCCGCGTCAAATCGACAGCACCGCCCGAAACGCATCCACCCGACCGTAGCCGTATTCGAGATGATACTCAGGAATGGAACCCCAGTCGAGGTCCCTGACGGCTGAATTCTCCAGAATGTAGTAAACGGCCTCAGTACTCAGCGCCGAGTCTTTGGACAGTAGAAGTGCAGCAACGCCGGCAACTACTGGGGCAGCCGCAGACGTGCCTCCAAACCAACAGTGATAGCCATCATCATTACTTCCTGGCGGACAATCTGACACCCATCCAGGATTGTAGCCAGCGCTTCCCATCTGGTCGAGCGACCAGACACCAACAGTGTACCCGTCATCACTCGGTGCAACTATATCCATGCCTGGGCCATAGCAACTGTAATCCCACCGTATATCGTCAAGTCGTATGGCACCGACAGCAAACGAGTTGGGTAGCCATGCCGGGTATCGCACGTAGTTGGGGTTTGAGTGGAATGCGGTGATATTGCCAGAAGACTGGATCACCGGGCAGCCCCGTCCATCTCTTCCGAATAGTGCCGCCCTCTCAAGTGCTCTCGTAAGGGTAGGGAATTCCGCGTACTTGTCGGGCCATCCCCAGCTATTCGAGAGAATGTCGGCACCGTTGCTGTGTGCCCATGTGATTGCTTCCGCAATCTCAACATATGTGGCTAATCCAAGGGTGTCATAGCCGATCTTCACAGGTAGTACATTGACATGCGGGTTCAATGATGCAATACCTGACGAATTCTGAAGTCCAGCTATGCTATCGGTAGTGTGGCTAGCGGCGATTATCCCTGCACAGGACATACCATGGGCTTTGGCCGGACCGGGCGCTGCGTCACTATCGTCTTCGGCAAAGTCATATCCCGGTAGAATTCGGTGCGACGGAAGATCTTCGTGCGAGTCCGTCCCGTCATCCACTACTGCCACTGTAACTGTGTTAGTCAACCCGGCAAAGTCCCAAACCGAAGCCCCATTGAATTGGCCGATGACCTTCTTAGTGTGAGGCTGGTGGTCGCTGTAGTAGTCAAAAACTTTGTATGCGGTTAACTGCGGGCGCATACCGAAGGCCGGGCAGGCGTATTCTGTTTCTGGTAGACTGTGGTACAGATTTGCAAGATCGAGCGTCCGAAGACCGGAACCGGGCGAATTGTGGAGCAGGTAGACATTCGGCATTCCACGTAATTCTCGCTGAATAGACACCGAGTATAGGTCATTGATACTGTCTATCTGGCTTGAGGAAACACTTCCTTCGAACGCCGCACAGAACGACTGGCCAATGTACAGCGCGCCACCTTGCTCGGTGACATAGAATGGCTCCGTCAGAAGAATCTCGGCCGCAGCCTGCAAGGAGTCGAGGAAGGCACTGTAGCCGGCACCCGTCTGCAAAGAGCAGGCGACGAAACCGTCTACAGCCTCAGCGGACGAGACGGTATCGGCGATGCGACCTACCGATTCGATGAAGGCACTCTGATTCAAGGATGGAACTGCAGGGTCGAATTTCATTAGCATCTTGGTTGAGTCTCGCAACACGACCATTCTATCGTACGTACCGTAGTAGTACTCTTGCGCTCGCGTGGATACTCCGACTAGCATTACCGCCAACAATATGATCGTTGTCTTTGTAAATCTACTCATCTTGTATCTCCTGTTCTTTACATTCCTGTTTGACAGGCAACCCTCCAGATATCCACCGTGTTGCCTAATTCGTAATGCTCGATCTCTTCCAGCCTTGAAATGTCAATCACGGAGAACTCCGCTTGTCCGAGTCCACCAACGGCTATCAGTTTCCTGCCATCGGGGGTCACCACGAGAAGCGTGGGCAACATCGACCCGCCATCGATAGCTCCGGTGTGGATCGAGTCGACCACTTGGTTCATGTCGATGTCGAGAACGAAAACCAGGGGCCAGGCTGGAGGTCCCTGAAGTAAGGTCCCGGGATTGGTGAAGAAGACGTATTGGCCCGTCGGTTCGACCCGGAGATGTCCTCCGCCGGGAACGAGGAGCCGGTTGAATACAACAGAGTCTACTTGAGTGTCGTGCACCAACATATCGTACGACCAGATGCCCGGAACCAATCGATACAGAAACCAGTGTCGCTCATCCGGCGACGGTTCTACCCATCGGACGGTATGAGCAAACGCTTTCGTAGTTCGGGAGGGTGGTGTCTTCGACAAGTCAATCAGAACGACACCCAGCCCACCCACACAATACAAACGCTCACTATCTTTCGAGAAGACGCCATAGTAAGTCGTGATAGTATCATGAAAGAGTGTGGTGTAGTCGGTTGCGGACAGAATTCTCGTGTCCGGTCCAAGCACTGCCACCAATCGATTGTCGGGCGATGCGGCGATTCTACCCTGGTGTGGAATCTCCGCGATGAACTGGAGTGAATCCGTGTCGACCACGGCCGTCCGATCTTCGTTCGTCAGATACAGCCGCTTTCCATCCGCCGAAACGGCCAACCCATCATGCGACGAATACGGAATCGTCACGGTGTCAACCCTCTCAGCGGCGGTGAAATACCGGTAGTACCGATGAGGATAACCGGCATCGCTGAAATAGACGACATACTCCTCGACTGGCTCCGGGCCGACCGGGGGTTCGCCGTCATTACACGACAGCAACAAAGCGACCACCACCATCGTCAGCGCAATAAGCGCCAACCACGAAATCTTATGTGTCATGCATACATCCTCATTCATTTTCCATTTTGACAGGCGACATCCCAGAAGTCGACCGTATTGCCGAGATAATGATGCTCGACAACGGTCAGCGTGCGGACATCGATTACAGAGAACTCCCCCTGACCCCGGGCGCCGGCGGCGATGAGTGTCTTGCCGTCAGGAGTTATCGCAAGCAGCCGGGGGATCATTGAGCCGTTGACTGGTGAGGGGGTAGCAACCGAGTCGACGACTTCATTTCTATCAACGTCGTATACAAGAAC
>WJMS01000339.1 GCA_014727815.1 candidate division GN15 bacterium
ATCAACGCGAAGGACCTTCGCACGACCTCCAACGGCTCGCTGTACATCCACTGCGTGCTGTCGGACCGGACAGGACAGATTCTCGGACGCATCTGGCAGGCCAACGAGTCGATGTACGAGCAGATCCCAGAGGGCGGCTTCCTGCGCTTCCGCGGGCGCGTCGAGAACTACAAGGGCTCGCTGCAGTTCGTCGCCGACGCGATCATGCCGGTCAACCCCGACACCGTGGACCTCGCCGACTTCCTGCCGAAGACCGAGGAGAACGTCGATGAGATGTTCGATCGGGTCAAGGAGATCCTCCGCACGATCCGCAGCAAGCCGCTGCTGGCGCTGGTCAAGCAGTTCATCACCGACGAGCCGCTGATGGCGCGGCTCCGCACGGCGCCGGCGGCGATGCAGATGCACCACGCGTTTATCGGCGGCCTGCTCGAGCATACGCGCAACGTCCTGGAACTGGCGCTGGTGGTGATCCCGCGCTATCCGAAAGTCAGCCTCGACCTCGTGCTGGCCGGCGTGTTCCTGCATGACCTCGGCAAGACGACTGAACTGACGTACCAGACGAACTTCGGCTACACCGACCGCGGCCAGCTCGTCGGGCACATCGTTCAGTCGGCCATGTGGATCGAGGACAAGGCTCGGGCCGTCGAGGCCGAAAGCGGCGAGCCGTTCCCCGAGGACATCAAGACCGCGCTGCAGCACATCGTCCTGTCGCACCACGGCGTGTACGAGTACGGCAGCCCGAAACTGCCGGCCATGCCCGAGGCGATCGCGGTGCACTACCTCGACAACATCGACGCCAAGCTGCAGATGTTCATGGAACGCATCGAGTCCGATCCCGACGCCGCCAGCGACTGGACACAGTACATCCGCGGACTGGACACCAAGCTCTACAAGAAAGACGTGATGGGCATCCGGCCGTAAGCGGAATGATTGACCGCGAAGGCAGGGCACGGGCGCGGCGAGCAACCCAAGGTCCCTTCGGCGAAAACGGCCAGTCGACATCGACCGTGCCGAAATGTCCAATGTCCAAATCCCAATGTCCAAAGGAAGAAAGCTGCGTCAGAGTAGACCGGCGGCGCAGGTAAATCATCGCGCGCGGCGAGGATTACAGCCGTTTGCAGTGCGAGGAGGCGCGAAGTGTAAGGCATGGTGACGGGTCGGTGTCGTCTTTCGGCGGCAGGGTCTCGGCGTCGGTGATTGAGAGCTCGTATCAACGATTCAAGACCTGCTATAGGCAGTCAAGAGCAAAGTAGAAGAATCTCGTGAGTTTGTTCTTTGGCATGTGAAGATTCCTCAGTCTTTTCCAGCCGCTTGCTGGGGGAGATAGTCTCGCTCGTCGGTGAGGATCCGCCAGACAACGTGGCAGAGCTTGAGGGCGGTGGCCGTAACCGCGGCCAAATGGTGGAGACCCTGGCGTTTCCGGCGAAGCCAGTAGTCCTTCAGGTCGCCTTCCTGGTAGCAGGCGTGATGGGCCATGGTCCATAGCGTATGGCGCAGGAAAGGGGAGCCGCGTTTCGTGATCTTGCGCCGCAGCTTCTCGCCGGTGCACTGGCCAGTCTGGAACACGTTGGTATCCAGGCCGGCAAATGCGACGAGCTTGGATCCTGACGCGAACGCGGTGATCGGATCGGTCTCCCCGAAGAGGCTGACGGCCGTGAACCGGCTGATTCCCGGCAGGGTGAAGTAGTATGCCGGAAGCCGATCGGCCAGCGGCTCGATGTCCGCTTCCAATTGACGGCGAAGCGGCATGAGGGCTTCGATCTGGGTGATCAGCGATCGGATGCCGATGCGGGCACCTTCGATTCCTCGTCGGGTACCAATGGTGTGAGCCGCACTTTCCCGAATCCGATCCGCCAGGGCCGGCCGGTATCTGCCGCGCGATGTCTTGTAGACGAGTTCGGCCAGCTCGTCCCGGTCCATGGCCAGGACATCGTCCGGGGTGGGCGCGGTCAGAAGAAGTCGGCGGGAGGTCTTGCAGAACGAGTTGCCAAACAGGGTTTCGTACTCCGGCCACACCGGACCCAGACGGCTCCAGACCAGCAGCTTGAGCCGACTGATGTTCCCCACGGTCCGGTACCGCAAGCGGGTCAACTGCCGGCAGGTCATGGCGAAATTCCCGGGGATCAGAGCGGGCCGGTGTTCCCCGTTCTTGATCAGGGTCGCGATGTGCCGGGCGTCGATCTTGTCGGTCTTGCTTTTGCGAATGCCCTTCTTGGCCTGCTGGTGGGTCTGGATCGGGTTCATGACCGCGACCTCGTAACCGCGAGCCACCAGGAAGTCCCGCAAGGCATACCAGTAATAGCCGGTCGCCTCCATACCGATGAGAGGCCGACCCCAAGGGCAGGCCTGTTTGAGTCGATCGAGGATGCGTTGGTATCCCTCGGCACTGTTGTAGAACGATTGCGATCGGACGATGAACTCGCCGTCACGGTTCAGGATACAGGCTACATGTTTGTTCTTGGCGATGTCGATGCCGCAGAAACGCGTGTAGCGTTTGTTTTTCATAAGCGATAGACTCCTGTGAGATTCGATCGGGCTTTCCCGGCACTTGCCCAGCCCGCAACCTCATCCGTGATTCGGAGCTTTCCCGCCGCCGGCGGGATTCCAACCAGCTCATATGCGGCGTTCTGAGTAAGGCCAGGGCGCAGCAGTCTTGACTACGAGGCCGAGCCTCAGGGGTATCCGACGCTGCCCGAGCCCTGATCCATGATTCTGTCTTTCAGTGTGCCGGCCTCGCAGCTAGAGGCAGCGTTCCCGGCGACAGGCATTTCCGGCAAAGTCCGGCGGCCGGCCATCGACCGGCAGCACTTGGTGATGACCGTTGGGGCTGATGGCGCTGTACGACTCGAAGGCGACGAGCCTCAAGTCGATCAGCCGGTCCCGGGCGATCTCGAACTGGCCCCAGTCCAGGCCGACCTGGTCGCAGATCTTCTCCTTGCGGTAGAAGCTGACGCCGTGCCGATCGGCGGCCAGCACCAGGAACAGGTACAAGGCCTGGTCCTGGTGGGTCATGGCCTGCAGGAAGCCGTGACGTAAGAGCCGGTGGTCGATCCAGGCGAAGGACTTCTCGATCCTTCGCACCCGCTGGGGTTGCGGAATGCAGTATTTGGGCATAGTGTGGGTTCTCCGGCGCCGGCAGGCGATGCAGGTGTTCCGCCAAGAACAACAGGCCCGCACCGTCTGCCGACAATCCCGCCCGGTCGGTCCCGCCGCTCACCGAACTGAACGGAAAAAACGTAATTTCGCAGAAAACTGTGAGGTCGTCAGGGGACGACCGGGCTGCGCGGCCTGAGGAATCTTCCAAGTACATGGAAGCAGAAGTGGATCCAGATCCAGCGGTATCACCCCTTCGGGGGGAAGTACAGGCGGATCAAGATCCAAAGTGAAGAACCGTGCAGTCATGGACTGCACTATATGAGGGGACAGGCGCCGGTTCGGCGGCCTGTCCCCTGGTTCGTGGTGCCTTCAGGTTGTTGCTGTCACGGCAACTGAATCGATACGTCAGTTGTTGTCGTCACAGGCGATATCGGCCGGGATGCCCGGCCCGGAGGCGCACGCCTCGAACGCCGCGTAGTCCACCTGGTCCACGTCGTCGTCCCGCGCGGAATCGCCCGAATCGATCCGGTCGAAGCAGAGGCAGTCGCCGCTTACCGGGCCGTTGTTCATGCCGGTGATGCACTGCTGGAATGCACCGAAGTCGTCCTGGTCGACGTCGCCGTCGCGGTCGGCATCCGCGAACGGATCACCGCACGGCGGCGGGATGACGATGTCGGCCTCGAGCCAGAAGTCGTTTTCGCACGGATCCTGGAAGATCGTCGTGTTGCTGCACTGCCAGAGCTGGTTGTCCGCCTCGAAGTCGCCGTTGGCCACGAGGTTCGGACCCTCGTCCTGCCAGAC
>WJMS01000340.1 GCA_014727815.1 candidate division GN15 bacterium
AAGCTTGCCTCTGGCCCGTTCCGGCAATAACTTGCCGATATGGATATCCGCCCCCTCACCCCTGACTCGTACGACGCGGTGATCGAGCTGTGGATCCGGGCCGGGCTGGGCCACCGCCCGAAAGGCCGCGACACCCGCGAACGGATGACCGCTGAAATGACCGATCCGCACTGCCGGTATATCGGTGCGTTTGATTCTGAGCGATTGATCGGTGTAGTAATTGCGAACTTCACCTATCGACGCGCCTGGATTGAGCGGCTGGCGGTCGATCCGGACTATCGAGGGCAACGTTTGGCAGGACAGCTTATTGCCGAAGCCGAGCGGTTTTTGAACGAAAAGGGCGCGCTGGTGATCTCGGCCCTGATCGAGTACCCCAACGATCCGTCGGTGCGAGTCTTCGCCAAAGCCGGGTATGTCGTGATGGACGAAGTGAAGTACTATTCCAAACGGCCGTATCCGGAAGCGTGATTGCAAGAAAACCGGCCGGGGTTTACGCCCGACCGGTTTATGACGTAATCAGTAGCTTATCGTGCTTAGTTGCGGCCGAAGACACGCGAGATAACTTCGCGTTCGCGGGCTTCGGGATCTTCGTCCGGTCCGGCAGGAGCCATCGTGACGCCATCGACGACCACGATCCGTACCCCGTAATAGCAGATGCTGTTGATAGCCCCCTGGACAACTGAGCCGGTGATATTGCCGGTCCCCTGGAACGGGTGCGGCCCGGTGGCGGCCAGGATATCCACGTACAGTCGTCCGGCATTGGCAACCCGCTCAGCGGGTACCGTGAAGACGGTATCGGAGGAGATCACAACGGTATCGTCGTAGACCCAGCTGCCGCCATCCTGCCAGCTCGACTCGAGCATGACCGCATAGTAATCGGCATTCGGGACATCGCTCCAGACAACATCAAAGGCGGCGTCGGCATCGACCGTATCGCCGGGATAGGTGTCCGGGAAATTGAGTATAACCGGATCATCGACATCGTCCTCGAGCAGCCGCATCGTGCATGAGCACATACCGCCGGGAGTGTAGATGTGCACATCGATGCTGTCACCCGACGTGCGGGTCGTCAGCGTATCCATGCCGAACATCCATGCCATCACGCCCTCGCCCCCGAGTTGCGACCACATGCGGAGCCCGTCGACCGTAACAGAGTCGACGTCGGGGATCAAGCCGTCGACACCAAAGGCATACATATAGGCTTCGAGTTCTCCCCCATCAACCTGGGCTTCGCCGACCAGCACGGCCTGCTGCGTGAAGGTCGGGCAGGTCGGGCAATCTTCATCGTCGCTGCAAGCAATCAACTGGCTGAGTACGATCGCAGCCAGCAGCACAACACCAAGTACCAGATACTTTCTCATGACATTCCTCTCGTAGGTTTGATGCATAGTGAATCGTGGTGTTACCAGTATATCTTTGCATCGGCCGAATCACCCGAGAATTAACGACATCATCGCTAAAATCATCTACGATAATCCCGGTGTGGCTCGCGACAGATCGCTGCGGATAAATCACGCATCTATGGCCGCCCTATCGCGCTCGATGCCGCCGGCACATCCGCAAATCAGGTGTTGCTGTCAAGCTTTCGTCTGTGGTCCGTCGAATCGCCGTGCGGGGGGATCACCGGTGGGAAAAGAGTAAATGGATGCGTTAGTCCAATTGGACTTGACCGGTCTTTTCGGTCAGCGTACCATGGGAAAAGACAACATGAACTGCATTTGTCGGGAGGTATCGTGAACTATCCGTTTTGGGACCAGCCGATCGGCTATGGCGTCCTCATGGCCGCGATCAGCGTCCTGCACGTTTTCCTCGCCCACTTCGCTATCGGCGGTGGCTTGTATCTGGTCATTGCCGAAATCTCCGCCCGCAAAAAGAACGACCGTGCCATGCTCGATTATCTTCGCTCTCTGAGCAAGTTCTTCGTACTGGCGACCCTGGTCCTGGGGGCATTGACCGGCGTGGGAATCTGGTTTGTGATCGGGCTGCTGAGCCCGGCGGCAACCGATCTCTTGATTCACACTTTCGTCTGGGGCTGGGCTACCGAGTGGACCTTTTTTGCGATCGAAATCGCTGCGGCAATAATCTACTACTATGGCTTCAAGACGATGTCGGCGTCGAATCACATCAAGATCGGCTGGGTCTATTTCGTGTCGGCCTGGCTGTCGCTGGTAGTGATCAACGGCATCCTGGCGTTTATGCTCACGCCGGGAACCTGGCTGGAGACCGGCTCATTCTGGGACGGCTTTTTCAACCCGACCTACTTCTCCTCGCTTTTCTTCCGAACCGGGGTGTGTATCCTGCTCGCGGGCTTGTTCGCCATGCTGGTGGCAAGCCGCGAGCGTGACGGCGACTTCCGGGCGCGCCTGATCCGCTACAACGCCGTCTGGGCGGTGCTCGGTTTGGCAGTGATGGTGCCAACCTTCTACTGGTACTGGTCGGCGATTCCGGACAACGTGATCAGCACGGCGCTGGAGGCGATGCCAACCCCGATCGGCGCGCTGAACTCATCATTTTTGTACGCCGGGATCATCGCCGTGCTGGTGATCGTGTTTGGTTTTCTCATCCCGCGCAAGCAGCATACGGTTGTCTCGGCGGTCATTCTGGTGCTCGGGCTGATGTATTTCGGGGAGTTTGAGTGGTTTCGGGAGTCGATTCGCAAACCGTATGTGGTCAGCGGCTACATGTACGGCAACGGGCTGGAACTGGCCCAAGCCGACACGTATGGCGAGGACGGTCTCCTGGCGCATCTGACGTACAAGACCGATGATCCGGGCGCCGATTTGTTCAACCACAGCTGTCGGTCCTGCCACACCATCGATGGCTACAAGCCGCTGGGGCCGGCGTTTGACGGGATGGATGAAGACTTCATTGCGGCAATGGTGCGCGGCACGCATCACATCAAGGGCAACATGCCGCCGTTCTTAGGGACCGACGAAGAGGCGGACATGATTGCGGCGTACCTGTACGAACGGATGGACAACCGCCCGCTGGCAGAAATCCACGGGGTCGAGGGTGCGGCGCTCGGCGAGCGGGTCTACCGCGCCCGCTGCGGCAGCTGCCATGAGTTCGGTGGCTACAACGACAAGGCGGCCTCGCTGGTAGGGCTCGATGCCGAGAGCTACAGCGACATGCTCGACATGGCCGAGTTTCTCGGCGAGGGCATGCCGGCGTTCACCGGCGATGATATCGAGCGGGAGGCGCTGATCGCCTACCTGCTGACCGTTGAGCCGAGCGAGGAAGGAGGCAACGATGAATCTGCCGGACTATAATTTCCTGTCGGCCCCGCTGTGGCTGATTACCGTACTGCATATCGTCACCCTCTCGCTGCACTTTCTGGCGATGAACTTCCTGCTGGGCGGCCTGGTGGTGGTGCTCTGGGGCAAGTTTACCGATCGCTGGGAGAACCCGGTTGTCAAACGCTTCATCCGCTGGTTTCCGACTGCGATGGCTGCGACTGTCACGCTCGGCGTGGCGCCGCTTTTGTTTGTACAGTTGACCTATCATCATCAGGTCTACTCGGCGGCGATTATCAGCGGATGGTTCTGGCTGGCGATCGTGGCTGCCGTGATTGTCGCCTACTACCTGCTGTATGCAGCGGCATTTCGCAGGGAAGGCAAATCGCCGAATGTCGGCGTCTTCCTGACAGTCGCCGTGCTCTTCCTGCTCTATGTCTCTTACACCTACAGCTCGGTCTTCTCTATGGCGGAACAGCCGACCGCCATGCAAGAACTCTATGCGACCAATCAGGCCGGGACCGTAATCAATCCGTTTGTTGGCGATTACATCTTCCGATGGCTGCACATGATCCTTGGAGCGATCAGTGTCGGCGGCTTTTTTGTCGGCTGGCTCGGCCGTGACCACGAACCGGCGTATCAGGCCGGACGGACCTGGTATCTGTGGGGCGTGATCGGCGCAGCCATAGCCGGACTCGCCTATATCATGACCATGGGCGATTACCTGATTGCGTACATGCGCACACCGGCGGTGTGGGTGTTGCTGGTGGCG
>WJMS01000341.1 GCA_014727815.1 candidate division GN15 bacterium
GAGCCGCCCCTCGGACTATACCAACTCGGTCTTCCGCGTTGCCGAACAGCCGCGCATGGTGACAATCAACTCAGCGATCGGTGTCGACCTGCACGGCAACATCTGGGCCGACTCACTCGATGCCCGCAAGATCTACAGCGGCGTCGGCGGCCAATCGGATTTCATCCGCGGCGCGCAGTATTCGCGGCACGGGGTGGCGATTATCGCCATGAAATCAGTCACCAAAGCCGGTATCTCGAAGATCGTCAATCACTGCCCGGCCGGCATCACCACCACCGCCACGCCGTCCGACCAGGTTATCCTCGTCACCGAGCACGGCGCCCTCGACCCGCGCGGCCTCTCGCTCGGCGAGCGGGCGGTCGGCATTGCCCACCTGGCCGCGCCGGAACACCGCGATGAACTGCTCGAGCTGATCGCCAGCAACCCGGCTTTCCACAAGCCCCGCCTGACCATGTCCCGCGTGCCGGGCTTCACCCCCTACGACAGAGCGATTCAGCAGCTGTAAATGAGCGGTGCCTGGCGCACGCGACGTGCGCCAACTATCCCCGTGCAGGTATCTTGTTCCGTCAGATGCTGGCGAACCGGGCCGCCGCAGTCGCGCGGAAGAGTGACATCTGACGGATCCCGCCACCACCCCAGGAAAAAACGCCGTTCCGAGCCTCGGCCCGAAACGGCGTATGTCCATCAGTATATACTGTGTCTATGGTCTCACGACTCAGCGGCTACCGCAGCGCAAACGCAATGAAGAAGGCGTTGCCCTGGCGTACCACCCGAAGCAGCACGCTGTCGCCCTCGTTTTTGTCACTCATCATAGCATAGAACTCCTCGGTGCTCTGCACCCGGCGACGGTCGACCGAGCGAATCAGGTCGCCTTCGCGCAGGCCCGAGGTGTACGCTGCCGAGGTCGGGTCGATCGAGGTCACCACGACGCCGGTAAGGCGCCGGTCGAGTTCATAGCGGCGGGCGAGGTCGTCAGTCATGCCCTCAACCGTGAAGCCCAGCATGTCTTCAACATCGGTCGGCACGCCGCCTTCAACATACTCCGAGGGCAGTTCACCGAGCGTCACCTCGAGTTGCTCCACGTCACCATTGCGCTGGATGTCAAGCGTCACATCCGAACCGGGCGCCGTTGCGGCAATCTGGTTGCGCAGTTCGGCGGTGTTGTCGATTTTACGACCATCGACACCAACAATCAGGTCCCCCGCCAGTACACCGGCCTCTTCGGCCGGGCTGTCCTCGACCACGTCACCAACCAGGGCGCCATCGGTGCGATCGAGCCCCATCGCCCGGGCGATCGACTCGTTGACATCCTGAATCGATACCCCGAGCCAGCCGCGCACCACCCGGCCCTCGTTGATCAGCGAGTTCATCACCCGCATCGCCATGTTCGATGGTACGGCAAAGCCGATCCCCTGGAACCCGCCGGTGCGACTGGCAATCGCCGTGTTCAGCCCGACCAGCTCACCATCGAGATTGACCAGCGGACCGCCGGAATTGCCCGGGTTAATCGCCGCATCGGTCTGAATGAAATCTTCGTAGTCGGCCAGGCCGACATTGGAACGGCCCTTGGCGCTGACAATACCCTGCGTGACCGTCGCGGCCAACCGCTCACTCATTGGCGAGCCGATCGCCATCACCATCTCACCGACCATCAGGCTGTCACTGTCACCGACTTCGATGTACGGCAGCCCGGTAGCGTCAATCTTCAACACCGCCACATCCGTCTGCGGATCGGCGCCGATCACCTCGGCGGTATACCGGTCACCCTCGGCGGTGCCGACAAAGATGCTGTCGGCGCGCGCGATCACATGGTTGTTGGTGAGGATATAGCCATCGTTACTCACAATCACCCCCGAACCGAGACCTTCCTGGCGATACTGCCGCTCCTGCGGCTGCCGGCGCTGATCGGGACCGAAAAAGAAATCGAAAAAAGGATCGTTGGCGAACGGACCGCGCTGGCGGGCCGTGAGTATCCGTTCGGTGGAGACCGTCACGACGGTCGGTTTGACCTGTGCTGCGATATCTATAAATGCCTGGTTGAGGTCGCGAAGCGTTGAAAGGGGCCGATCCTGCGCCGGCTGATCGGCGCTGATCGGTTCCTGGGCGACGCTGGTGCTGTCGGAAGTGAGCAACCCGAGCGAGAAGACGCCCACGAGTGCCACCACGAACCCCACACGCCAGGCCCATACGGTAGTTTGTTTTCGCTTGTCCATGTTTGTAAATACACCGTTCAGGCGAGAATCGTTCCCGGTTAAAAAACGGCCGGCCGTCACGGCCGGCCGTTCGCATGCGCTGTGTTCGTGCCCGCAGAAGTATGTATGTTACGAAACCGCGATATCGATCTCCTTCGGTTTCGCCTCCTCGCGCTTCTCCAGCGTGATTTCCAGGACGCCATCCCGGTATTCCGCATTGACTGAGTTCGTGTCAACCGTGTTCGGCAGCGTGAACTGGCGACAGAAGCTGCCGGACATGATCTCGCGGCGGATCCAGGAGCCGTCCTTGTCCTCATGCTTGTCTTCACGCGTACCCGAGACACTCAGGACGTTGTCGTTGATCCGGACCTTGATGTCGTCCTTGTTCATCCCGGGAATCTCGAACGTCATGGCGAGCTGATCCTCGGTTTCGCGGATGTTCACCCGGGGACTGTATTCATAATCCCAGCGGTTGAACAGCGAAGGCGCCGAGAAGAAATCCTCGAAGATCGGGTCGAGCCACCGACTCTTCTGCTCCGGTCGTTTCATCAGCGATTTCATGTCAACCACCTCCTTTGTGCGACTTGTTTGCCGTTAAATCTCGGCCGGTTCATTCAGTCTTCATGACTTTGACTCTGTCGTCCAACCACTAATCAAGCATCGTGCCAATCTCAAATGGACATTGTCTTACAACAGATTACGCCTGATACTTGACTCCCGGCCTGACATGGCCTGTCAAAATGACAGTGATGCGACGGTCAAAATGTCGACGACGTTTGTCATTGCGGCAGATTGGCATGCGACGCGACTACACCATTCACGTCCCCCCGGAAACCTGTCAGTCCCGAATGTGTTCACAAAGCATAGCTCATAGCCGGACTGACGGCTGCGCACAACCACGAGAGAAAACTCACACAACTGTTTACATAACGAGAGAAGGAACCACCATGAAGATTGCCATCACCACACCCACCGGCAACATCGGCAGCAAACTGACCGACCGTCTGCTCGAAACCGGCGAACATGACCTCGTCCTGCTCGCCCGCAAGCCGGAGAGTGTTTCGCAGGCCACCGACCGCGGCGCAACCGTAGTCACCGGCGATCTTGCCGACCGTGACTACGTCATCCGTGCCACCGAGGGGGTTGATGCCCTCTTCTGGGTCAACCCGCCCAACTACACGACCGATGATTTTGCCGGCTTCTATCGCAACCTCACCGAAAACGCCGTCGCCGCCATCAAACAAAACAAGATCAAACGGGTGGTGGTCATTTCCAGTATCGGCGCCCACCTCGGCGAAGGGGTCGGTCCGGTCAACGCCTTTAAGCAGGTCGAACAGCTCTTCCGCGACAGTGGCGCCGAGACTATTATCTTGCGCCCGACCTACTTTATGGAGAACCTCATGCAGAGCGCCCCGAGCATTGCCGAGGCCGAGTCGATCTTCTTGCCGGTCTCCGGCGGTGCGACTGTTTCGATGATTGCCACCGATGACATCGCCGATGCTTCGCTGAAAGCGCTGACGGACGGCTCGATGAAGTCCCGGGTGTGGCCGCTGCACGGTCCGAAAGATTACTCGTTCGATGAGGCTGCGAAGATAATCGGCGACACCCTCGGTAAAAACGTGAAGCACGTGCAGATCGACCACGATCAGGCGCTCGCGGCAATGAAAGAAATGGGGGTCTCCGAGCATGTCGCCGGCCTGTTTGTCGAGATGCACGAGGCGATCGACACCGGCCGCATGCAGCCGGAGTACCCGCGCTCCGATGAAAGCACCACGCCGACTCCGTTGGAGTCGTTCGTGAAAACGACCATGGCGCCGGCGATCAAGCAGTAACCTCGCTCGAACCGGACAACCTCCGTGTGTGTGGAGAAAGGAAACATGATGACTGGCACCAACAGCTTTCGATGGGTCTTCGCTCTGACGCTTTCGGTCCTGGCCCTCACAGCGCTGCTCCTCGCAGCCGGGTGCGGTGGCGACCAAACGGCCGAAGAAACCGAGGATGCCACCCGCATTGCCGACAAGCCGATACCATCGTTGCAGGACAAACTCGACCGGCGCAAAGCGCAGTTCACCGAGGAAGCGCCCGCCGAGATGGTCAACACCTTTGAAAAGGGCGTTGCCCAGGTGGCCGAGTCGGGCGTGCTGGAAACGGCCCTGGGAGAGGGTGATCGGGCGCCGATGTTTGCCCTTCCGAATGCGGTCGGCGATACCGTCCGCCTGGCCGGACTGCTCGAAACCGGTCCGGCCGTGCTGGTCTGGTATCGCGGCGGCTGGTGCCCGTACTGCAATATGCAGCTCAACGCCATGCAGGAGGTACTGCCGCTGATCAAAGAGCGCGGCGCCTCGCTGGTGGCGATCAGTCCCGAAGTCCCCGACAGCTCGCTCTCGACCAAAGAGATGTCGTCGCTGGAGTTCCACGTCCTCTCCGATGTCGGCAATACGGTCGCCGAGCAGTTTGGTATCGTCTACACGCTGCCGCCCGAAGTACAAGAGCAGTTTCAGGGTCGGTTGGATATCCCGGCGTACAACGCCGATGAGTCCTGGACATTGCCCCTGGCGGTTACCTACGTGGTCGATACCGACGGCGTCATCCGCTACGCGTTTGTCGATCCGGACTATCGCAAACGCGCCGAACCATCGGAGATCATCGCCGCCCTCGACCGGCTTCGCGGCGCGTGAGCAAGCGAGGCGCTGTCGATAGATTGATGCAACGGGATGGCATCGCCGTACGCCATCCCGTTTCTTCATGAGGGCCGAAACGACGGCACTGGCGTTATGCCGCTGCATCAGCTATCTTGACGCCGTGGGGATGCACACAGCCCGGGAGGTCTGACAACCGATGTTCTCTTTTCGCGATATGCACGAACGTAGCGGCCCGTGCGTTATCGCTCATCGAGGCGCCTCGGAACAGGCGTATGAAAACACCCTCGACGCCTTCGAGCGCGCCATTGCAATCGGCGCCGATGCGGTTGAGTGTGACGTCCGACGGGCCGCTGATGGCACGATCGTTGTCCACCATAACCCGGCCGTGCCCGGCTGCAACCGACCGATCGCCTTCCAGACTTACAACGAGGTCCAGGCATGCGCCCGCGAGGTCGGCTTCGCGGTGCCGACCCTGGCCGAGCTGCTCTCGCTCTGCGCCGGCCGGGTCGCGCTCGATATCGAACTGAAAGAAACCGGCTACGAAGCCGATATCGTCGCCCAGGTAGCCGGACACTTCTCGTTCGATCACGTTGTCTTCAAGTCATTTAAAGACCAGTCGGTCGCCCGCCTGCACCGGCTCGATCCGGCCCTGATCGCCGGCCTGCTGATCGGCGCTCCCCGCACCATCGCCCTGCGCGCCCAGGTCAAGGAGATGGCCATCACCCGGCGTCTCGAACAGTGTGGCGCCGCCTTTGTCTCACCCCACTGGGCCCGCCTGCGCCTCGGCTTCGCCCGTAAGATGCGTTCACTGGGTCTGCCCATGCTGGTGTGGACCGTCGACCGCGCCGCCATGGCCCGCATGCTGATCAAGAAACGCGTGGCCGGCATAATCAGCAATGTCCCCGATCGCATTTTGGCCATCACCGGCCGCGCCTCATGAAAGACTAACTTGCTGTTATTCCACCACCCGCGTATTCATCAGCACAACGTACGCACGACGGGTATCAGGCCAACTGCGGAGGACGAAAGGTCATGTCGAGATTGTCGCTGGTCGGTCGTACAGTAGAGTTCGTCCTCATCTTCGTTGTCATCCCGCTCTTGTACGCTCTCGACATAGTCGGCATCCACGTTCTTATTCCCCTGCTGGCGATGTTCCTGTTTTCGCTCGTCCTGCTGCTGCGAGATGCAACATTCAACCGCAGCCGGCTGTGGCACGCTGCGGCGTTGCGCGGGGCGATCAAGCGGATGCTCACCCTGTTCGCGATAAACGCCGCCATCCTGACCCTGGGCCTGTGGCTGCTGCACCCGGCGATGATGTTCAATTTCATCCGCGAAGCGCGGACTATCTGGCTGCTGGTGATGATCTTCTATCCGGTCTTGTCGGTCTACCCGCAGGAAGTGATCTACCGCACGTTCTTCTTCCACCGCTACCGGTCGCTGTTTCCGGGGAAACAGACGATGGCCGTAGCCAGCGCCCTTGCCTTTGGCTACATGCATATCGTCTTCGAGAACATACCGGCGGTTGTGCTCACCGCCGTGGGCGGCTATCTCTTCGCCCGAACTTACCAGCGCACCGATTCGACGTTGGCCTGCGTGGTGGAGCACGCTCTCTATGGCTGCTTTGTCTTCACGATCGGGCTCGGCCGCTTTTTCTACCACGGCGCCGTGCAATAAGCGGTCACGCTGTTGCCTGGCCGCCGTCGATTCGATATACTCCTTCCGACACGACATAATCACGAATCACCTGTACACCCAGGAGGTAAACATGCGCAAGCTTGTGTTGCTCGTCTGCATGTTGGCCCTCTCCGGTATCGCGACGCAGCCCGCACAGGCGCAGGCCGGACTGATACCATCGTGGGAGGACGACTCAAACCGGTTCGGTTTCTATCCCATCTCCAACGAACTTTCGTTCTTTCGCAATTTCGATGATGCCGGTGACAATCGCGGCCACACTGTGCAACTGGTGCTGATCAACTCGTTCAAGGTCTTCACCACCTTCACGTTCGAGTTCACCGCCGACTACAATTACGACCTGACCCCGGGGCTCGACAACGATCACTATGTCGAACTGTCACTGGTCAAACCGATCACGCCGCTGGTCAGCGTCAACTACCAGCGAGTGATCTCGACTTTCGAAGCCGAGGGCATCAACCAGGTTGGCGTGCGCTTGGTCTTCTGAGCACCGTAGGGGCAAGGCTGGAGGTGGAGTGAGTCGGTCGCCTTGTCGATTATTCTCGTTGCCCCGACGGTTGCTGCGCCGTATGTTGCGGGTAACGCTGCCCGTGCAGGTAGGGTACGCAACGCTCTGAAGCGGTCGGTTGTGCGCGGACAGATCGGCCGCGGAGGATCCACATGAATGCAGGAAGGCACAAACCGGGCGATCGGTCGGACCGGCCGGCTGCCGAATCTCCATCTCGTTCGACATCACCGGCGTCCACACCAACCGACTCCGTCTCACCGGAATCGAACCGGAACGGCGGACGAGACTACCCCGATCGAGAGACCGAGACCAGGTACCGTCTGCTCGCCGACAAAGCGCTCGACATGATCTCCCATCATGCGCCTGACGGCACCTATCTCTGGGTTTCTCCGTCGGCGGAAACGCTGCTGGGGTATGCGCCCGAGAAGCTCGTCGGAACGAGCGCCTACGACTACTTCCACCCCGATGACCTCGCCGAAGTCCAGCGCAGTCACACGACGATCATGCGCGGGACCGAGGTGTACACCGTGCAATACCGGATCCGTCGCGCCGACCAGCGGTATGTCTGGTTCGAGACGAATTCCGCGGTGGTGCGCAACGAGACCGGTGACATCACCGAGATCATTGCCATCTCCCGCGACATCTCCGATCGCAAGGCCTATGAGCAGGCCCTGCAGAGCAGCGAAGAACGGCTCAAAGCCGCCCAGCAGCTCGGCCGGATGGGCAACTGGGAGCTCGATGTCGCCACCCTGGGCATCGAGTGGTCCGAGGAGGTTTACCGTTTGTTCGACCGCGACCCAGCGCTCGGGCCGCCGTCGTTCAACGAGACACTAGGTTACTACACGCCGGAGGATCAGGCCCGTGTGCGTGAGTGCCTGCGACAGGCGATCGACACTGCCGGCGAATGTGAGCTCGATCTCGAAGTCAGCCTGCCGTCGGGACGCTCGGCCGTGCTCGCCACGCTGGTGCGGGTCTCTACCGATGAGCGTGGACGGGCGGTGCGCCTCTACGGCACCGTTCAGGATATCACTGATCGAAAGGCGGTCGAACGCGAGCTGGCCGATATCAATGCCCGCCTGCAGGCCGAACAACAGGCGTTGGAGCGCAAAAACACTGCCCTGCACGAAGTGCTCGAGCAAATCGAGAATGAGAAGGAGGCGATGCTCGCCCGGGTCCGGGACAACCTCGACCAGGTCGTCATGCCGCTGCTGCGCTCGCTTGAAGACCGCGTCGGCGCCGCCGAACGCGAACTGGTGGGACTGGTTCGTGGTGCCCTGAGTGAACTGAGTTCACCTCTCGTGCACGAACTGAAAGGCCTGGCGGCCTCACTGTCGCCCCGCGAGCTGGAAATCTGCAGCATGATTCGGGCCGGAATGTCCTCCAAGGAAATCGCCGCCGCCCTCGCGACCTCCGAGGGCACTGTCCGCAACCAGCGCAAGAGCATCCGCCGCAAGCTCGGTATCGACCACGAACAGGTCAATCTTCGGCTGTTCCTGCAGGAACTTGACCAGGCACGGCACCGTCCCCGGTCGAAAGAGTGGGGTTCGTAACTCTATCAACTCCAATATATTGTTTCCGTTAATATCGCCCATTCGGTCCCCAATGGCATATCCGGGCTAGCCCATCCGTATTACATCGTCGTCCCTTGCAAAATATCCCATCCTTGTCGAAGTTCTGATTGTCTTTCATGACGTCGTTCTGTCCGGCCTCCCCGTCCGGACTCCGCGCACGCATGTTTCCGCGACGTTACGTGCCGACCGGCTTGCCGGTTCGTCACGAACGGAAAGACGCTGTCGGGGAGCTTGACGCAACTGAGCACTGGCAACGAGAAATCCCCGAGGAGACTGTCGGGCCGGCCGTCGGAAGGCTCTGCCCCCCGGCCTGGCTTCCACGGCATGCTGTTCGACAGTCTCATCAGGGCGGGATCGAATGGTCCCGCCTTTACTTTTGGCAGTTTCTGCCGGTCACTCCGTGCCGGCCGGTGCCGCCCTTTTCTGGAACCTCTTCCGCCACCCGTTCGTTGAAACAATGCACCGAAACAAAGGTGGATGAGACCATGAACGACTACCGCAACGACAATCGAAGAGCCGGCTGGACAACAACTTATGTTGGCCTGCTAGTGACCGCAGCGGTTGTGCTCTTGCTGGCGGCAATGGCTTAC
>WJMS01000342.1 GCA_014727815.1 candidate division GN15 bacterium
AGACAAGACCGTGGTGGGGTTCCCGAGCGGTCAAAGGGAGCAGACTGTAAATCTGCCGGCGAAGCCTTCGAAGGTTCGAATCCTTCCCCCACCACCATTTTGAGTTGATCGGGTCGTTTCTCCGGCGATCCGTTTTTTGTTGTTTGCGCCCGCCGCCCGACCTACCAACCAATTGGAATAGACTGTCGTCAGGGAGTGACGACAGAAGGCCCAGATCAGGATAACAGATAGCCATGTCCTTCGTTCGCAATGTAGCCAAGCTGGCCTCCGGAACTGTTGTTGCGCAAGCGTTTGGCGTCTTGATGATGCCTGTCATCACGCGCCTGTTTGCGCCCGAGGCCTTTGGCTTGCTGGGGCTCTTCATAACGATCACCGGTATCACCGGCGTGGTAGCTGCTTTTCGTTATGAAATGGCGGTGATGTTGCCGGAATCCGAAGAGGAAGCCGCCAACTTGGCGCTGGCGGCTCTTGGTCTGGTCATACTGAGCGCTGTTTTCTGGCTGGTCGTTACCATGGTCGCCGGACCCGAACTGCTACGCTTGTTCGATGGCGAGGGAATGGTTGGTTATCTCTTTGTCATCCCGCTGATGACTCTCCTCTACGGCGGCTACCAGGTGATGGCCCGCTGGTTTTCGCGCTTGACCCGCTTTGGCGAATTGGCAGGTTCCCGAGTGGCGCAGGCGACCGTTTCGCACGGTGGTAAGGTAGCTTTCGGTTTCGGCGGTCTTGTCGGTGGAGGACCGCTGATTGCAGCGCAAGTGGCCGGTCAGGCGCTCTCGTTCCTGTTTCTAGTGCTTCGCCTGGGACGACAGGGCTTGCAGCAGCTGTTCGGGTACGCGCAGTGGCGGTTGATTGTTCAGGGATTGCATCGACACAAGAACTTCCCGCATTTTGCTACCTGGTCGGTGCTGCTCAACACGGTGTCGCGGCAGCTGCCGGTGCTAATGCTGGGCTACTTCTTCTCTCTCCAGGCAGTGGGTTTCTTCACGCTGGCTCGTCAGGTGCTGAGTTTGCCGGCGATGTTTATCGGGGAGGCGATCGGCCAGGTCTTTTTCCAGAAGGCCGCCCAGGCCCGCCGCACCGGCAATCTGGGCGGGGCGGTCACGGAGGTGGCCACGCGACTGGTCTGGTACGGCGCCTTTCCGCTGCTATTGGTGACATTGATCGGCCGCGATGTATTTGCGGTCTTCTTTGGCGAGGTGTGGGCCTCGGCCGGTATCTACGCGCAGGTGCTGTCGATCTGGATTCTGGGTTCGTTTGTACACTCGCCCCTGAGCAACCTGTGTGATGTGCTGGAAGTACAGAAAGCGAATCTCATCTACAATGTAGCTTTGCTGATCGGTCGCGCGTTAGCCCTGACAGCCGGTGGTCTGGCCGGCGATCCGGTGCTGGCGCTGGCGCTGTTTGCAGCTGCTGGTGTTGTTGGCATTGTTGTAATGGATGTGTGGCTGTTCGGTCGGGCGGGTGTCGACCTGGTTCGGTTTGGCCGCGCACTGGTGCGCCCAGTGGCTTGGTCGGGCGCGCTGTTGCTTGTTCCGGCGGCAGCCAAATGGCTGCTGCGACTGGACTCGATCTGGGTGATCGTGATCGGGGCGATGGCTGCGATCGCATACTACTCAGTGGTGGTGTCCCGCGACGGGCGGTTGGCGCCGGCGATAGGACGGGTGTTTAACGGACGTATGCGTGCCTGAGAGGCACAACGGGGTTTGCAACGGGAGGTAGGACCAACAACATGAAAGTGCTAATGGGTGGACCGGGCAGTACCGGCAGTTCAATGTTGCGGACTGTATTGAATCGTCATCCCGATGTCTTTTCGGGGGCCGAGTTGAATTTCTTCAATAAGGAGCAGGTCTTCACCGACTGGCCGCAAAGCAAACATCGTTTGCTCGGATTCAAGTTTCCACGCTTCACGACCCAGGGATGGTTTCCGTATGCGGGCCACCATTTGCTGCACGAGGACTACGGCTGGTCACGCGAGGAATTACGTCGATTGATCTCTGACTCGACCTCGCTCGGAGAGTTCGTGGAGCGGTATTTTGCGCGACCGATGGCATCGACCCGGGCGCAGGTCTGGGTCGAGAAGACACCATCAAATGCCTATTCGTTCCGTCACTTTTTAAACATGTTTGCTGACAGCAAAGTGGTCCACACGATCCGTCAGCCGCACGATGCGGTAGCATCGCTGGTCCGCCGCGGCTTCACCCCGATCTTCGCCACCGGCATGTGGGTGTACAATGCCTCGGCGGCGATGTCGGTGGAAGACTCGCAGCGGTATCTTCTCATCAAGTACGAGGATCTGGTCGAGGGTCCGGAGCACGAGACCGGTCGCCTGCTGGACTTCCTGGAGGTCGCAACCGACCTGTCGGTGCTCGAGGCGCCCGGCCGCGATGAAAGCGCCGGAATCGGCACGTGGGGGAACCGCCCGGATAAGACGATCAGCAAGTCGAGTGTGGGCGGGTTCTATCGTATGCCAGTGGAGGTCCAGGAGGAGATTGTCACCGCACTCAGCCTGTTTCGGATCGCCGACCGCCACATGACGGAGAAGTCACTGCGCTATCAATCATGCGCCGAGATCTGTCGGGCACTGGATTATCCGTTCGAGCCGCAACCAGCGACCGGATTCCGCAACAAGGTCAAGGCCGATCTGCGCCGGGAAGCGCTGCGACGGTCATTGCGATTCTATGCGACCGGTTGGCGCAACTTCCCGGCGGAGATCGCACAATCGTGATATGACATGATACGGGTTGTTTTCACCGGTGATATGAGCTTAACCGGCGCTTTCGGTGCGGCGGTCGACCAGGATCGGGAGATCTTCGACGACGACATCCTGGAGCTGTTCGGGCGACAGGACTTCGTAGTGACCAACTTCGAGGGCCCGGCTACCGATCGGTCGACGGTGTCGCGCGACGATATCAGGGTAGTGAGTCCACCGGCGGCGGTGCGGTATCTAACGGATCGCAACGTCGGTGTCTTCAACCTGGCCAATAACCATGTGTTTGACTGTGGAATACACGGGTTCCACGACACGCGTCGTTTGATACATGAAGCAGGCGGCGTGCATTTTGGCGCAGGCGACACTATCGCCGAGGCAACCCGCCTGCACCTGCTCGAAGGAAACAACATGCGCATCGCCCTGATAGGCGTGTGTCATCGGGAGGGAATGATCGCCGGAGAGGAATGTGCGGGTGTCTTCTGTGCCGACGCTGAGGAATCGGTCGAAGAGGCGCTCGACGAGGCCCGCACCTGCGCCGACTGGGTGGTGCTCAACTACCATGGTGGTGAGGAATTCACGACTGTTCCGATGCCGTCGCGGCGACGGCTGCTGCGCTCGTATCTGGCCTGTGGTGCGGACCTGGTAATTGCCCACCACGCTCACACACCGCAGGGATTTGAGCGCGATGGTCATCGCACTGTCTTTTATTCGCTGGGCAACTGTGTATTCGATCTACCATCGCATCAATCTCGACGCCACACCGGGGTGGGCTATCTTGTCGCGGCGTGCTTTGACGAGCGGGAGATCATTACCGAGGTCATTCCGATCGAGATCGATGCAGCCAACGCGCATGTGAGTATGGCCACGGAAGAAGCGGCCCGGTTCGTTCACGCGCTCTCACCGCCCGAACCGTACGAGCGTCGCTGGTTGCGCGATGCCGAACGCGTATTCCAGCAGGCGGTTGCAATCCGGGCGAATGGTGGCGTAGACGCGCCCGAAGTGAATCCATCCAATGGTGGCTCCTACTGGCGGACACTGCTCGGGCATCTGCAGCGTCCCAACAACCGGGCGATTGCGATAGGGGCCATGAAAGCTCGCTTGTTGCGACTGCTGGGAGCGCTGCATGATTGAGATGCACCTGACAGGGCAAGCAATCTTCCCATGGACTCGATCGGGAAAGCTGACGTGGCGCGGTGCGCCGGTCCTGGCACGTGGCGGGCGTGCCTTTGTAGAAGACACGTCAGTGTCGCCGGACAAACTCGGTGACCTGCTTTCGGCAACCGACGGAGCCTTCGCAATTGTCGTCTCGGATGGCGATGAGATTGCGGCCGCGGTTGACCGGGTGCGCAGTTTCCCGCTGTTCTATGCCAGGGGTGACGGACGGCTATATCTCAGTGATGATCCGTTGTGGGTTGCTGAGTGTCGCGGGGCGATGGAAATCGATGACCTGGCTCGAATCGAGTTGCAAGTGGCCGGGTTCGTGACCGGGGCTCACACGCTGATGGCATCGGTACGGCAACTGCAGGCAGGGGAGAAGCTGCACTATGACGATCACACCGGACGATTGACGGTCTCACGTTACTTCGCGTTTCGCCATTCCGAAACTGATGACCGAACTGATGATGACTGGTGTGATGCGGTTGATGAGATGCATCGACAGGTTCTCGGTCGGCTGGTCGAAGGGCTCGATGGTCGCCCGGTGGCCTTGCCGCTTTCCGGTGGGTATGATTCGCGTGTTGTTGCATGGATGTTGAAGCGGCTTGGATATGACAACGTTTTCTGCTTTACGTATGGCAAACGTAACAACTGGGAATCGAGAGTGTCACGACAGGTGGCCGACCAACTCGGTTTTCGGTGGGTGAATTTGCCCGATAGCTACTACGCCTGGCGGCGGTTCTTTGGTACCGACGAGCGCGCCCGGTACTATCAGTTTGCCGGGCGAATTGTCTCCCTGCCGCATATGCAGGACTATCTGGCCGTGCGACAACTGCGCGAGGACAAGTTGATTTCAGAAGATGCCGTCTTTGTTCCCGGTCATTCTGGTGACTTTGTGGCAGGCAGTCATATACCAGCGGCGTTTGATCGCGACACCATCACGCGTCGTGACCTTCTTGATCAAGTATACCGGGAGCATTTTTGGCTCTGGGCCCGTCCGCTCAGTGAGCTGCAGGATTTATTTGATGACCGGATTGGTTCGCAGCTGGACGACCGCGACGGGTTCGATCGGCATGCGGCGGCTGATGCATACGAGTACTGGGACTGGCAGGAACGGCAGGCCAAGTTCATTTGCAATTCCGTTCGCGTGTATGAATTCCTCGGCTATGAATGGCGGCTGCCGATGTGGGATGAACTGTTCATGGGTTTGTGGCAGCGGGTGCCGTTTGACAAGCGGCTTGGCCGTCGGTTGTTTTTCAAGTATGTTCGGACGCGTGAGGGGCTCCCGCTGAGTGAGACGGCGGGACAAAACGCGAGTGTGTCGGCCCCGGACCACAATCGCTCCGGGGTGCGCCGGCTGGCCGAATCAAGCAATACGCTTCGCGCCATTCGACAGCTGCTGCACTATTTTCGATTCTACCGGGCCGATCGCGGCTGTTTTCATCCACTCGTACATATGTGGAAGGCGCACGAAGGGGCCAATCATGTTAACGGCATGTTTGCCGAACGATACGTTGACGAGACAATCAAACGTGTGAACAACGGGAGGTAACGCGGGAGTGAAGATCGCGTTGATTGGCGGCACCGGCCGCAGCGGAACGAGTATCCTGACAAAGTTGTTCAGCCGTCATCCGGCCATGTGCAATGTACCGGAGTGGCGGTTCCTGGTTGATCCCGATGGCCTCCTTGACTTCTATTCATCGGTCGATGCCTGGACCCCATACGTGTATGACCGTCGCCTCAAACGACTGGATCACATGCTGCGGGTCCTGTCGCGGCGGCACCCGCTGTGGCTCATCTTCGCCGCCCTGCATCGCTGGGACCTGCTTCGATTGTCTCGGTGGAATCTCCGCGCATACTATGCGGGGATCAACACCGTCCGCTATTGCCCCGACTTCAAGCGGCTGTCCGCCGAGTTGATAGATAAGCTGAATCAGTTTCGCTACCGTGGCTACTGGATCGGCCTGCCGTGGCTGGAAAAGAACGAACTGCGCTACCACTACTTTCCGGACAAGGCAGAACTGGCGTCTATGTTTGGTGAGTTCTTGCGCTCGGTAATGCAGTCAGTACTCGATCAACAGCACGCCGAACACTATCTCGAAAAGAACACCTGGAACATCCTCTGGCTCGACAAAATCCTCGAGCTGTTGCCGGAAGCTCGCATGGTGCATATCTATCGCGATCCACGCGATGTGGTGGCGTCGTATACCAAGCAAAGCTGGATGCCGTCCGACCCGGCTGAGAGTGCGGTCATCTACCGTGACCTGCTGAAGCAATGGTGGCTGGTGAGGGATCGTGTGCCCGAGGAGAGCTATCTGGAGATTTCGTTGGAAGCGCTGGTGAGTGAGACCGAGCCGACGCTGCATCGAATTTGCGACTTCTGGCAGGTCAGCTGGTCGGATGAACTGTTGAAAACCGACCTTTCCCGGGCGCACTCCGGGCGCTGGAAGAGGGATTTCAATGACCGGCAGCAGGCCGCGGTGCAGGAGATACTGGCCGAGTCAATCAGTGCGCTGGGATATGAGTGAAGTAAAGACGAAAGCAAGAATTCTGGGCGCCGAACTCGCCGCGCCAGTGGTCGATGCCACGATCACCGTTCTCGATGCGGCGGGGTCGATCTCCGGCGAGCTTCGGTCCGATGAACGCGGATCTGTTTCGTTCGACAACCTACCGACAAACGGCAGGCTGCGAATAGAGCGCGACGGCTTTGTACCGAAAGAGCTGGTAGCGGCCGAGTTGCCATCGGTCGTGCGGCTGCTCGAGGATCGCTTGATTGGTTATCAACCTCGGCTGTGGTTTCAGCCGGGTGAGACGACGCCCGTGTATGTTCATTCCTCGAGCGAGTTTCGAGCAAGATTGTATCGACACGGGTTGGTCAAGGAGATGGTGGCCGATCTCGGGACATTCGCTCCAGCCGTACAGCAAGCGCCCGATTGCTTCTTTGTAGAGCACGGTCTTGACTGGAAAGAAACACTGAGTTACACGATTCCTTCAACCGCGCATCCGGGTCTGTTCAGTCTCCTGCTCACCGCCGAGGGAGAGGAGCCGTTTGCGATACCGATGGTCGTGTCGACTCCGCCGTCAGCTCAGGGACACCAGGCGCGGATCCTGGTCCTTGCCAGCACCAACACCTGGCAGTCGTACAATACGTGGGGTGGTCGAAGCCGGTATCGCAATTTCGAGACCGACACGAGCGCCGATTACATTTCAGTCGCAACGCCAAGCCTGATCACACGCGCGCGTGCGGCGTTCGGACGTCGCCTGTCGCCGGCGCTCAAGCGGTCGCTCAAGGAGCGGCTGGGAGTGCGCGCGCATGACCCCGAGTGGGTCCATCATCGCCTGAGCATCAAAAGGCCGTACGTCAACTGCGCGTTGGAAGAGGACTCACCGCTGCAGCCGTTTACCAATCATCTGGCGGCGGGGGAATGGCGGGTTTTGGCGTGGCTGGAACGAGAGGGGTTTGCGTATGATATTGTCAGCGGCGCTGAGTTGCATCATGATCCGGACCTGCTGCGTCACTACCGGGCAGTCATCTTCTCGACACACTGCGAGTACTGGAGCCGGGCCATGTACGAGGCAACCCGCAAGTATCATGAGCACAGCGGACTGTGGCTGGTCAATATCTCCGGCAACACGATGTTCCGCGAAATAGATTTCTATGAGGACGGCTCGACGCGCTGTATCAGTCTGTCGTTTGCCGATTCGGTGGCTGATGAGACCGAGCTGATCGGGGTTCGGTTCAATATGGATGACTACAGCACCTGTGCGCCGTTTGAAATCCTTGAGCCGAACCACTGGGTGTTCGGTGGCATACCGATCAATGCCGATCGACCTGTATTCGGCGGTTCCTCGCTCAATCAGAACACCCCGCGGCGGATGACACGCTACGATCCCGGCCGGCCGGGGGTAGAGAACGGCTTACGCGGTGTCGGCGCGTCCGGCTGGGAGACCGACAAGCGCTCATCGACCGCCCCGGCCGACATGGTGCGGGTGGCGCGGGGGATGAATCGCCCCGGTGGGGCGGACATGCTCGTGCGCGAGCCGACCGGCCGACGAGGAGGCGTGTTTACGGCCAGTTCGCTGGTGTTTGGCGGGGCGCTGCTGATCGATACGGTGGCATCGATGCTTACCCGCAATGTCCTGACGCGCGCTATTGGAGACGAGGGCTGAGGCTCGGGATCTCGGGGTGCGTGTTGTGAAGCGTGTGGTACTCATCACCGGCCACTATTGGGGCTCCAAGCGCTGGGCCGGATTCCACTGGATTGCCGATGCCTTCGCCCGGCGCGGCTGGCATGTCACCTTCTTCACGGCTTCGATCAGCCACCTGTCACGATTGATCCGTGACTATCGTTTCCAGTATCCGATTCGGGCGGAAGCCGGCAAAGTGTATGAGGTGCGGGACAATATCGACAGCTTCGTCTGGTTCACGCCCTGGCATCCGGCCAACCTGCGCTCGCATATTCTCAATCGGTTCAGCATGCCGCTGTTCGCCACTTATGGCGATTTCCATCTCAACGAAGGCCAGGAGGCGCTCGAGGAGGCCGACCTGCTGGTGTTTGAAAGCACCCCCGGACTCCTTCTGTACCGTCGCAGCCGACAGCTCAACCCGAAAGCGACGTGCATTTACCGAGTGTCCGATGATCTCCGCCTGCTGAAGAGCCATCCGGCAGTGATTCGTGAGGAGGAGCGCATAGTCGAGAACTTCGATCTGGTGAGTGTCCCGAGCCGGTACATCTACGACAAGTTCCGTACCCTCCCGAACGTGCGACTGCAGCATCACGGCATTCGCAAGGAGCTGTTTGATGGGGAGGTCGATAATCCCTATGATTGTACTGATGTTCCGAATGCCGTCTTTGTCGGCAGCGCCCGTCTTGATGTCGATTTTCTGCGACGGGCCGCTCGCTTGTTTCCTGACTGGCAGTTTCACATTATCGGTCCGATCGAGGCCGTTCCGGAGGCGGCCAATATCCATCGGTACGGCGAGCTTCGCCACGAGGAGACGATCCCGTACATCGTCCACGCCGACATCGGCCTGCACACCATGCAGTACTCGCCCGGGGCCGAGTCGTTTACCGACTCGCTGAAGGTCATCCAGTACGCCTACTGTCGCCTGCCGATTGTCACTCCCGAGTTTTTGAAGAGTGGACGGTCAAACAAGTTCTACTATCGTCCCGGCGACGACAGCAGTATCGAAACGGCCCTGCGGGAAGCGGCCGGCTTTGATCGGCAGAGTATCGACACATCGCAGATCCGCTCATGGGGCGATCTGGTTGATGAGTTTATTGCCGTGGCTACGAATCCGTAGCGCTTTTTCTTGTTGAATGCCGCCCGGCGGGTGATTTAACTCATTTCATGCGAGTCGTTCGGAAGCAATCTGAGCAGGATCGAACGGGCGGAAAGACCTACTGGTGGATTCGGCCCTACCTGATGATATTCCTGTTCATCATCCCGGTCTTTGTCCTGATTTTTCTTGCGGGCGCCGACAGCGGGACTGAGCGCAATTACTTTCGGTTCGACTACTTCCTGTTCGGTCTGATGTATCTCGTTATCCTCGGAGTCAGCGCCTTTGTCGGCGCCAGGGTGACTCATGACCAGCCAGCCCCACATCGCATCGCCCTTCGCGCCTGGTTTCTCGACCTGCTGGCGATTGTCACGATGCTGGCGTACGTGATCTGGTTTCGGGAGATTGCCGCCGATCCGCAGATGTTTGCCCGCATTATCCTGGGCCATATCACTAACCTGCGCGGGGAGGTGTCGACTATTCCCGGTATTACCACCTTCACGCAATTGGGCGTGGTCTATGTGATCTTTTACGGTTCGTATCGATGGTTGTGGCGGAAGCGGCTGCCCCGGCGTTTTCACTGGTATCTCGCGGTCATCATCACGCTGACGGTGTTTCGTACGCTGGCCTGGTCGGAACGCCTTGCGGCGCTGGAATTGCTGGTGCCGCTGCTGTTAATCTACCTGCTGGCCTGGCGCGGTCGCAACCGGCTGGTACGGGGCGTTCTGGCAGCAGGTCCGTACGCGGGCCTGCTGGGGCTGATTGCGTTTTTCGGGTTGGGTGAGTTTTTTCGCTCCTGGGCCGCATCCTATCAATACAAGGCGGAGAGTTTTCTCGGGTTTGTGGTCGATCGCTTCTACAACTACTACTTCACATCATTGAATAACGGATCAGGCCTGCTGACCGAGTATCCCTGGCCGGAGTTGAAGGGCCAGTTTGTATTCGGTTGGCTGTACGCCTTCCCGGGGATCGGCCATCTGCTGCGGCGCCTCGCGGGCGTGAGTGATGAGCCGAGCGCCTATTTGATGCTGCACGCCGATCCGGAGTTCAATACGTTCAGCGGGGTCTACCCGATCTACTATGATTTTGGAATTGCCGGCGCCGTGCTGACCGCTGTCGTGCTGGGCGTGCTGCTGGGCTATGGCTACCGGCGGTTTCGCCTTCGCTCCGGCCTTGGCCTGCTGCTCTATCCGGTGTTGTTTGTAGCGCTGGCCGAGACCCTGCGGATATTCTATCTGGGCACCTCGCGGGTCTTTCCGATAGTGGCCTTTTTGATCATCGGCTATTTCCTGACCCACGCGCGGGCCGGACGGGAGCGGGGAAGGCATGGCTGAGTCGATCGTGATCAACGGTCGCTTCCTGACCCAGCCACTGACCGGTGTACAGCGATATGCTCATGAGCTGGTGAAGGCGATCGATCGGGATCTGGAGGACGATGATTGCCCGCTGGCCGGTTGCGATGTCCGAATCGTGGCGCCGCACGACATTCGCACCACACCTGATCTTCACAACATCCCCATAGAAACCGGCGGGCGGCGCACGGGACAGCTCTGGGAGCAACTGGAGCTGCCGCGACTGGCGGGCAGGTCGTTTCTGGTCAATCTGTGCAACCTGGGACCGCACATCTACCGACGGCAGAGTGTGACAGTTCATGATGCAGCCGTCTTTGCCTACCCGGCGACGTTCAGCCCGGCTTTTCGGGCGTGGTATCGGTTCAGTTTGCGACGGCTGGGCAAGATCGCGTCGCGGGTACTCACGGTGTCCCAGTTCTCAAAAGACGAGCTTGTCCGGCACGCCCGAATCGATACAGAGCGTATCACCGTGATTTATCATGGTCACGAGCATGTGACGGCGGTCAATCCTGATGAGTCGATTCTGTGTAAGCTTTCACCGGAGGAGAAGCCGTATGTCCTGGCGGTGGGCAGCAACAACTACCGCAAGAACCTGCAACTCGTGGTGGAAGCCGCCAAGCGGATAGGTTCGGCGCCGTTTGACATTGTGGTAACGGGCGGCGCCAACCCTAAGGTATTCGGAGCGTATGAGGCTGATTCGACGGAGTCGGTGCGTCGGCTGGGCTACGTGACCGACGAAGAATTGCGCGCGCTCTATGAACATGCCGAGTTGTTTGTCTATCCATCCCTGTACGAGGGTTTCGGTTTGCCTGCACTGGAGGCGATGGCGTGTGGCTGTCCGGTGGTGGCGGCCGACATCCCGCCGCTACGAGAAGTTTGCGGCGAAGCCGCGGTGTACTGTGATCCGCACCAGCCAGGGCAATTGGCCGATATTCTGAAGGGAGTCATGGGCGATCAAGCAAAACGTGACCGGCTTCGTGTGGCCGGCCGGGCACGCGTCTCACAGTTTACCTGGGCCGCCTCGGCCCGGGCCACCCTCCAGGCGATTCGCGGCGAGCTCAACGCCTGATAGTCATTCTCCGAACAGGCTCATATCGGGAACGGATTTCCGTGTTGTCCGGGCAGTATTTTCCGTGTCACACGCGACACAGCTGAACGGCCGTTCTCGAACTGTGCTAAGTCATTGTCACACAATGCCTGAAAATGCGGCATCGGGCGCCGTCATTTGGCATACGGCTTGTATATCTGAGGGCTGAATCTCAGGAGGAGAACGTGCGACAGAGGATTTCGCTGAAGAAGACAACTGACCGGGATGCTGAAGACGCCGGATTTGAGTCCGCTGTGGCTGATGGTGCGGAAGAGGCTCAGGTCGGGCTGTTTGACGCGCTGACAATACTGCTCACGCGGCGACGGTTGCTGGCGGGCGTGACTATCGGAGCCATGCTACTCGTCTCGGTCATCATGCTGCTGACCCCGAATGTCTATCGATCCAATGCGACGATACTACCCTCCGGCAGTGTCGATCAGCTTGGCGGATTGAAGAGTTTAGCCGGTCTTACCGGCATGTTGCCGACCGACGAGAATTCCTCGCAGTTGTTCCCGGTAGTTTTGCAGTCCCGGGCAGTGCGCGATGCGGTTCTTGACGCTACGTATAGTTTTTCGCATGACGGTGAACAGAAAGTGATGTCATTGTCGGAGTATTTCGACACCGAGGATCCGGATGAGCTTCGACTGCAACTCGGTCGCGCCACGTCTATAAGCGTCAGCAAACAAACCGGTGTTATCGAGCTGATGGTAGAAACGGAGAATGCCGGATTGTCCCAGTCGGTTGCTGCACAGTATCTCAAAGAACTGGAATATCACAATCTGCACCGCCGTCGATCAGAGGCCAGGGAGCGGGTGGACTATTTGTCGCGTGAACTGCCTCATCGCACCGAGGAATTGCAGGCGGCTGAGGACGCCCTGAGCGCTTTCCGTCAAAATAACAGCAACTGGGCAGCCACGACCGATCCCGAGCTGCTCAAGCTGCTCGGTCGGCTGGAGCGGGATGTCTCCACCAAAGAGCGCACCGTCTCCTACTTGAGCCAGGAACTGGAAGCGGCTCGGCTCGACGCCCAGAAAGACATTCCCGTGGTCCGGGTGCTCGACCAACCGGTTGTACCGACCCAGAAGGCCGGGCCACGGCGTACGCTTACGGTCCTGGTGACCGGAATGATAGTCATGATGCTTTCGGTCGCGCTGGTTCTTGCGTTCGAACTGATGATCAAGCCAAAGACAACCAGCGGGCGCCGGCAGTATGAGGCTTTCCAGAACAATCTGTCGGGGGCATTCCCGCGGGTGAGACGGTTGGCAAAACGCCTCCAGGAGACAACGGCAGTAAGTGTATGAGAAGGTCTGTTTGTCAGGAAATGGAAATCGAATCACCGGTAAATCTCTCCGGTGATCGGCCGACATAAACGGTAGGGAAGAGTATGGGGCAGGGCCGTTGACGCCGAGTCAATCCACGGTTCCAGACCCTAGTTAAACAACACGACAGGGAGTGTCAGGGTGCACGGAAGCAACCGGATACAGCCACAGTCCAGCCGGCTCCACGATACACGGCCGGCTCGGCCAAAACAGCCGGCAACAGGCTCACTTCAGTACGTAACAACCGCATCATTGGTATGCAGACCAGGGGGTAGCTCACTGTGACCAGTTGTATCCTTTTTGGCGGATCAGGGTTTGTCGGTACGCATCTTGCCCGGCACTTCCTGACGACGGGACGGTTCGATCACGTCCATATCGCGGATATCCGCCCGAGCGAGTTGACCGGAATGCCGGGTATAAGCTACTCGCGGACCGATGTCCGCCGGCCGATTCCGCTCGATCTCGTATCGGACCGGCCGGAGTGGATTTTCAACCTTGCTGCGGTTCACCGCGAACCGGGCCACACCCGCGAGGAGTATTTCGAGACCAATCTCAACGGCGCCCACAACGTGTGCATGTTTGCCGAGGCTCGGGACTGTCGGAATATCTATTTTACCAGCAGTATCTCGGTCTATGGGCCAACCACCGGGCCGACCGATGAGCGCCAGCCGATTCAGCCATCGACGCCGTACGGCGGCTCCAAGTATCCAGCCGAACTGATCCACGGCGCGTGGCAGCAGCGGCGACCGAACCGTCGCCTGATGGTCTGCCGACCGGGCGTGCTCTATGGCCCGGGCGATCCGGGGAATATCATGCGCATGATCAAGGCGATCAAGAGTGGCTACTTTGCGTTCCCGGGCTCACCCGACATTTTCAAGTCCTACGGCTACATCTACGGCATGATGGACAGTGTCGATCATGTTATGGACAGCCCCTACGACTATCTGTGCTACAACTATGTCGAGACGCCGACCCAGCCGCTCAACGAACTGGTCGCCACCGTGAAGGAATTCCTCGACAGCAGTGCAGTAGTGATGCCAATTCCGATGTGGGCCCTGATGCCGGCAGCTTCGATGATTCAGAAACTGATCGGCATGCGCAACCCGATCCATCCGGTACGGGTGAAAAAGGCCGCTACACCGACCCACATCGTACCGAACACGCTCAAGGAACTTGGCTTCGACTTCAAGTATACGTTCGCGCGTTCGCT
>WJMS01000343.1 GCA_014727815.1 candidate division GN15 bacterium
GAGCCTGGCGAAGGGCGATGTTGATCGACAGGCTCAGCGGACTTCTGTCCGAACCGGGGTCCGGCGGGTTCGGAAGACCTGCATCGTCTCTCTCCCCTGTTACAGCAAGCAGGTTTTGGCGGCCAGCTCCTCGTTGAGGACGCGGTTGTTTTCGGTGTAGTCGATGGGGCAATCGACAATGTGAATTCCCCCCTGCTCGAGACAGGACTGCAGGCGCGACTGGAGCTGGTCGGTCGAGGTGATTACGTGGCCGTTGACACCGTACGCCTCGGCGTACTTGATGAAGTTCGGGTTGACAAAATCGAGCCCGAAGTCACGGTAGCCCAGGCCGATCTGTTTCCACTTGATCATGCCGTAGGCGCTGTCGGTCAGGATCAGGACAGTCAGGTTGAGGCCGAGCCGGGCGGCGGTTTCGATCTCCTGCGAGTTCATCATAAAGCCACCATCGCCGACAATGGCCAGCACCTTGCGATTGGGATAGAGCAGGCAGGCGGCCATGGCCGAGGGCAACCCGGCGCCCATCGAGGCCAGGGCGTTGTCGAGGATAATCGTGTTGGGCTGGTAGGCTTTGTAGTTGCGGGCGAACCAGATCTTGTACATGCCGTTGTCGAGCGCGATAATGCCGTTCTCCGGCATGACCTCGCGAACATCTTTGACCAGTGTCTGCGGTTTGATCGGGAAGCTGTCGTAGTCGGCGCATTCGAGGATATGTTCTTCGAGGCGCGCTTTGACGCGCCGGTAGTATGCGAAGTCCCAGTGGTCCTGCGGCCGGATCATGGCGGTCATGCGGCGCATGGTGCTGCCGATATCGCCCGGGCAGACCAGTTGCGGGAAATAGACCTCATCGAATTCAGCCGAGCGGAAATTGATATGGATAACCCTGGTGCCGCCGGGCTCCATGAAAAAGGGCGGTTTCTCAACGACATCGTGACCGACATTGATAATCAGGTCGGCCCGGTCGATGGCGCAGTGGACGTAGTCGTTTTCGGAGAGGGCGGCGGTGCCGAGATAGAGCGGATGGCGCTCGTCGATGACGCCCTTGCCCATCTGGGTGTTAAAGAACGGTATCCCGGTCTTGTCGATGAACTGGCCGATCGATTCCATTCCCGGCTTGCGGTTGGCCCCGGCGCCGATCAGCAGCAGTGGTGATTTGGCCTCCTCGACCATCTGCACGGCTTCAGTGATAGTGCGCTCGTCGCAATCGGGACGGCGGATGCGGTGACAGGGGATCAGTTCTTTGGTCGTTTCCTCGGCCGCGATATCTTCGGGCAGTTCCAGGTGAACGGCGCCCGGCCGCTCGATGGTGGCCAGGCGGAAGGCCTCGCGGACGATTGCCGGGATCGTGTCGCCGTGGACGAACTGCTTGGTGAACTTGGTGATCGGCTGCATCATGTCGACCGTGTCGATTATCTGGAAGCGTCCCTGCTTGCTCTTGAGAATAGGTTTCTGGCCGGTAATCAAGACCATCGGCATGGCGCCGAGCTGCGCGTAGGCGGCAGCGGTCACGAGATTGGTAGCGCCCGGCCCGAGGGTCGACAGACAAACACCCGGGTGACCGGTCAGGCGACCGTAGGTGGCGGCCATAAAGCCGGCGGCCTGTTCGTGGCGGGTGACGATCAGTTTGATCGAGGATTTCCGGATCGCTTCGAGCAGGTCGAGGTTCTCTTCGCCGGGGATACCGAAGATATATTCGACCCCTTCATTTTCGAGTGCTTTGACAAGCAGGTCTGATGCTTTCATGGTCTCCAACGACGTCTGGGTAGTAATCTGGCGCCGGCGGTGCGGCCGGACCGGGAACAGGCGTAAGTAAGCCGGATCGGGCCGGTATCTCAAGCTGTTTTGTTCGGGGCGCGGCCGCCGCGGGTTCGTTTATTGTATTGTGTGGTAACGGGGTTGGGGGGTGGGGAGTTCCCTGGGGGGCGATCGATTGACCCGGTTGTCGGGCTGCAAGCTTACCAGAACCGAGTTCAGGGGCAGCCTCGCCGTGCTCGCAACTACATCGCCTCGGCCGGGAGGTCCATCATTACGCCGAACAGGTTTAACATCCCGGTCACGATCCAGAAGGCCATCACAGCCGCCAGCACCGAGGCGGTCGTCGCAAAGCGGAAATCGCGATGGTAGAGGCCGGCCCGGATACCGAGCAGCAGGGCGATAATCGATGGGAGAATCGCCGTAAGCATCATCAGCTTGCTGAAGGCCTCGTAGGAGATATCCATGTTGATCGCGAGGATCACGACCGGGCTGATCAGGGCGAGCGTGAAGATCGTACAGTAGGTCAGGAAATACCGTGTTTGGATAGTCATGTTGGTGGTCCCATGTCTTTTCTCTCCCTCTTCCCGGTCGCCGGAACGACCTGTGGGTGGGGCGCAATCTGATGGGCCTACTTTTTTCTATGAATCGGCAGCTTGATGCCCGATACTTATTATAGACTGCTCTGTCGCCATTTCCAGGGAGGTATCGGTATGCGCCGCAAGCATGCTATCTTGTTGTCAATTATTGTCTTGGTCGCTGTGGTCGGATTGATGATTGCCTGTTCCGGCGATGACTCGCCATCGAAGTCGGGCGATCTCGGCCTCACCGGATATATCGCGACTCACGAGGCTGCCGATCAATTCGATGATATCCCGATGTGGGCGTTCGATTCGGTCCGTGCCCATTTCACGATCTACTACGGTCATACCTCTCACGGCTCCCAGCTCATGACCGGGCTGGATCTGCTCGAATCGGAGCATGCGCATTGTGATCAGCCGAGCGTGCACGAGGTGGGCGATGATCTCGGGCATCACGGCGACACCTCGTGGGCGCCGCTGACCCGGGCGTGGCTCAACGCGCAACCGGAATACACTATGGTGATCTGGTCCTGGTGCGGCGGTTGTTCGGACAACACAACCGAGGGGATCCAGGCGTATCTCGACGCGATGAGCGGGCTGGAGCAGGACTTCCCCGATGTGGTCTTCGTCTACATGACCGGCCATCTCGACGGCACCGGCCCGCGCGGCAACCTGTATTATTGCAACGGCCTGATTCGCCAGTATTGTGAAGACAACGAAAAGGTGTTATTTGATTTTGCGGATATTGAGAGCTACGACCCCGACGGCACATACTATCCCAACGAATCCGATGCCTGCGAGTGGTGTTCGGACTGGTGCAGTTCGCATGATTGCGACGACTGCGGCTGTGCCCATTCGCATTGTTTCAATTGCTATCGCAAGGGGCAAGCGCTCTGGTGGCTTTTGGCCCGTTTGAGCGGGTGGGGCGAGACATGACAATCAGTGCTTTCGGCCGGGCGCCCTCTCTCCCGGCCTCGCTCATTCCACAATCCCTGAATCATTTCTCCCGGTCGGCTGTCCAAGCGGTAGAGGACTGAATCAATGGATACACCCCTGCCGACCATTTCGGATAGCGACATTGCCCGCTACCTGGAGACCTGTAACTCCCTGCTGGAGCCGTATACGCGCTCCGAGGCGGACCGCCAGATGCTGGCGCTGGCCGAGCGGATACTGGCCAACCAGGTGATCGGGCTGGAAATCTACACCGATGATCCGGACCGCCCCTGCCGTCGGATTACACTGCAGTTCACCGATGGCCGGTTCCGGCTTACCGGCGCTGAGCCGGCCGAGGCGGATGTTGTCTGGAAGATCAGTTGTGACAAGATGCAGGCGGTGGCGGCCAACCCACGCGACTATATCGACCACCCGGAAAAGCAGGACTGGTCCTGCCTGGTCAGCCGTCTGGGGCTGCACCCGATAGTCTCGACCGACGAACCGACGGAACCGGCCCGGCCGGCCGACGCCTGTGATACGGCCGAGCGCACGACCGCCTGTGTCACCGAGGTGCAGGACAAGTACCATGAACTGGTGGCGGCGATCAAACACCTGCAGGAGGACCAGTCGGCGCTGGTCACCTCGACCAAAATGTCCTGCCTGGCTGATTTTGTCTCGGCGGTGGCGCACGAGGTCAACACACCGGTCGGGGTGATTAACTCGGCGGCCGATTCACTGCGCCGCTCGGTCGACAAGCTCAAGGCTATTCTCGAACAGGATGTCGAGCAGGGCAGCACGGACTCGCTCACGCGACGCCAGAAGCTGTTACGGATTGTCGAGGACAACACCACGGTGGCGGTCGAGGCGGCCGGGCGGATTACCGACCTGGTCCGTCGGCTCAAACGCTTTGCGCACCACGACGAGGCCGAGTATCAGCCGGTTGATCTGCATGAGGGGATCGAGGCGGCGCTGGGACTGCTGCAACATCGCCTGACCGACGACATGACGATCCACCGTGACTTCAGCACAATACCGATGGTGAAGGGATATCCGAACAAGCTCAATGAGATGTTTCTGAGTTTGCTGCGCAACGCGGTGCGGGCGGTGCAGAAGGTCGACCGGCCGGGTGAGATTCGGATTACGACCGAGGCCGATGACGACACGGTGTCGGTCGCGATTGCGGACAACGGCCCGGGGATACCATCGGAGAAAAGAAAGCACTTGTTTGATTTTGCCTTTACGACCCGTCGTGACCGGATCGGTGTGCAGACCGGGTTGTCGAGCAGTTACAACATTGTCAAACTGCACGGGGGGGATATTTCGGTTGAGTCAACCGAAGGTGCGGGCACGACGGTGACGGTGACGCTGCCGGTGGGGTGAGCTTTATCACATTCGCTCCCTCCTGTCATACCCCTCCCTTCTTGTCATACCCCTCCCTTCTTGTCATACCCGCGAACGCGGGTATCTATCTTCGAATACATCGGCCATGCGCCGGCGGTCGGTATTGTGAGAGAGCGAGCGTGATGGAAGATGACGGAAGAAGGATTCCCGGCCCGGGGCGGGGAATAACAGCGCTGGGGCGCTGTCCGGTTTTGATTGCGGGGGGCTAAGTTGCCGGCTCACTCTCGTCGTGGCAGGTTTGAAATCAAGGCTGTTCCACGACTTTTTTCAATTGCCCCGCACTGTGCGACCCGCTTAATTGCACGGTAGGGGAACTTGCACTTGCCGTCCAATAGTGTGGGAGAACTTTCTGTTGCGCTACATCGTTCTGCTGTTAACAGGTTTGATTCTTTCTGGTTGCGGACCGACCATACCTCATGAGATCGCTTGGCGACCGTGGACGCGCTCGCTCGAAAGTGACGCTGCTCCAACACCTGGAATGTCTCTCAGTGTACACGTTAACGGCGAAAGCCTGCCCTTGCTTGGCAGCGAGGTCCTTTTGCAGAATCGCATTAAAGGGGGCGTCTCAGAGCTATTGGTCCGGCGGGGTTACGCGATTGCCGATTCCTCGGTTGATCTAATCGTATCAGTTGCTTACAAGACTGAGCGATTCCGAGAATTGGAAGTGTCTTCTTATCACTCATCGGTGGCTCTCTCCGATCTCTACGCTGCTACGGCAAGTGGTTCAGGCTCGGCGTCCGTATCGGGCGATTATGGGTCTGGTTCGGCGGGAGTCGCAATTGCCTCAACCGTAGCTCGTTTGCTGAGCATCAAGTCGGATGTGAGTTCGCAAACAACAAGGGAGCGAACAAAGTACGTACATACTCTCGCCATTGATATGTCATCAAAGGATGGACAAGCCCTGTGGAAAGGAGAATCGACCTGGGCCACGAGAACACCGGACATATCGGGCGACATTATAGGCGTTTCTCAGTTACTCCTGAGTGAGTTGCCTGCTGACACGAGCATTATCCCACGAGTACCGGAACTGAAGTCGAGTCACTTCACTAACTTCTTGGCTGAGTTTTGTGTTAATAACTACTTTAGTTGCCCTGCATTGCCGTATCGCATCTACTTTCCAGTGAGTCTCTATGGCTGGGGTACCCGTATTCAATGGTCTTCCGTAGAGTATATCAAGGATCCTCGGGCTTTGGCAGCGTTCGTGGATCTCGTTCAAACGGCAGAATATGCTTTGCCCACTGGCGGCAAGGAATATGAGGACCCAGTGGACTTCGAGTTGTGGGAACGAGCCCGGTTGGGGGGAAAGTACTATCTCGGCGAAGCCCATGAACCGGTATATGTCATAGTGGACCTCTACGGCACGAGCACCGCTTACCGCGTGAGTTCCTGCCGAGTTGTTTCTCAGGAGGAGTTCAGCGGGTTTGAGGAGCAGCTGGCTGACTGGAGGCAACAGATTATTCAGTACTTCGAGATGTTCAGGTGATCGGATGAGTCAGTTATCCTTGACTTATTGACATGCGAGTGAGAGTTGCAGGTTTGCGGAGAAACCTGCCCTACAAGGCTCCAGATGGATTCCCGGCCCGGGGCGGGGAATAACAGCGCTGGGGCGCTGTCCGATATCAGTGCCAGGTATGAATACAGATCTGCGCTAAGATGTCTGCTGCACAACCCACCGCGGAGCGGTGGGCTACTCTATGCTGCACGGGCGCCTTGGCCTGCGAAGAAGTTGTAGAGCCAGGCGAAAATCAGGCCGCCGACGAAACCATCGACAAGCCCCCAAATCAGGCCGACAAAGGCGCCGCCGAGAGTGAACGAATAGCCGCGGTAGACCATGGCCAGTATCGTGGCGTCACCGCCACTACCATCCCACAGCATTACCCACAGGGTCATCACAAACAGGCCGAGTCCCCACAGCAGGCCGCATGTAATTGCGAACGCTCTCACCTTGAATCTCATTGGTTGCCTCCCATAAAAAAACGAGGACCGGCGATATGACCGGTCCTCGTTGTGTGTTCGTGCTAATCGCTCGGATGAGCGTGTGGGTTCATCGCGTGAACCCGACTGGTGTTAGCTTACCAGTTGTTGCGACGGCCGCCGCGGTCGCCACCGCGACCACCACCGCCACCGCCTTCGCGCGGGCGCGCCTCGGACACGCGAAGCGTCCGGCCGCCGAGTTCCTGGCCGTTGAGGCCGGCAATCGCCGCCTGCGCTTCATCGTTGCCCGGCATTTCGACAAAGCCGAAACCGCGCGATTCGCCGGTGAACTTGTCTTTGATCACCGCCGCGCTGGAGACTTCACCGTAGGCCGAAAAGGCATTGCGAAGTTCGTCCTCGCTGGTACCATACGCCAGGTTGCCAACATAGATGTTCATCACACTTACTCCAATTCCGTTTATCCCTTCGCGACCCCTATCTGAAGCAGACATACAATCGGACGAGAATAAACCAGTTTCTGCGCACTGGGCGCGTTTGTGTATCCGGCGCAGCGATCAGGCGGGGTCGCAGGGATAGCGGAAACCTCGCGGCAGACCATCGGGCAGGATACGCTGTCATTTATAGCAGCGGTGTACTCACCGCAGTATGTACGTGTTCGTTTTGTGGCTGTCCGATCCTCCTACCAGTTGTCCCGGCCGCCACCGCCACCGCGGTAACCACCGCCACCGCCGCCACGACGACCGCCGCCGCCACCGCCACCACGATCGGGGCGTGGACGCGCTTCGTTGACGGTCAGGGTGCGACCATCAAGCTGCGTACCGTGCAGACCTTCCAATGCCGCCCGACCTTCATCGTCGTTTTCCATTTCGACGAAGCCAAAGCCGCGCGGCTTACCGGTCATCCGGTCGTTGATAAGATTGACCCGCGTTACGGTCCCGAAGGCCTCGAACGCCCGGCGAACATCATCTTCTGTCGAGTTGTACGACAGATTACCCACGTAGATATTCATCTGACTCTCCACTAACAATTGCCCCTGCACGGCATGCGTACGTCTGACGGATGCAAAATGCAGAATTCAACGGACTATGCGCACCACTGCGCTTATATGACTGGATTAACATGTCGAAATGGAAGTACTGGCAGAAATAAAAATCCTGAACAAAGACCTAATACAGAAGGCTCACGATCATGCTACATAATATCGGCAGGCTTTGGCCAAGTCAACACTTTTTTTCGCGTAACCGCCTGCCCGACGGCTATCTGGAGCAATTCTCACACCAACGACTGCATCCCGAACCGGCCGATCCCGCGCCTCCGGCAGGTCGTTTCGCGAATCGGCGGCCAGCCATGGAAGCGGTGTTTGGATACCCGGTTGCCGCTTGGGAGGTCCCTGTTGACCGACCTAAGCGACACAACGATAAGCTCTTAGTTGCCGTCCTGCGCTCCCGGCCGGAGCGATCTGCGGTAGACCGGGTAGGTGCCTTTGGAATCGGTCTCCTCGCGATCGAGTTCAAATGCGAGCGAGGCGAGCAGGCCGATCGCAGCCGTATGATCGGGGTCGAGACTCGCTGTGATTTTTTCGTTAGCGCCGGATTGTGCGGCATACTCGATCAGGAGTTTCCCGACAGTCCGGCCGTAGCCCTTGCGCCAGTGCGCCCGGCCGAGAATGATCAGTAACTCCCGCTCGCCGGAACGAGTGCCTGCACGCAACACGGCATGACCGAGATACTCCTGGCGGACCTTGTGGACAACCGCCCAGGCCTCGGTTTCGCCGCCCGGCGCACAGGCAACAAATTGCCCGAGCAGTCGGGCAATAATCCCGGCCGGCAGGGGACCATCGGTATGCACGGTCACCTCGGGATCAGTCATCAGGGCGGCGAAGTCCTCGAAATCATCTCGCTCGTACGGGCGCAGGAAGATTTCGGAGCCGTCAAGCAGCGGCAGGGCCATACGGTTTCTCCCCTTCCATTGCGGAACTCAACAATACACCACGGATCACGCCATCGTGGCGTACGCTTCGATCTCATGCGAACAGTCGTTCAATCAATGACGGAATATCGAGCAGTAGGATCGCCGAGACAACAACAACCGCAATCAGCAGCCATCGGACGAACCCCGCGCCGCGTGTGACGGCCATTTTGGCGGCCACCCAGGCGCCGAGCATGTTGCCGATCGCGAGGATCAGGCCGATCGACCAGTTGACCTGGTCATTACGGACGAATACGAGCAGCGCGAAGACGGTGAAGACCAGTATGATCAGGACTTTGACGGCGTTGCCCTTGACCAGATCGAAGCCGGCGCCGAGGACCAGTCCGGCGAGCAGGAACAGGCCGACGCCGGCCTGGATGAAGCCGCCGTAGACACCGATCAGGAAAAAGACAACGATCTGGGTGATCCCGACCGGTTTATCGGTCAGCTCCGGCCGACCCTGCAACCATCGCTTGGGCCGGATCAGGAGGATAAAGAACATGATCACCATGAGCCCGCCGATCGTCCGCCGCAGCAGTTCTTCATCGAGATTGACGGCAATCTGCGCGCCGACGATGGCGCCGATCGAGGCGGGGATGGCGAGAATCAGGCCGCGTTTCCAGTTGAGTACACCGGAGCGGTGGAAGCGGGTGACACCAGCAACATTTTGCAGGAGGATCGCCACCCGGTTGGTGCCGTTGGCGACATTGGCCGGGAGGCCGAGGAAGATCAGCAGCGGCAAGGTGATCAGTGAGCCGCTGCCGGCCAGTGTATTAATGAAGCCGCAGGCGAAGCCGGCGGCGACTACGAGCGGGTAGATATACCAATCCACAACACGATCCTGTCAGCGAATGCGCGCCTCAACGCTAGACCTGCGCGGTGATTACAGCGACTCGAGCAATTCGGGCGTGATGTCATCGAGCGAAGATACGACCCCGGTGGCCAGAGAGAAATCATTATCTCGGGTAAATCGATCCGGCACCGCAATACACGCCATGCCGGCCGCCCGCGCCGCGCGGACACCTTTCTCGGCATCTTCGAGGACCAGGCACTCGGCCGGTTCGACACCCAACCGTTCGGCGACAAAGAGGAAGACATCGGGCGCCGGCTTGAGCCGGGCAGCGTCTTCTTTGGCGGCGATGACTTCGAACCGCTCGGTCAGCTTGAGCGCGTCAAGCACACAGTAAACATCGCGCCGGTATGACGACGATGCAACGGCGAGCTTCTTGTGGCCGTCGAGCCGGTCGAGCAGGGCCAGGGCGCCGGGCATCGGCCGCACGGTTGTTTCGACCAGGTGGTGGTAGCAGGCGGTTTTCTGGCGGCGGATGGTGTCGATATCCCAGGTCAGTTTCTTCAGCGTGATGTAGTCGGCAATGCCTCTGCCGTTGCGGATCCAGTGGTCGGCATATTCGAGTTCATCGAGCACCCGACCGTGCGAAGCGAAGACCCGGCGGTAGGACTCGATATGCAGACTTTCGGTGTCGGCGAGGAGGCCATCGAGGTCGAATATGACGGTGGTGATCATGGTGTACTTCGGTGTTTCGGCGTCAGATGTCACGCGTTCGGTCCGTCCGCTGCGGGCGCGAGGTCCGACACGCCGCGGATGGAACCCACCATAAATGGTGGGCCACCCGGCCGGGTTCATACCCCATCACCCGCCCACCGCAAGCGGTGGGGTACCGGGGTATCAGGTCGCAAGCGACCTGACCTACTCGTCTGTTCACCCGGCCGACGTTTCGCGCGCAACGCCGGAAACCTCTTCAGGTGGGGCACAAGTGTGCGGGAGCCGTCAATGATTGGCCGGGCAACCTGACCGCGCCGTCTATTCGCGGACTTCTTCGATCTCGGAGCTGCCCATACCATCGCCGCCCATCGTGACACTCCAGGATTCTTTCACCCGGTAGCGGCCGTCGTCGAGTTCTTCAGGACGCGACACGCAGATGCCGCCGACCAGTTTGCCGTCGGTGTTGACATACTGCCAGAGCAGATCGAGCGTGCCGTCCTCGCGCATGCGGCCGACCAGGTTGCCGCGCTCTACCCGGCCGCCCTCGAATTCGCCCCAGACAACCCGGTCGCGCTGGTGGTAGCGGAAGAGCACGTCGCGAGTGAGGTCGCCGTCGTCGTAGTTGACCGTTCCCCGGAAGGAGCGATTGTTGAAATCAGCTGTGTTCATATCGTCAATCCGGTCTGAGTTCAAAGCGATCGATTGATTTTGTCTCGCCCTCGGTATAGTCGATAATGTCGATTGTCCGCACCGAGCCCTCAACCCGGATCTCATCGGCGTTGAGAGCATCGGCGGTATCGCGGGCCAGTTCCCGGTCGGAGAATTTGCCGACCGTGATGTGCGGCACGTACGGTTCCTCGAAGCGCCCTTTGCCTCTCAGCGGTCCGGTGTACAGGCGAGTGTGCAGGTCGACCAGTTTGCTGTAGCCGTCATCCGGCGCCAGAAACAACAGCCAGCGTTTGGCCCATTTGCTGTAGACGATCACCACGCAGCGCAATTGGAATGTAAAGGCGGTGCTTTCGCGCGAGATGGCTCGGACATGTTCGATAAAGGCATCATCATCTACCCCCTCCACGGGAAAGACGAGGGTGAAGTGCGGGCCGATCACTTTATAGTCGGGCTGGTCGTACTTCTCGCGGATAGACTGGATCCACTGGTAGTCCTTTTCTTTGAGGTCGGGATAGGTAATTGCCAGTAGTGCCATGGAAGTCCTCGCAGGATTACTCGGCCAGGAGGTTGATGAGGATGGTGGTGACGCCCAGAAAAAGAAACAGCGGGGTGAACAAACGGGCATCCCAGTAGGCGAACGACGAGCTTTTGATGCGCCGAAAGAGCCCGGCATAGCGGAAATCGCCGATCGTGCGCAGGAGAAAAAGACCTGCCATGACCCAGCAGGCAGTCCGGATGAAGCTCGGGGCGATGGGGACGGTGATGACTCCGCTTCTGGCGAGCAGAATCCCTGCGCCTACAAAGCAGGCGAGCCCAACCATACGAATCAAAAAGCCGGGCGGCTTGAACGCCGGCCGTCGAGTGGCAATCTCATCGTTGGGGTCTTTCGGTCGGGTCGGCAGAGCCTGTTCAAACCCCCACTGTCCCCCGCGCGACCAGTAGACATGCAAAATGCCGGCGGTGATGAGGATGAGACTGTCGAGTACGGCCAGGACTACTGCGATCATGTGCATTCTCGTGTCAAGTGTCTTGGTACAAGGTCGCTCGGGCAGTGGCGCATGTCAAGCGATCCACCTCGTGTGAACCGAATTTGAGAATTGACCGTTTGAAGGAAAAAGCCAACATTGTGTTCGAGACCGTCGGACGGTACGAGAGTTGACTATGCGTATCTTACCCGGAGTACATATCCAGTTTTCCAGCCCAATGGGGCCGCTGGAGATCCGTCGCAAGCTGGCCGAGGTAACGGCGGTGCTCAACGACGATGTGGGGCCGGCGCCGCCACCGTTCAAACTTCGCTATACCGGCACGCTCGAGGAGGACACGTTCCGCCTGAGCGACCATCGCAGCCCGTCGTATTACGGCTGGGTGGAGCTGGCCGGATCCGTCGAGCAGGAGCGGGGTGTGGAAGCGGGGACGACAGTCGAGCTTCGGGTGGCCATGCACGACCGTACCACCAATATCCGGCTCGGCGCCTGGAGCGTGTGGATCATTATCCTGGTTATTATGGTGACCCGTTTCGATCAGACCTCGATCATGGGGTTCGTCTGGATGGTCATTTTCGCTGCCGTTTTGGCCGGGATGCAGTATCTCGATCACCGCAGCTGTCTTCGCGAGGCAGAGTACGTGCGTACCCTGCTGCAGGGATCGATACCGGAGCCGGCTGACGACAAGTCATAACATTATCACGTACGGGGGAAGCTATGGCTGAAGACAAGCCACCCATGCCCGAGGGGCAGGAGCACTCGCCGGCGCCGGAGATCGATCCGATCAAGCTGGAGCACTACCTGAACCAGCTTCGGGACAACCAGAATTTCACGCTGGCCCTGCTTGGTGGGGCCGCGGCGGCGCTGGCCGGGGCGATTGTCTGGTCGGCGATCACCTATTTCACCAACTATCAACTCGGTATCCTGGCGATCGGCATCGGTTTCCTGGTCGGCCTGGCCGTGCGCAAGCTCGGCAACGGCATTGATACCTCGTTCGGGATTGCCGGGGCTGTTCTGGCGCTGCTCGGCTGTGCGGTCGGGAATTTACTCACCATCTGTGTGCTCGTAGCCGAGCATGAGGGTCGGGAGATCCTGGAGGTCGTGTACGGGCTTACCTTATCGCAGGCGTGGGAATGGATGGTCGCGTCGTTTAATCCGTTTGATGCGGTCTTTTATGCCATCGCCGCCTACTACGGCTACCAGTATTCTATTCGGCGTTTGAGCGACGAGGAGATCCAGCAGCTGATCAGACGGTAGGAAGTCCGGAACCGGCGACCGTTTGACCGGTTGGCGAAAGTACGACCTGTACCGAATGTGAAAGTAGCATCATGGTCAACCGGTGTGTCTGTTTCAAGAAACGCTTTGTCGAACTGAAGAAGATTGCGCGTCGGAAGAAGGCAAATACCTTCGCCGAGTTGCAGCAGTATGTCGTGTTCGGGCGCAATTGCCAGCGCTGCCGGCCGTATGTCAACAAGATGCTGGCGACCGGCGAGACGGTCTTTGATGTCATGGATGAAGCCGAGGCGGCGCACTGGGAGAAACAGGGCTGACGGTCCTGATGACAAAGTAACGGCGGGACCATCGAGTGGTGGTCCCGCCTTTTCTATTATAAACTGACCGATCGATCGGAGCGGTCAGGTTACCCGATTACTTGTCATCATCAGTCCCGGCACTGTCGGCCGCTTTGGTTTCGGGCTCGAACTCAAGGGCGGCCGAGTTCACGCAGTAGCGCAGGCCGGTCGGATTCGGGCCGTCATCGAAGACATGCCCCAGGTGCCCGCCGCAGTTTGCGCACAGGACTTCATTGCGGCTCATACCGAGACTGTTGTCGCTTTCGGTGGCCACGGCTGATTCATCGGATGGTTGGTAAAACGACGGCCAGCCCGAGCCGGATTTGAACTTGGTATCAGAATCGAAAAGGACATTGCCACATCCGGCGCAGCGGTAGATACCATCCTTGTAGAAGTCATCGTACTTGCCGGTGAAGGCACGCTCGGTACCCTTCTCACGGAGGATGCGATATTGTTCGGGAGTGAGCTTTTCGCGCCATTCTTGTTCGGTCTTGTCGACTTTATCAGCCATGTCGGTAGCTCCTTTACTGCCAGCCGCGACCGCACACGTTGCGCTGTTCGTGTCGTGGCTGCCGTCTCCGGCCGAACCGCTGTAAGCCATTGCCGCCAGCAAGAGCACAACCGCTGCGGTCACTAGCAGGCCAACATAAGTTGTTGTCCAGCCGGCTCTTCGATTGTCGTTGCGGTAGTCGTTCATGGGCTCATCCACCTTTGTTACGGTGCACTGTTTCAACGAGCGGATGGTGGATCAGGTTCCAGAAATGCGCGGAGGTGGCGGGCGGAAGATGCTTTGCACAAACTGCCAAATGAAAAGGCGGGACCATTCGATCCCGCCCTGATGAGACTGTCGAACAACATGCCATGGAAAGCAGGCCGGGGGGCAGAGCCTTCCGACGGCCGGCCCGACAGTCTCCTCGGGGATTTCTCGTTGCCAGTGCTTAGTTGTCCAAGCTCCCCGACTCGTCTCTCCGTTCGTGGCGAACCGGCAAGGCCGGTCGGCACGGTGACGTCGCGGAAACATGCGTGCGCGGAGTCCGGACGGGGAAGCCGGACGAAACGACGTCATGAAAGACAATTGGAAATTCGACAGAGTCGGGTCACTTCGCAAGAGACGACAATGGGATACGGATGGGCTACCCGGAGTATGCCATTGCGGATCGATAAGGCGACATTGGTTGGCGTAATATAATGGAGTTAATTGATTTACGAACCCCACTCTTTGGGGCGGGCTCGAGTTCGAACCTGGTCAAGCTCCTGCAGGAACAGTCGAAGATTGACCTGTTCGTGATCGATGCCGAGCTTGCGGCGAATACTCTTGCGCTGGTTGCGGACGGTGCCCTCGGAGGTCGAGAGGGCGGCGGCGATCTCCTTGGAGGACATCCCGGAGCGAATCATGCTGCAGATTTCCAATTCGCGGGGCGAGAGTGCGGCCGCCAAGGCTTTCAGTTCGTGCACGAGAGGTGAACTCAGCTCGCTCAGGGCGCCCCGGACCAGGCCCACCAGTTCCCGTTCGGCGGCGCCGACGCGGTCTTCAAGTGACCGGAGCAGCGGCATGACGACCTGGTCGAGATTATCCCGGACCCGGTCGAGCATTACTTCCTTCTCATGCTCGATTTGTTCCAGTACTTCGTGCAGGGCGGTGTTTTTTCGTTCCAGCGCCTGCTGCTCGGCCTGCAGGCGGTCGTTGATCTCGGCCAGTTCGCGCTCGACCGCTTTGCGGTCGGTGATATCCTGGACGGTCCCGTAGAGGCGCACCACCCGTCCCCGGTCGTCGGTGGACACCCGCACCAGGGTGGCCAGCACGGCCGAGCGTCCGGACGGCAGGTTAACCTCGAGATCGAGCGCGCATTCGTTGGCGGTTTCAATCGCCTGCCGCAGGCACTCGCGCACCCGGGCCCGGTCCTCCGGAGTGTAGTAGTTCAGCGTCTCTTCAAACGATGGCGGTCCAACGGCCGGATCCCGGTCAAACAAGCGGTAAACTTCCTCGGACCACTCGATGCCCAGGGTGGCGACATCGAGTTCCCAGTTCCCCATCCGACCGAGCTCCTGGGCGGCTTTGAGCCGCTCTTCGCTTTTGCGCAGAGCCTGTTCGTAGGCTTTGCGATCGGAGATGTCCCGGGAGATGGCGATGATCTCAGTAATGTCACCGGTCTCATCGCGTACGACCGCGGAGTTCGTCTCAAACCAGACATAGCTGCTGTTGGCACGACGGATCCGGTACTGCACCGTGTACACTCGGGTCCCGCGCATGATCGTGGTGTGACTGCGCTGGATCTCGGCGAGGTCGTCGGGATGGAAGTAGTCGTAGGCGTTTGTCCCTACCAGTTCCCCGGGCTCATACCCCAGGAGGGTATTCGCCGACGGAGACACCCAGAGATAGGTACCGTCCGGCGCATGATGCGAGATCATGTCGAGCGCCTTGTCGGCGAGAAGACGGTACCTGGTCTCGGTCTCTCTATCGGGGTAGTTTCGCTCGCCCCCGGTGATTGAATCCGGTGGGACCGAGTCGGTCGGTGTGGACGACGGTGATGTCGAGCGAGGTGGAGATTCCCCGGCCGGCTGATCGGACCGGTTTCCCGGTTTTTCCCTGCCTGCATTCATGTGGATCCTCCGTGGCCGATCTGTCCGCGCCCAGCCGGCCGCCTCAGAGCGTTGCGTACCCCACCTGCAAGGGCAGCGCTACCTGCAACATACGGTACAGCGGTCGCCGGGGCAATGAGAATCATCGACAAGACGACCGTCACACTCTACCTTCCGGTCGGCCGAAGAAGGTGTTCAGAAGACCAGTCGCACGCCGACCTGATTGATGCCGTCAGCCTCGAAAGTTGAAATCACCCGCTGGTAGTTGACGCTGACCAGCGGCGTAATCGGTTTGACGAGGGACAGTTCGACATAGTGGTCGTTGTCCAGCCCGGGCGTCAGGTCGTAGTTGTAGTCGGCGGTGAACTCGAAGGTGAAGGTGGTGAAGAGCTTGAACGAGTTGATCAGCACCAGTTGCAGGGTGTGGCCGCGATTGTCACCGGCATCATCGAAATTGCGAAAGAACGATAGTTCGTTGGAGATGGGATAAAAGCCAAATC
>WJMS01000344.1 GCA_014727815.1 candidate division GN15 bacterium
ATTGCGCACGCTGGGTAATACGACCGGCGCCGATATCCTTCGGCTGAAGCTGCTGCTCTTTCTTGGCGATTCGCGGTTCGAAAACGAACTGGCCCGCTGCCGCTCGCGCTACCCTGACTCGCCCGAGGTCAGGCTGGCCGCGTGGCTGCACAGTCTCGACCAGACCGGGGCGCCGCCCGACCCGGCTGAGGTGAGCGAGCTCGCAGAACAAATTACGATGTCGGCGGTGCCGTATCAGGCCGCCTATACCGCGGCCTCGGATCGAACCGATCGTGAGGCATTGTCTTTTCTGACCAGTTACCTGCCGTATGCCGTATCATACTTCCACCGCCACAAACAGAAACTCGAGACACGGCTGGCACTCGATCCGCAGTTCACTATCACCGGCGCCGTTACACTCGAGTATGCACAGTGCGGCGCCCAGGCCGGCATGTACCTGGTCGACACGGATGGCAACAAGATCAAGATGTCGCTCGACACCGGCACCGGCGGGCGGCTGTTTACGGTTCACCATCGCGATGTCGGTGATCGCCTGCACGGCGACACGATGCTCGTACTCGAGGACGGCATCCAGTACAACTACATGGATGCACCGGCCGATGTCGTGATCAAAGGGGTCGACTTCGCGCAGCCGTCGATGACATCGTTTCCGGTCGAGTACTTCGATGGCGGTTTTTCGATCGCCGATGGTTGCTTTTCGCCGTTCGCTCTCCGTGATGTCGCGATTGTCATGGATCCGGTCAATCAGCGGGTCACACTTCGGGACAGCGCCGCATTCGTCGCCTGGGTGGACAGCCTTCCTGCGGGCGCCTTCGCCGACCTGCCGGTGATTCTTCGCGACAGCTGGCCGTACATCCCGATCGAGGTCAATGGCTACCGCACGCTGATGATGGTAGAGACCGGCTCACGCGATGTCAATTTCAACGAGATTGCAGTCGAGGAATACGGGCTTACGCCATACGACAGCGCAATCATCTGGCGAGGCGAGGAATATCCGACGAAGATGGTCGACGTGACGATTAGAGTTGGTCACTACGAGTACGAAGTGCAGGGTGGCCATGTGACCGACTGGGCGCTGGGCAACCATGCCTATGGAGTGGCCGCCGCCGGTGATATCGGCCCGGACTTCATGAATCGGTTCGTCTACAGCTTTGACCCCTGGCGGCGACGGTTGATCCTTGTTGATCCAAAGCTGGTGGGGTAGGGGTGGCCTTGCTTGATACGCAGTGGCGCTGTCGGATGTAGCCAGCGCGACTCCTGCGGAGTCTCGCTCGGGAGTATCCGACAGAACATTGTCCCTCCCAAACCACAATCCGCCAGAGGCGGGTCTATGGGTCTACATGAGCTGTCGGACAACGACGCGGCGATGCGACCCCGTCTCACGATGGAGAGTTGCCGAACAAGTTGCATCATCCTGCAAACTTGACACTATGGGCATGAATACTATACTTGAGTTAATATAGATCGATCTATCCACGGTGTCGTCTTTGGACCGATACCGGCAGTCCGGGGAGTTCTTTATGGCAATTGCAGATCTAGTTCGACAAACAGTTGGTTTCGTATGGCGCGTGGCTGTTGGTACCATTGTCTTTGGAGCAAGCCTCGTTGCCAGCCGGCTGATATGGTACAATCTGGGCCTGACCCCGATTCGGTTGCCGCAGCAGGCAGATGAGTCGGCCGCCGTCGCTTACTTGCTGATCGGCAGTCTCCTGCTTTCGGCAGGATTGCTGCCGCTGGTCCGTGGAATGGGCGGGACGGTCAGTCAGCGCTCGCTGACGACCGCGGTCTTCTTCTACGTGGCGTTCGGAGTAGCGGTCTCGATCGAAAGTGCCATCTACGCCTCAGTTGGTGGCTTCGACCGCATGATTCTCGTCTTTCTGCTGCCCTGCCTGGCCCTTTCTCTCGTTTACGTCGCTTCGAGTGAAGGAGGAGAAAGACGGCAGCGTTTCCTGGAGCACCTTCGTCGGATGTTGGCCAGTCGCCCCGCAAGTGCCTGGGCCTGGCGGGTCGTCGTGTCGGTGGCGGCCTTCCCGATTATCTACCTCGTTTTCGGAATCATCGCCGCACCGCTGGTGATGGAATTCTATCGTGAAGCCGGGCTGGGCCTGACCGTACCATCGATCGGTACCATCCTCGGGGTGCAACTGCTTCGCAGTGCCATGTTCCTGGTGGTCACCATCCCGATCCTGCTCTTCTGGGTATCAAGTCGCAGGCGGTTGATCCTGGCGCTCGGGCTCGCACACTTTGTCTTTGTGTTCGCCTACGACATCGTGCTGGCCTATCAACTGCCGATCTCGCTCGTACTCACGCACGGGGTAGAAATCCTGCTCGATTCGATAGTCTATGCCTGGGTCTTCGTTTCGCTCCTGAGGGCGGGCTCCACGACGGGCACTGGTGGGCGCGGATCAGCGGACTCGTCCGGGGACATCGAACTTCGTGAGCAGCACCCCACCCGGTGAGACCCGGAGCAAGGTAGGCCGTCGGCTCAGCGGCAGACCTGGCACTATCGCAGGTCTGTCGGATGTACCTCGCGCGACTTCTTCGGAGTCTCGCTTGGAAGCATCCGACTGAACATGGTTGTGCCCGAACCACAATCCGCCAGTGGCAAAGGATCTTCGGTGCAGTAGAATGTGATTTACCCGACCAGTTCCTTATCAGATATTGATCCACACACACAAATCAACGCACCACATACAAGGGCATGTTATGGCCAAGGCTCGCTCTCGCAAGTCGAAGAAGATTGAACCGGCACCACGTTCACCACTTATCATCCAATCACTTACCTTGCTCGATCAGGCGTACAACCGCAAGGCCTGGCACGGGACGAACTTCCGGGGCTCACTCATGCGGGTCTCGCCCGAGCAGGCGGCCTGGCGACTATCACCAAAACGGCACAACATCTGGGAGATCGTGGTGCACGTGGCGTATTACAAGTATGTGCTGTGGCGGCGGATCACCGGTCAGAAGAAAGGTGGCTTTCCATACCGGGCCGAGCAGTCATGGGGCGACTGGTTTGTTCGGCCGGATCGGATCTCCGATGCCGTCTGGCGGGATGATCTCGGCCTGCTCAAGGAGTATCACAACCACCTGCGTGATGCCGTTGCCGGCCTTCGGCCGGAGGATGATCCCAAGCTGTGGGAGAAAAACCAGCACCGGATAATCGGCGCAGCGTACCACGATATCTACCATGCCGGGCAGATTCAACTGCTCAAGCGGATGTACCAGGACCGCCGCAAAAAGTAGCAGGTCTTGTCGGGCGAATCAGAAACAGCCCTTTGCAATCAGAAACGGCACAATCAGCCAGGCCAGCCCTTTAATCAAGAAGAAGAAAAAGCCGGCCACACCAAACCGCTGCGTGAATCTCTTCCAGTTCATCGCGCAATAACTTCGTAGGTGCAGAACCGTGAGGTCATCGGGTCCTCTTCGCCGCGTTTCCGGGCTTGCTCGAGATCGGCAAAGCCGCGCTTGTGGCCTTCGATGAATGCCTCGGATTTGGTCCACGCCTTAAACGAGGCTTCATCATCCCACTCACTCATGATCAGGTAGCTTTGATCTTCTCCGTTCGGGCGAAGTACCTGCATTCGTCGGAAACCATCCATCTTGTCAATGGCGCCCTTGCGCGATGTCATCAGTTCTTCGAATCGTTCCCGGTAGCTGTCCCGGCAGGTGATGTAGTTGATCGCAACAAACATCGCTATCCTCCCTTTCGATAATGACTTGAGACTTCCCGCCCGGACTCTGTTTTCAACTGTGCCAGTCTAAATGATAATGAAATGCAGTTTCATTGGAAATAGCCGAATAGTACACACATAAAGAGGACTTGTCCAGTTGTATTTTAATCCGGCAGGCTGTTTTACAAACCGGTCAAGTCAGATCTTCTACTCAGCGTTGTGCAGTTTTTGCACTGGTTGCAGCGACCGCAAAACGCCCCAATAGCGCTGATTTCTCAAGAGTTGGCTGCGTTTTGCCGACCTCTAAGGATAACTCTTGTCAATTCTCGAGGGATCATGTTTGGGGCAGTAAGCCGTATCCTCATAATGTTCTTGCTTTGCGCATCGGCCGGTGCGACGACGTACTACGTCTCACCGTCGGGCGATGACGGCGCCAGTGGTTTGTCCGAGGGTGAAGCCTGGGCGACACTTGACCGCGGCGACCGCATGGGAATTCTCACGGCAGGAGACACGATCAAGGTTCTGCCCGGCACCTACTATCCCGGCGCGACCGCGACCCTGTCTTCGGATGGCGCCGCCGGCTCACCGGTGGTCTACATGGCAGCCGAAGATGAGCGGCCTTTGTTTGATGGTCAGGGACAAGAATTCATCGGGCTGCAGATCGATGCGGCTCGAGTAGAGGTTGTCGGGCTGGAATTCACCGCGTTTGATGCCAACACTATCTTCGTCGGGGGGAACAACTCGCTGATCACCGACTGCTACATCCACGATGTGCTTCGCGACGGCATGCGCGTTATCGGCGATGACATTACCATCCGCCGAAACATCATCACGCGCACCGAGGAACACGCCATCTACATCATGGATCAGGCTGAACGCGCACATGTCTACGGAAACTCATTGGTAAACTGCCACAAGAACGGGGTCGAGGTCGAATCCAACGTTACAACCATCCGCATCTTCAACAACCTCATTGTCAGCAATGACAAAGGTATCTTTGCCAAGGGCAACGGGAATGTTGCGGCCTTCAACCTGATGTGGAACAACAACGGCGAGGACTACGGTGACGGCATTGTCGACTCGGCCGGCGGCGTAAATGCCGATCCGCTGCTGGCCGATACGAGCGCCGGCGATTTCAGTCTCCTCGACGGCTCCCCGGCCATCGACGCCGGCCTTGATCTCGGCTACTGGTTCCACGACAGCGCGCC
>WJMS01000345.1 GCA_014727815.1 candidate division GN15 bacterium
CCCAATATAGGCAATTCTACCGATGAAACAAGCCAGGGTGGGCGGAAGTTCGGCTATGGTAAGGTTCTCCTGGCGCCATGCCGACATAGCGAACAATGAGAAACTGCGACCAACAGGTGTATCTCAATAACGCCGCGACCAGCTTCCCCAAGCCGGCCCGGGTTATCCGCGCGGTGACTGAGTATTTGCAGTCGGTACCGGTCGAGCCCGGCCGGACCTGCTCCGGGGCGCCGTGGCCGGATATGGTGGCCTCCTGCCGGAGCCAGCTGGCGACGCTGCTGCATGCCCGCAGCGACGACAATATTGTCTTCACCTCCGGGGCGACCGAATCGATCAACCTGGCGGTGCGGGGGCTGGCGCTTGAGGGCGCCCATGTCATCACCACCGTGGTGGAGCACAACTCGCTGCTTCGACCGTTGCGGACTCTGGAGAGCGACGGTGTTATCAGCTTGTCGATAGTCGACTGTGATGCCACCGGGTATGTCGAGCCGGAGGCGATCCTGGAGCATATCCAGCCGGATACCCGGCTTATTGCGATGAGTCATGCTTCCAATGTTACCGGGCGGATACAGGATATTGTCTCGATCGGCCCGATCGCCCGTGAACACGGGATTCTGTCGCTGTTTGATGCTTCTCAGTCGGTTGGTGTGGCGCCGATCGATCTGCAGAAGCTGCAGGTCGACCTGCTGGCGTTCACCGGCCATAAGTCGTTGTGGGGCATGCCGGGGATCGGCGGACTGTATGTTCGGGATGGACTTTATCTGGAGCCGCTCAAGACCGGTGGCACCGGCACCCACAGCCATCTACCGTACCAGCCGGAGCATCGGCCGCTACTGTACGAGGCGGGCACGTTGAACCTGCCCGGGATTGTCTCGCTGGCGGCGGGAATCGATGAGATCCTCGAGATAGGTCCGTCGGCGTTGTACAAGCGAGCCCGGCAACAGCGGCAGAAGCTGCTCATGGGCTTTCGTGAGATGCCGGGCGTTACGGTTCAGGGTTCGACCACTCCCGGCGATGATTCCCTGCCGCTGCTGTCATTTACCGTTGCGGGGCACAGCCCTGAGGAGATTGGCTACATGCTCGAACAGTCGTTCGGTGTTGTCTCCCGGACCGGTCTGCACTGCGCGCCGTTGATTCATCGGGCGCTGGGGACCTTCCCGGAGGGAACGGTTCGTCTGAGCCCATCGTGGCTGACCACCGACGAGGAACTGGCAATTGCTATTGATGCACTCCAACGGATTACGACGGCCGGGGTACGGGTATGAAGATAGTCGACATTCGCACGTTGGACGACTGTCTCGGACGGTCGCTGATCCGGGATGTCGTCTTCGATTCTCCCGTGACGAAAGACGTCATCCAATATCTCGGGACTGCCGGTCGGCTCAGCTATTTTCCCGACTTTGCCCGGCCGTTTTATCGTCTGGATATTCCCGGCCACTTCTGTCTCAAGGGTGTCGAGGGTGAGGCAAGCGCCCGGCTGATCCTGACCGGTGACATTGAGACCTCGCTGGAGCGGTTTCGACAGTTAATCAACGGATATTCGTCCCACTTTTCCTCACGTGTCGGACCCTGAGCGGTTCGGCGACAAATATCGACACGTTATTCTACTTTTGCTTCACGCCGATAAGAATCAGGACGACGTTTATTTCGTTCCTTCGGAAGCGAGGCATATGGGAGTAAAAATATCGGAGTACTTCGACCGGGCCCGGGAGCTTGGCGGGATCAAGGCACAGATGCGCTTGACCATGCTGACCGGCATCTCGACCCACCGGGCTTCAGTTCTGGAGGATAACCCGCAGCTACTCAAAAAGCTCCAGGGAGCGATGATTCGATTGAAACGTGAGATGTGAGGATACCACCGTAGATGGAGACCACGACCACGCCTATCTGGACTTCGGCCGGCGCAACCATCCGCTATACCCCCGAGCACCGTTTCGACTCGGAGACGATGCGTCATTTCGTGAACGACGTGCCCACCGTGCTGCACTGTCATCATTATGCGACGCTGTTCACCCAGTTGGCGACAGACGCCGAGCAGCTGGGGGGCCCGGCGCATCTGGTCGAAGCAGCCGCTGAAGCATTTTATCGTGTTCTGTCGGAATACCTTGAAAGCCATGAGGTGCATGAACGGGCCGACCGAATTGCCGTTGTCGAACAGTACTTTGCTTTTGCCGGGCTCGGCACGATCCGATTCGAGATTGGTCCCCGCACCGCCAGCATGGTTCTACCACACTCGCATATCGATGAGGGCTGGATCGAGCGCTGGGGCGTGCGGGATAAACGGGTTAATTACATCGGCGAAGGATACGTCAAGGCTGCGATCGCAGCTGTCCTTGACCTGGCCGACTGGCACCACGTAGCGGTCGAGGAAACCGCCAGTATCGTCTGTGGGGCGAGCGCCAGCACCTTTGTCGCCTCGCTTGAGTGGCAGGAGGGTCGCGATGGTAATTGACAGGGTGAAAGTTATCAGTGATCTGTCGCAACTCACGGTCAGCGGCAACAGCGATGGGCTGATTCCCTCCTACGGTGTTCTGTTACAGCAGCTGCCGGCCTCGTTCTGGAACACCTTTTCCGAGCGTATGCTTCAAGCCGCTACCGGCGACCTTCGGCAGGCCGCCGAAGTGCTGCTCGAGAATGCCGCGGCTGAATGTGGTTACCACACCGGGCATGGTATCGTCAACTCAAAGGAATTCGAGGCGGTGGTGGCGCCGATGATCGATTCGCATCCGGAGGATATGCTGCACGGTCTCTACTGTGTCTTCAGTTCCTGGGGCTGGGCCGACGCCTCGATTGTCGATCTCGATCCGGGCCACCGGATGGTGGTGCACGCCCGCGACTACTACGAAGCGGATATTCTGAGCGCCAGCGCACCCTGCGCTTTCATGATCCGCGGGGTTTCCCGCGCCTTCATGGACCTGGCGTATGGCGCGCCGTATCCCGATGGACTCGGGCGATACAAGTGCACGCAGACGATGGGGATTGAAGTGGGCGATCCGCACGGCGAGTTTGTCGTCACCCCGCTGTAGTCCTGTTGCAGAAGGCAAAACAAAGACGCGGCCGCAGTCGAGCGACCGCGTCTTTTTCGTTCCAGATCGAAACGGTCACCTACCGCAACCGACGCACTCCACCATAGACAAGCAAGAGCACTCCAAACGTACAGACGATGGTCGCGCCGGTGGGCGTGTCCAATACAAACGACAGAACAATGCCCAGAGCAGAGCCGGCCAAACCGAACAACCAGCCAAAGACCAATCGGAGGCCGATCCGATCGGTCATGAGGGCGGCGAAGACCGACGGCACCACCAGGAAGACGAATACGACCAGGACACCGCAGATTTCGACCGACGAGGTCACGACCATAGCGAAGGTTGCGTAGAAGATGAAGTCCCACCAGCCGGCCCGAGGCGGGTTGTCTTTACTGAACGTCAGGGCGAGGAAGCGTGACCGGTAGATCCAGTGAAACGCCCCAAGCACGGCGTAGACCAGGGCGGTCTTGACGACCATGGCAGGTGACACCGTCAGCAGACTGCCGACCAGGAGATAGCGGATATGCTCGGCGCCTTCCGGTTGGCGGCTGACCGCCAGGATAGCCGCGGCCGAGCTGACCGCATAGACGATTCCAATGATTGCTTCCTGCGGCACCTTCCCCTGGATGTTGCGGGTAAGGGTGAAGATCGTCGCGCCAAGCAGGGCAAAGCCGAGCGAGAAGAGATAGGCGATGGTATGGTCCGGCTCGTGCCCCAGCAGAAAGGCGACGGTCATGCCCAGGGCGGCTACCTGGGCCAGCGACAGGTCGACGAAGATGATACCCCGTCGAATCACATGCAGGCCGAAGTAGACATGGATACCCACCAGAACGATACAGGCCAAAAAGGGCCAGATCAGAAAATAGAGATAATCACTCACCGAAGCGCCTCAAGGAGAGCATCGACGTTGCCTTCAAACCACTCCAGGTACGACTCATCGCTGTTGCGTCCGCCGATCGAGGGGTAGAGCGTTACGACGGTTGCGTTGGATTTGGACGCGACTTTGTTCGGCACGCGCGGGTCGAAGTACGGTTCGATTCCGATCACGGGAATCTCCCGTTCGGCGACCAGGTCGATCAACTTCTTGACATGCGACGGTGACGGTGGGACGCCGGGATAGGGTTCGATGAACTCGACTGCTTCTATCCCGGTGTATTCGTTGAAGTACGGCCACGAGTTGTGGTAGAAGATCGCCTGCACGCCATCGAGCCGTTCCAGCTTTCCCTGCAGTGCCTCGAGTCCACGGTTGATCTCGTCAAGCAAACGATCCCGGTTGGCCGCAAACTGGTCGGCATGTTCGGGTGCTGCCTCGGACAGTCCTTCGACAATCGCCTGCGTGATCGGCTCGAGGTTTTGCGGGCCGAGCCAGTAGTGCGGGTTGCCGAAGCGGTGCAGGTCGCCGTAGCGGGCATCGGCCTTGAAGGTCGGCACCTCGAGCGGCTCGATGTATCTCGAGCAGTCGACAATGACGAGGTCGCTGTTGCGGGAGCCGTCGATAATGCGATCCATCCACATATCCAGCTCGAGCCCGACTTTGAGGGCCAGATCCGCGCGGGCGACTTTCACCATGAAGCTCGGGCGTATTTCGACGAAGTGTATGTCGGCGGTCGGCGAGGCAATATTATCGACCGACACTTCCTCTCCCCCGATCTGCTTGGCGAACCAGGCGAGGTCGGCGGTTGACGTGATTACCGAAACCTTGCTGTGGGCTGCCGGCGCGAGGAGGAAGAGAAGTAGCAGCAGCGTAGTCATATGTTTCATCATGGTATCATCCTCCTAAAAGTTGTGTGGCTGGTGCGGGCCGAGGCTGAAAACCAACTGCAGGGTGACTTCCCAGAAACCATCCCCCTCATCAGGTTCGGTCCAGTGGCCGGCCAGCCGGACGAGGCTGGTTTCTTCGACCGGCGCGAAGCCGGTGAACAGTCCCAGCCGCCAGGTGTCATGCTCGGCGACTTCGTGTTCGCCATCATGCTCGTGCATGTGTTTCAGACGAAGCCATTCGACAATCGTGCCGACATTGTAGCGCTGGCGGAAGCGGTAGTCGACATAGGCGTAGCCGCCGTAGGAGTCGAGATTGTCGCCCTCATGCTGTTCCTCGGAGCGCATGATCCCTTCCCCCTCGATGTGCAGCGAGGTGTAGCGATTTGGTTTCCACTTGTACTTGATGTCGCCGCCGACCAGCCAGGCGCGCAGCTGCTCGGGATCTTCGTGCTCTTGCTGGGCGGCCTTGGCCGGTTCTTCGTGTTCATGTTCGGCGAAACCGTAGACAGCGTTGGTGACTGAGCCACCAAAGGCCAGTTCGCCGTGATCGCCGATCGCCAGCGAGGTAGTCAGGCGGCCGAAGAAACCGAGGTCGACGCGTTGATCGGAATCATGCTCGTGTTCTTCATCGGCATGGACCTCTTCCTCGTGCTCGTGGCCATGTCCCATCAGGGCGTCGCCCTTCAGCACGCCGCCCATCAGCTCGGTGTAAGCGTTGCCGGTCGGCAGCAGGAAAGCAGAACGGACAGCCATGTCGTTGAGGCCTTCCTCGCCAAACAGCGCTTCATGCACCAACGGCATCTTGACAAAGGAGTAGGCGTGTGGATGGACCGGGTTAAGCCGGCCGAACTCGAGTCGGTACTTACCGGCGCGGAGGTTCATGCCCAGCGGCAGACCGCGCAGGACAGTCGCGTAGACTTCCTCGATCTCGGCATTGTGGCCGGGGTGCCAGGCGATTGTAGCCGCCGCTCGCGCATAGGGGTTGAGATAGCCGTTTACATACAGTTCCATTTCCGGGTCGGCCAGGTTGATCTCTTCGGACTCATCGGCCCGGGAGTCATCGTTGTGGCTGAACGCCCGGATATCGCCGATGACGGAGATGTCCGGGTTAAGGGTAGTCTGTGACCACCCGGCGCCGGCGGACACAAACAGGGCCAGCGCCAGATAACAAATAATCCGCATCATAAAGCCTCCATCGTTACCGCGATACAAACCGCGCGGCAGCGTGAGATGTCTGATTCATGTTGGTTGAAGAAACGAAGCGAGAATCAGGCGCCGACTGGCGGAGCGCGGGAGGCTATCTGATGGGCGATCGGTCGGTCAACCGACTCGATCGAAACGGGCGGGGTGATATCGACACACGGCACCGACGGATCCCAGTGAGTCGTTGTCGCCAGCGAGTGCAGCTGGCCACCGTGCAGGCAGATTTGGCATGTCTGCGGGTCGTGGCCGGGGTGATCGGGGGTGTCTTCCGGGTGCTCGACACGCTCGCAGGGGCCGGCCGGGCAGGCCCGGTCATCGGCACACACAAACAACGCCGTGTGTCCCGGAACCAGGATACACAGGTAGAAGAGCAGATAGAGCGCCAGGCTGAGCCGACGCCAGGGGTGAATATTATGCGGCGAGATCAATCAGGTCTATTCCGACCATTGTTTACTTGGTTGGTCCCGCAATATACTGCATGACTAAATGGGATGCCAGTGAATCTTCGGCCGGGACAGTTGTCACGGTCAGAAGGCTGTCGGAAGAGACCTCGACCAGTTTCTGCACGGCCTCGTGGTCGCGGGCCGGTTCGGTGACGATCAGGGTGGTGGGGCAGCCAACCGGCTCGATCATGTCCACTTCCCGGTAGCGGGCGGCGTAGTTGGAGCGCAGGTTGTACCACCACCACATGACGGTCCGTCGGAAGGGGAACCACCACCAGTCGTTGCGGTCTGCCAGAACATCGAGCCAGCGGGTGGTGGTCAGGTAGGGACGGACGGCGATGACCTTGTCGATCCGGCCTTCATCGTGGGCGGTCAGCAGGGCGGCATCGGCGCCCGCATCGTAGCCGACCACCGACAGCGGGTGGCTGAGGCGGTTGCGCAGGTCGAGCCAGGCGATCAGGGCCTCGAGGTCGGTGGCCTCGTACTGTCCCTCGCCGTGATACAGGCCGGTGGAGCTGCCGGTGGCGCGCTGATCGTAGGTAACGACCACATAGCCCGCATCGCTGAGCTGTTTGGCCAGCGGTACGACGGCGTTGCGATCTTCATACTCCGAGGGCACCAGAAAGACGGTGCCGGCCAGGGAGTCGAGCGGGCGGGTGGTATCGGGGTCGACATAGATGCAGCTCAGGGTGGTCAGGCCGTCAGATTCAACCCGGAAGGTGTCGATAACCAGGCCGGCCTCGACAAACGGGGTGGCATCGGCGTCCGGCAGCAATGAATCACCAAGCGCCTCGTAATCATCAAAATCGGCCCGGCCCATAGTGTCCTTGGCCTTGTTCAGGGGATAGATGACATAAAACGTGAGCAGGAGGCCGACCACGAGCAGGAAGATGACAACATTAATAATCTCTCGAACCTGTCTCGACAGCTTCATGATAGCACCCTCTCCAGCGGATTGTCGGTACCGGCGTGTTGTGCTCGTATATGCTGTGACGGGTCGTCCAAGTCAATAAGAAACTTGAGGGTGGGTCGGTTGGTTGGACTCGACCGGCGGCAGAGGCGGCCGTGCTCCCGGATGCGGAAAGCACGGGCCCGAGGCGAAGACTCGCGTAATTTCGCTATAAATCCCTGGTAGTGGACGTATTCTCAACTGCCGTGGGCGTGCTCCCGGGCTGGTGATGACGGTCACTGCCGTGCTCCCGGATCCCCGTCGTGCTCCCGGGCCCGCCGGTGGGTTATGGGTCCCGGGCCGCGGACTGTGTCCGGCAGACAGACAGACTAATATGCAGGGCGCTGCATCCGATACACTGAATAAACTGCCCCGGCGGTTCTGCGGCAGTCCGGCGTACGACGCTAACTTGTTGTCGGCTAACGTTACGGCGCTGGTCATCGGGTCATGAGCGCCGCGACAGAGACGGCGACCTGGCTCGTCAGAAACAGGCACAGCGATTGCAGGGAGATCCTGAGAAAGGTGACTGCCGGATGGCACGAGCCGACGGTAGCTGCGCCTGCGGGCGGGTAGTTTTTTCCATTATGCTGCCGATCTGGCTGGCTGCTTCGGCCAGGGCATCGCCGGGCTTGAACGAGCCGCCGCGATCGACAACCGGGTGTGAACCTCCATTAATAGCGGCAGAACGGCTTGTGGGCAGTTTGCTGAATGTGCTAAGCGAAGGAGAGATAACGGATAAACCGAAAACGGCGCCCCGCCGCGACCCGGAAAAAAATGCGTTTCGAACGCCCTTTTCGGTATTGACAAGTTCTGAACCGGCGTATATATTGGCCCTTGGATGATAGGTGTTACGTTCACAGTCGTACCTCAACTCGAAATCACGCAGTTGAACGTACGTATCTCTAAGCAGAGCCGATATCTTTCCGAGAGCAGACTGTCAGAGTAAGTACTTCGGTCGTTGGTGACTGTGGGGGTCGCTTGCGGCGTTACTAACAGGTTACTTACAAACACACAACACTTGTTAAAGAATTTAGTAGTACACGTCTTCTGGTGCTGAAAGTGATCGATCCAGGATGGGTCGGTCGGTGTCGTGGGCGTGTGGGTTCTTGACAGCGCAGTCGTGTTTGGCTGCGTAACCTGGTGACAGTGTCAGCATTATAAACTCGATAGGAGGCAGGCATGCCTTTCGGCTCTTACCTCGCGCGGCTTAATCGCCCACTACTCTTGCTCGTTGCCGCAGGAATTCTACTCGCGGCCGTCCCCACAACCACCGATGCCCAAACGTTGTTTGTCCGGGTTGGTGATACCACCGGTTACTCGGGTCAAAACAACTCGGTTATCACCGTTTACATGGACAACTACCAGGACACGGTAGGCGCTTTCACGCTCTGGATACGCTTCTCGCTGAGTGATATTGCCAAATTCCAGACCGATCTCGATACGGTGGTCGACACCACCTATTGGACCTGCCTGACCGGCACACCGCCGGATTGCGACTCGGCGGTAACGTGGGTGGAGACGCTGCACGGGCCGAACTGGGACTATACCGAGATCGACACCATTGAAGCGCTGGTGGGTAATATCGACACGGCCGGCACGCTTATCTCCGGCTGGGAGTATATTGAGACACGTAATATCGATGGTAATGACAATGATATTCGTGTCACTGCCCTGGCGAATATTCAGGGCGACGGTCAATACACGCCCGGGATACCGCCGGTGAGCGGGGGTGGTCCGCCTCGGGTCTTATTCCGCCTGCTGGCCGATATCCTGCCGCTGCCCCAGGACAGCCTGGTGCGCGAATCACCCATAGAAATTATCTCCGCGGCCAAGCAGTGGTTTGTCTTCTCGCGTCCGAACGGCACCGCGATCGGCTATCTACCAGACACGATTCCGGACAGCAACCTGTGGCGGTGCGACACGTGGGATGGCGGTTTTTGTGCCGAATGGACGCGGGTATCGACAGCGCCGTATGACTCGGTCGAGTATTTCGAGAGTGTGATCTCGGTGCTCGATACGCAGAATGTGTTTATCCAGGATGGGTCATTGCTGGTGCTTGCGAACGACGAATGCGGGAACGTCAACGACGATCCGGCGGGCAATGTCGACCTGCCTGATGTTATTTACCTGGTCAATGCACTCTTTTTGGGTGGGCCGCCAATCCCGGTGCTGGATAATGCCGACGTGAATTGCAGTCCGGACGGCGCGGTTGATCTGGCTGATGTGATTTACTTGACCAACGCTCTCTTTCTGGGAGGGCCGGAACCATGCGACGGCTGCTGAGGCAGTCCGTCGCGGTGGCGCCAGTCGCTGTTGGGGGCGGCGGTGCGACACAAGCATGAACGTGTGTATGAGTGCGAAACGTACTTCTAATCTCGCACTAACGAGTGGCGAACATACTACGCCTAGTCTAGAAACGGTAAAACATGCATAAAAAACGTGGAGTGGTCGTCTGTGCCGCTCCGCTTAACCTGGAAAGAAAAACCCTTAGATGGTAGGGAGGACGCTTACAAGAGGTAGTAGCACGCGCTCAAGATGAGTAAACGAGTAGCGCACTCTTTTCGCTCTGGCCAGGGTCGACTCCCGGAGATTTGGTGGCTCTCATCTTCTGACGGCTCATAACAGTGGCAGAGGGGGAAGGAAAGAGACCGCGAACTATTCGTCGAATCGGCTACTAAATAATTGGACTAAGTAGGAGAAAAAAATGAAGCGCATTTCATTTTTCC
>WJMS01000346.1 GCA_014727815.1 candidate division GN15 bacterium
CGCGATGCCGCCTTCACTCTGTACGGCCTGCTTCGTATCGGCTTCACCGAAGAGGCCGCCCACTTCATGCACTGGATCGAAGACCGGATGAAGGAGCTGGAACCGGACGGTTCCCTGCAGGTCATGTACAGTATCCACGGCGACCATAAGCTGACGGAACATACGCTGGATCATCTCGAAGGCTACCGGGGGTCGTCGCCGGTTCGAATCGGCAACGCGGCCTACGACCAACTCCAGCTCGACATCTACGGCGAACTGCTGGACAGCATCTATCTGTACAACAAGTACGGCAGCCCGATCTCGTACGATCTCTGGCAGCAGATCCGTGACATGATCAGCTGGCTGCTGGACAACTGGCACAAGAAGGACGAAGGCATCTGGGAAGTGCGTGGTGGCCGCCAGCACTTTGTTTATTCCAAGCTGATGTCCTGGGTGGCGCTCGATCGAGCCATCAGGCTAGCCTACAAACGCTCTTTCCCGGCCGAGCGTGATCGCTGGCTGAAGGTCCGCGATGAGATTTACGAGCAGATTATGGCAAAGGGCTGGCATGACGAGCGCCGGTCATTTGTGCAGGCATACGACAACAACACGCTCGACGCCGCCAATCTTATCATGCCACTCGTCTTTTTCGTGTCACCCACTGACCCGCGCATGCTCAGCACGATCGATGAGACGATGAAGTCGCCGCAGGATGGCGGGCTGGTTTCCAACAGTCTGGTCTATCGTTACAATATCGAGCATTCACCCGATGGCCTGGCCGGTGAAGAAGGCACGTTTAACATCTGTACGTTCTGGTTGGTCGAAGCCCTGACGCGTGCGGGCGATGTATACCCGGAGCGGCTGGAACAGGCGCGACTCATGTTCGAGAAGATGCTGGGGTACTCCAATCATCTCGGGCTCTACGCCGAGGAGACCGGCCCCCGCGGGGAAGCGCTGGGCAATTTTCCCCAGGCGTTCACCCATCTCTCGCTTATCAGCGCCGCCTACAATCTCGACCGTCGCCTCAGCGGCAAACACTACTGACCCAAACCGCCGTCACGCCCTGCGCGCCACCACGGCGAACTCGAGCGAATCGGAAGTTATCGGAGTGCCGGCGACATCGCTGAAAACAGCGTCCACCAGGAAGCCCGCCCTGGTGAACTCTTCGGCAATCGATGTCTGCGAGAAGTACTGCAGCCAGTTGTAAATCACACGAGTCCGCTCCGCCTCAATAATCGTGTACTTGTCCAACACAACCTTCTCCGCGGGATAGACAAACGTAGTAAGGAAACCGAAATAGGGGTTGGGCGACCAGAAGCCGTCAAGGAGGTTCCCCGCAAATACCGATGTTTCCTCCCGCGATTCAATCGCCGCCAGTGAGTAGACATCGAGCAGCACCGCGCCACCGGGATTCAACAGCTCACGGAACTTGTGAAGCAGGCTCCGTCGCTGCACAGGACTGAGGGCACAGTAGTCACACATGATCATGAGAATCAGGTCGAACCGTCGGTCGATAGCGAGGGACAGGTAGTTGCCCCGCACGTAGTCGATGGCGAGTCCTTCACGAGCCGCCGTTTCCCCGGCATAGTCCAGTGATCGTTCGGAGAAATCGATTCCGGTCACCTGCGCGCCGTGCCGGGCCAGTCGCGACGTATACAAGCCGGGACCACAGCCGAAGTCAGCGATAGCGGTCTCTGCGCCGACATTGAAGAAATCGACAATCCAGTCGACCGAGCGGTCGATGAACTCCGTCCGACGCGAGGAGATATCGACGTCGCCGTTCAAGTGATACGCCAACATCTGCCGGGAGGTATGTTCATTCGTCCACAGTGCTTCGGCCGTGTAGCAGGAAAACGGTTCGGGGCGCGTGGTGATCTCTTCAAGCAGGTGGTAGAGGTTCACGCTGTCTCCTTGAATGCCGCTGCATCGTCATCTCGACGAACATCGGCCAGTGCTTCGGATAGTCGGTCCGGTGGAGGTCCTTGCAAGTAGTCGATTCCAACCCAGGGTTAGCATAAACCGATTCTTGCACTGGATTGTGAACAGTATAGGGTTTGCTGTCTCGTTTGTCGACGAGTAAGGCGAGGCATGTTCCAGTCCCGTAGTGATGGTCGTCAACCGCGTTCGCGCTCGGGAGACTCAGACCCAGCCGCGCTCCTGGCAGGCGCGGGCAACACGATCGACCGCAATCACCTGCGCTGCCTCACGCATCGACAGCTTACGGCGTTCTGAAATGTGCTGGACGGCGTGAAACGCCTCCGTCAGCTTGACGTCGAGTTTTCCCAATACCTCGTCGGCGCTCCAGTAGTAATTGCTGTCGCTTTGCACCTGCTCGAAGTAACTGCACACGATGCCACCGGCGTTGGCGATCGCATCGGGGATGTGGAATATCCCCCGCTCGCCGATTGTCTCGGCGGCGCCCGGGGTGATGGCGGCGGTAGCACCCTCGGCGACCAATTTGACACTGTCACGAATGCCGCTCACATTTTCTTCGGCTATCTGTGTCTCGAAAGCCGCTGGAATCAGGATATCAACATCCTGGGACAACCAGGCATCGTCGGCAAGGACTTCGCAGCCGAGATCAGCCGCTCGATCCTTGTCTATCTCGCCGAAGTAATTGGTGATCGATGCCAGCTCATCGATATCGATACCTTCCTTCTTGTAGAAGGAGTACGCCATTTGATCAAACTGATTCCAGCAGGCCACACACACAACGGTACCACCAATCTGTTGATACATCTTCGCCGCATTCTGGCCGACCGCGCCAAAACCCTGTATACTCGCCGTGGTCCCGGTCGGTTTGATATCGAGCAGCCGCAGGGCCTCGCGCAACGTAAACACTAACCCGAATCCGGGCGCCTCGCGCCGCGACGCGGACCCGCCGAGTGTGACCGGCTTCCCGCTCATCACTCCATTCGCATGTTCCGAACGCATCGCTTCATACTCGTCGGTCATCCACATGATGTGCTGGCTGCTGGTCATGATATCCGGAGACGGAACATCACGGCGGGGCCCGATATTGGTCCCCAGGCGTCGCACCAGGCCGCGGCAGAGCCGCTCCTGCTCGCGACGACTCAGGTCGTGCGGGTCACAGACGACGCAGCCGGCGGCGCCGCCGAGCGGTATGTCCACCGTGGCGCATTGCCACGTCATCCGCATCGCCAGCGCGCGTATGCGGTCGTTGGTCGCCTGCGGATGCAGTCGAATACCGCCGGCACACGGCCCCCGGGCATCGTTGTGGTGCACGCGGCAGGCATGAAACAGCCGAATGCTGTCATCATCCATGCGAACCGGCAGCGTCACCTTGAATTCACGAACAGCATAGCTGAGAAACTCACGCACCGCCGGAGACACATCCAGCAATGCACAGGCGCGTTCGAGCTGTTCTCGTTCTGATGCCAGGGCTTCGAATGCATCGGCAATCATATGCAGACTCACTTCCTTTTGTCACGGGGCGAACAGACGTACCCGACCGCCTCGCCCCGGTCGGCGTTCATGGAAACCGTCAGCAGCAACCCGCCCGTCGCTTCGGGAACATCAATGACGTGAATAACATGCTCGAGGTGCGCCAGGCCGGGCACGAGCTCGGCAAACCGGTTTGAGGATTCCCGCAGGAAGACACGGTTGAAGACGACCTTCGGATCGTCGGGATACAGTGGCAGGTACCGAATATGTGCCTCCACGAGATCCTGGAAGAAGTGCGTTCCGAACGACAGTTCCGGCAGGTACTGGCCTTTCTGGAAAGCGATCTCGATGAGCATCGACGTGTTGTTGATATCCGAATAGTCAACGCTGACTCCGAGCTTGATATCGCCCCGACTCCCCCACCGGCCGGGCCCCATCAGAATGAACCTCCGGCGCGGCAGCAATTTGTTCAGCTCACTGATTGCCCGTCCCACTTCAATCATGGCCCCCCGGGACGGTAGCGACGCATAGCTGTCCGGATCGACGTACACGATGTGGGATATATCCGGGACATAGCCGTTGGAGATGTGCTTTCGTGCCGTGAACATGATCTGCTCCGGCTCGAGGTACTTCGGTATGACACCGGGCGCACAGACCTCCGCGGGGCTCTGCGGGCGGCATTGCAGCAGATACAGGTCGGTTCCGTCGGACGCAAACTCAATGTCGACAGGGAACCCCAGGGTGTCTTCGAGCACGTTCATCATCGTGCGAATACGTTGCAGGAAGTCCGTCCGGGTGATCAAACGATCAAAGGTGGCCACCGGCTTTTCACGCTCGCGATCCATACCGAGTGGCGATATCGCAGCTATCGTGTCATCGCGATACGCGGAGAAGACGTCGCGGAACAACTCGAAACCACCATCGACCTCCCCGACAAACGACTCGATATCGACCGACTCAAAACTGGCTGTATCGAGATTGATCACATCCATCATCCCCGGGGAGTAGCGATAAACATCGGACGGCGTGACGTTGACCCGAATCCCGGGATTGCCGGGTGAGATCAGCACCGGATAGTCATCGCCGAGCCGATCGACCGCTCGCGTGCCGAGCCCGGGCACCATGCGCAGCAGTCCGTCCTCCCGCTTTATCCGTGGTGACCAGAGGAATTCGTTGCACCCGAAGGCTACCCCGCCGAAAGCCGGCAGGAAGTACTTGCCGATCTTGGTGCCGACTACTTCCTGGATCATGATCCCCATCTCTTCGTTGTAATCGAGCAGCCCGCGATCGGCGCGATATTCGATGGCGTCGGGACTGAACGTCGAGGCGTACACCTCGGCCACGGCATCGGTCAGGGCCTCGAGCCGGTGTCGTTTACTGCCCTGGTTGGCGAGAAACAGACTCTTGTACTTGCCGGAGAAGGCAGCCCCAATGCTGTCCTCGAGCAGACTGGAGCTTCGCACCACAATCGGGTTCGTGCCGAAATCGTCGAGAGCCGTCGACAGCCCGCGCACAATATCCTCCGGGAAGGTGACGGCGGCAAACGCCTGTGATATACACGGATACTCCATCCGAACCTGCTGGATCGGCTTATACTTCTGCTCAATCAACTCATCGAAATCGCAATGGTGCACGAAATGAAAGAGCACATCGGAGGTGACATACCACGTTCGGGGCGTTTTGATGTCGGCGAGGATCGGGTATTCCGAGGCCTTTTTCTTCACGATCTGGTTCGCCAGGTAGAGGCCGGCGGATTTGCCACCCAGTCGCCCGTGACTTTCGTTGGTGTAGATCATCTTGTCGAGCAGGAAGTGAAAGTCGTTGATCTCCATCATCTCCTTGGCGACATCGACATACGCTCGCTGCTCGGACAGGAAGCGCCGTATCATCGCGATCAGGATACCGCGCGTGCGCTGGACCGGCACAAACGACGGATCTTTGGACATCTCGTGATACCGCCGGATAATGTCGGCTACCGTGGAGACCGGGACGTTGGTATTGATCAACTGGACCAGAAAGCTCTGTTTGTCCTCCTGTATCCACATCTGGATGAGCTGGAGGATTTGAGGGCAATCCATATGATCCGAGGCCAGTGCGAAGACCCGCGCGCCGAGATACGAGGTGAACGCGATACCATGGCGCTGCCGGGGGCGATTCCAGTCGTCCGGTGCATCGGATTCGCCGACCGATGCCCGCGACGGCCAGGCGGAGCGAAGCAGTTGTTCCGCCTCCGGAACACCGCTCCAGCACAGGTAGTTGAGCATCTTTCTGGTAATCCGCTGGTACAACTCGGGGTTCGTGCCGCGCAGCGAATTGAGCGCCAGCTGCCATTCGCACTTGGCGTCGTCCGGCACCTGCGCCATATTGCTCGTCCAGTCGGACAGCATGCGACTCTCCAGCCCGTGCCAGAGGTGATCGCCGATACGCGCCGCGATCATGTTCAGCAGGCGCGATTCCTCATCGAGGAATGGCCGGCCGTACTGGGAAGCCGGGTTGGTCGCATAGTAGACTGAAATGAACCCGACGACACGATTCTGCACGAGAATGTCGGCACTCAGCGACCACGGCGTTTCGACAAAGCCGGGCGACTGGTACACCGATCCGCCTATGGAGACTTTTACGGTACAGAGTTCGGGGTACTGCCAGCCGGGAGGAATGATCTCGATCAGTTTGCGGCAGATCTCGTCAAGCGTGATGTTCGGCGTACTCAGCACCGACTGCACGGCGTAGAAACACTCCAGCTCCTTGGCCCGCTCCTGCAGCGACAGGAGCAGGGTTTCCACGCGGTTTTTTCGACTTTTCACGTTCGGCTGTCTCCCTGCAAGAGGGGTGTCGGACAGACTGGCGGGGAGCCCGCCATCAGCCGGAAATCATCCGTGACGCACAACGCGCGTCCGGCGTCAGAATGGTCCGTCGGCGGCCCTCGAAGACCACCGACGGTACAGGACTGCTGTGACGGTAAACCGATGTTTACGCGTATTACGCTCCCAGGATCTCGTCGACCTGGGCCTTGTCGATATCCATCACGTAGGTGATGCCGCTGACGGCGGCCGCCTCGGGTGTGATGGCACCGATGTCGTCGCGGCTCATGTGATCGATCGCGAACTTGCGGCTGCCGGCCATGAGCTGGCGAAGCCCCTGCGCCAGGCGCTCGTAGTAGGTGTAGAGACCGAGGGCGCCGGTCGGTACCTTCTCGAACTCATCATCGCCCAGTTCGCGCCGCAGGTCGGCGGCCGTGACGAAGATTTCGTCGACCGAGTTACCGAAACGTTCGACATAGACCGGTACCTGGTGCTCTTCGATCGTGCGCCCGATCGTCTTGCCGACCATCGCTGCCGCAATCGGACTGCGCGCCATGCCGATCAGCTTGACATACGGGGCGCCAAGGGCCAGCCCCTTGAAGATCTGGTCTTCAAACGTGAAGCCGCCGGCGGACACGATTGCCGGCACATGCTCACCCTTGGCGGCGAGACGGGCGGCGTACTGATTCGTGAGCGCATGCAGCTCGACCGGCGGCATCCCCCACTCATTCATCATACGCCACGGGCTCATGCCGGTGCCGCCGCCGGCGCCGTCCACGGTAAGGACGTCGATCTTGTACTTCGAGGCATACTTGAGCGCCTGCGCCAGCGCGGCCGGACGGTAAGCGCCGGTCTTCAGCGAGATATACTTGGCGCCGGATTTGCGCAGCTCTTCAACCCGCTGGGCAAATCCCTCTTCGGTTACCATGCCGACCCGCGAGTGGCGCTCGAACTCCTTGAAGGCGCCGCGCTCAAAGGCGCGAATCACGTCGGGGTCGGTCGGATTCGGCAGCACCACATAGCCGCGCTCGTACAACAACTGCGCTTTCTTGAGACTGCGGATCTTGACCTCACCGCCGATATTCTTGGCGCCCTGCCCCCACTTCAGCTCGACCCACTCGACCCCGAGATCATTGACCGCATATTCCTGCACACCCAGCCGGGTGTCCTCGATATTCGCCTGGACAATGATCGCTCCGTAACCGTCGCGCTGATGATCCTGGAACAGTTTGACCCGGCGCTTCAGGTCAACGGTATCGACCACCCGGCCATTCTTGATGACCGCTTCAGGATCCATGCCGACCACGTTCTCGCCGATGGTCAGACCGGTTCCGGCCAGGGCCGTACCGATCGCCAGACCCTCCCAATTGTTCTTGGCGATATCGGTCGAGCCGATGCCGGGGATGATCCACGGGTAGCGGAACTTGATGCCGTTGTCGTGACCGAAACGGACTTCCAGATTGACATTCGGGAAGACCGCTTTGTCCGGATCGGCCTCGATCCCCTGGGCGCCGACCACGCCGCCCATGATATTGAAGTGAGAATAGTCGATCGGATAGGCCTTCTCACCGGCCGTGGTGATCACACCAAACGGCTGCGGATAGATGACTTCATGACCGCGATAGGCCGACTTGCCTATCTCACACATACCGATGCAGCCATCAACACACGTCACACACATACCGGAGGCCGGTACGACGGAATCCTCGGTCCTGTTCTTTGTCAGCGTTGCCGCCGAGGCATTGACTCGTGAAAGTGACATTGTCGCTTTCCCCTTCTATGAAGATTTGTGTTCTTTGCTTATCTCACAGGCTACACACGGTTTCATGTAGCACATCATATCGTCGAACTGCGGTTTCTCCACGCACGGCGGTTCGAGATTGGCGCACCCGCCGCAAATCGCGTGGTCCTTGTCCGTGTAGGTGCAGCGAAGCTCGCAGGCCGGACAGACATAGATACAGCCGCCGCACAGACGGCAGACCTCCGACTTGACGTCGAACGGCGTGCCGATACTCCGGTCACGACCGCGGCCGCGGAAGCCGATCGCCTTGGCCACCATCTGCTCCTCGCACATCCGCACGCAGCGGCCGCAGAGGATGCAGTCCTCCCACTCCTGGCGGAAACGCTGCTGGCGAACACCGTGGGCCGACGCCAGGTCCTGGATCGTCTTCGACTGCGGGCAGGATGCCAGAAGCAGCTCGATGATCATCTTGCGCGCCCGAACCACCCGCTCCGACGCCGTCCGAACCTCCAGACCTTCCTCAACCGGATAGGTACAGGATGTGACCAGGCGGGAGCGCTCGTTGGGACCGATCTCGACCACGCACAGTCGGCAGGCGCCATACGGAGTCAAACCCTCCATGTGACACAGCGTCGGTATCGGAAAACCGAGAAACTGCGCGGCTTCCAGTACCGTCATGCCGTCCTCGACCGACACGTCGAGACCGTTTATCTTCAGGGTCGTCATATGGTACTACCTCCGCTCACCGTCGCAGGTGAGTCTTCCGGCTCCTCTTTCTTCGGTTGGGTGAACTCGAGATCACAGCGCAGGCAGCGCCCGGCTTCGCGGAACGCCTCCTCGACCGAGAGCGATACCTCCACCTCGGCGAAATTGCGCTTGCGCCATTCGACCGATGCCCGTGGCGTTTCCACCCGTTTGTCGTCGACCTGGATGTCAGAACCGAGCGTGGCCGGCTCAACATAGGTGCGGGGAAGGTTCGGCTCGGTATACGGCGCCTTCAGGTCAAGCCCGAGCAGGTACCGACGGATCATCTCCGCCGCCTTCTTGCCGGCCGCAATGGCATCGACCACCGTATTAGGGCCGGTCACGACGTCACCGGCGGCGAACACGCCGTCGCGGTTCGTGGTCATCGTATGGCGATCGATCGCGACCGTATGCCGGTCGGTCGTGTCGATGCCGCTCGAGTGGGCCGGACCGATGCAGTCGACACCGGAATCCTCGCCGATAGCCACTACCACCGTATCGAGATTGATCACGTGATTGGAACCCTCGATCGGAACCGGGCGCCGGCGACCGCTGGAATCGGGCTCACCGAGTTCGTTCTTCAGGCATTCGAGGCCAACCACCCGGCCTTCTTTTGCAAGAACTCGTACGGGTGACACCAAATTGCGAATCTGGATCCCTTCCTGATCGGCCGCCTCAATCTCCTCGGCAAATGCCGGCATTTCGGCGCGGGTGCGACGATACAAGATCGTTACCCCGGACACATCCGGCTGGCGCAGCGCCATGCGGGCCGCGTCAAGCGCGGAGTTGCCGCCGCCAATAACACCAACCCAGCCCTTCGCCAGCGATTTCTTCTCGATATTGAAGGCCTTGAGGAAACGGATCGACGGATAGACCCCCTCGACATCCTCACCCTCGATCTGCAAGGGCCGGCTCTCGTGGGCGCCCATAGCAAGCAGCACCGCCTGATACCCCTCCTGCTGCAGCGAGTCGACCGAGATGTCTTCACCAAGCGCGGTGTTGCACTTGACCGTGATATTCTCATCGATCAGCGATTCGATCTCCCGCTCCACCGTCTCATGCGGCAGGCGGTAGGAGGGTATCACGCAGGAGAGCATACCGCCCGGCTTGTCCTCCGACTCGAATACCGTTACCTGCACACCCTTCAGCGAGAGATAATGTGCGGCGGTCAAACCGGTCGGACCGGAGCCGACAATCGCGACACGCGGTACCTTCTCCTCCGGCCAGGCCAAGCGCACCGGCTGGTAGGTCTTCGGATCGATCCGGTCGGTAATGAACCGCTTGAGATTGCGGATAGCCACCGGGTCACCCCCGCTCGAACCGGCCCGACAGCGGCTTTCACACGGGTGGTGACAGACGCGGGCGCAGACCGATGGGAACGGGTTGGCTTCGCGGATAACCGTATATGCGTCTTCGTATTCGCCGCGGCCGATATGTGCGACATACTGCCACGCCCGGGTATTCAGCGGACACGCGGTCTGGCAGGGGGCGCCGACCAGGTCTTTACACACAAAGGCATCGCAGCGCTTATCGAGTATGTGTCGTTCGTATTCGTGACGGAAATAGCGAATCGTACTCAAGACCGGATTGGCCGCCGACTGGCCGAGTCCGCACATGGTGGTGTCCTTCACCACCATTGCCAGTTCCTCGAGCAAATCGAGATCGGCCATGGTCGCCTTGCCGCGCGTGATGTCGTCCAGGATTTCCCACATTCGCTGCGTACCTTTCCGGCAGGTATAGCACTTGCCGCAGGATTCGTCCTGGAGGAAATTCATGAAGTACTTGGCGACATCAACCATGCAGGTGTTCTGGTCCATCACGATCATGCCGCCAGATCCCATTATCGAACCGGCCTTGGCCAGGCTGTCGTAGCTGATCGGCAGGTCGAACATGGAAGCCGGGATACAGCCGCCCGATGGGCCACCGGTTTGCACGGCCTTGATCTTGCCGCCGTTGACCGGTCCGCCGCCGATATCGTAGACAACTTCCTTGATCGGGATACCGAGTGGCACTTCCACCAGACCGGTGTTTTTGATCTTGCCGACCAGGGAGAAGATCTTGGTCCCGGTGTTGCTTTCGACGCCAACCTTGGCGTATTCGGCGCCACCCTGGTTGATGATGATCGGGATATTGGCCAGGGTCTCGACGTTGTTGATACAGGTCGGGTGGCCGTTGATCCCCCTTTGAATCGGGTACGGCGGACGCTGCCGGGGCTCACCCATGAAGCCCTCGATCGACCGGATCAGCGCCGTTTCTTCGCCACACACAAAGGCGCCGGCGCCGCGCACGATGTTGATATCGAAGGAGCGTCCGGTGCCGAGAACGTCTTTGCCCAGCAATCCAAGCGCCCGCGCCTGATCGATGGCGATCAGCGCATGTTTGATCGCGAGCGGGTACTCGCTGCGAACATATATCAGCCCCTCGGTAGCGCCGATTGCCAGGCCGGCAATCATCATCCCCTCGAGGATGGCGTGCGGGTTACCCTCGAGCAGGCTGCGGTCCATGTACGCCCCGGGGTCACCCTCGTCGGCGTTGCAGACGATGAACTTCTCACCGCGACCGTTCCCCGACTGAGCGGCCCGCTCCCATTTGAGGCCGGTCGGGAAGCCGGCCCCACCACGACCGCGGATGCCGGATGTCTTGACCTCATTGATGATCCACTGCGGATCATCCTGCAAAAGGGCTTTTTCCAGCGCCGCGTAACCGTCATGCTCGATGTACCCCAAAATACGAATCGGATCGAGCTTCTCGTTCGCACTCATCAGTACCCGCGTCTGTTTGCGGAAGAACGGGATGTCGTCCTGATCGAGATACTGCTTGCCGTCGCGCGAATCCTGGTAGATCAACCCTTTGTCGATGAACCCATTGACCGCCGCTTCGATCACACGCGGCACATGCTCCATGGTCAGCTTCGGGTACAGATGTCGTCCGGGCTCGACCAGAATGAACGGCTCGAGTTCACAAAAACCCTGGCAGCCGGTGACACGGAGCGCGAAGCGGTCGCGAAGGCTCCGTTCGATGATGTACCGCTTGATTACCCTGATGATGTCGTTGGCCCCGCTCGCCTGTCCGCAGGTTCCGGCACTGACCGTAAGGGTCGTCTGTTTCTTCCGGAAACTTCGCTCGGACATTATCCGCTGGCGGAAGTTCACGAACTCATCAAGGGACGCAAGTCTATTCATGAAGACGTCTCCTGTATTGACAGTCTCTATTCATCTATTAGTCGATAGCCACTTCACCCAGATCGAGCATGTGACCTTTGCAGCCCTTGCGGGAACATATCTGCACGACGCCGCCGCCGCGAACGATCATCGGGACCATCGGCGCACTGCAGTCGGTACACTTGGAGCCGCCGATCAACTGGGCGTGGCAGTGCGGGCAGAAGAAATTGGCAATCGTCTCCTCGGGGATCGGGTACAGCGATTCGACTTTGAAGCTGCCGTACATGCTCGACAGCACCAGCCAGCCATGCTTGTTGGCAAACGACACCGTCACCCTGATACCGGGATGACCATCGATCACGTAGTCGCCGTCCATCAAACTCCGGTTGCATCTCGGACAACTGACCTCAACCGGAAAAACCCGGTGATCGGTGTCGATCTGCACGACGTCAAGCCCCTCGCGCGCCCTGGCCAGAATACCCTTGACCTGGGAAGTCTTGACTTTGGAGAAGTAATGTCCGTCCACCACGACCACCGGCCCGAGCGCACAGGCCCCCAGGCAGTTGACCGTCTCAAATGAAAACTCGCGGTCGGTCGTGGTCTGGCCGGCCCTGATCCCGAGCTGGCGCTCGATCTCCTCGGCGACAGCCGGGCCACCACGCACGTGACAGGCCGTCCCGAGACAGACCGAAACGAGATGCTTACCGCGCGGCTCGAGA
>WJMS01000045.1 GCA_014727815.1 candidate division GN15 bacterium
GATCGAGGTCAATGTGAGCGCGCTTACTCATCTCACCCGCCTCTTTCTGCCGGGCATTGTCGCGCGCAAGCGCGGTGGTGTCCTCAATGTCGCCTCGACTGCCGGTTTCCAGCCGGGGCCGCTGATGGCGGTCTACTACGCCACCAAGGCGTACGTGCTGTCATTCACTGAGGCGCTCGCCGAAGAACTTGTCGATGAACCGGTGACAGTTTCCTGCCTCTGCCCCGGTCCGACCAAGACCGAGTTTGCCGATATCGCCGACATGAATATGTCGAAGCTGTTTCGGCTCGGCGCCGCAAGTGCAAAACCGGTTGCCGAGGCGGGATTCCGCGGTTTCCGCGAGGGCAAAGTAGTGGTGGTCCCGGGGATTCGAAACAAGGTTGGCGCGGTCTCACATCGGTTCGCACCGCGATCATTCGTGCGCCGGGTGGTGAAGAAGTTGCAGGAGTAGTTGGTGTCAGGTCGCAGGCGAGCTGGCCTGCTCGGCTCGGGCTACGTCATCCGGAGTGTCCTACTAAGCGCAAGGAGTGTCCGGACCACAGGGGTTCGGACCGACGAGTCCTGTTCGGATCACGGGGGTTTGGAGTAATAGAGACCACTGCTGTCTGCATTGGGGGGTCAGCCTCGGCCCCGGAACCTCCCGGCCGAATTGCCGTTACACGCCATATACTCACAGAGCAAGGGTCGAGCAGTAAGAAAGGACAGAACGAACATGGCTGGTACTGAGCGGATTACGGTTGCCCATGGCGATGGGATCGGGCCGGAGATTATGGATGCCACTCTGCGGGTGCTCGAAGCGGCCGGGGCGGATCTGGCATACGACAAGATCGAGATCGGCGAAGCGGTCTTCAATCAGGGGATCTCGTCGGGTATCCGTCCTGAAGACTGGGACGTGCTTCGCCGCAATCGCGTCTTCCTGAAAGGCCCCATCACCACTCCCCAGGGCGGCGGGGTGAAGAGCCTCAATGTAACAGTGCGCAAGACGCTCGGGCTGTACGCCAACATCCGTCCGGTGCGCGCCTACGATCCGTACATCCACACCCATCACCCGCACATGGATGTGGTCGTTATCCGCGAAAATGAAGAAGACCTGTATGCAGGGATCGAGCACCAGCAGACCGACGAAGTGGTTCAGTGTCTCAAGCTGATCACCCGTCCGGGCTCGGAGAAGATCATCCGCTATGCCTTCGAATTTGCCAAGCGGCGCGAGCGCAAGAAAGTCAGCTGCCTGACCAAGGATAATATCATGAAGCTGACCGACGGGCTCTTCCACAAAATATTCGATGAGGTCGCGGCAGAGTATCCCGATATCGAGACCGAGCACCTGATTGTTGATATCGGCATGGCCCGGATGGCTTCGGCGCCGGAGCTGTTTGACGTGGTCGTCGTACCGAATCTGTATGGCGATATTGTGTCGGATATCACCGCCGAGATTTCCGGTTCGGTCGGGATGGGCAGTTCGGCCAATATTGGTGACCACCATGCCATGTTCGAGGCGATCCACGGGTCGGCGCCGACCATTGCCGGCAAGAATATCGCCAACCCGTCGGGGCTGCTACGGGCGGCGGTCACGATGCTGGTCAATGTCGGCCAGGGCGACACCGGTGGCAAGATCTACAACGCCTGGTTGAAGACAATAGAGGATGGTCTGCACACGGTGGATATCCAGAACCAGAATACCACCACGCAGGTGGTCGGTACGAAGGAGTTCGCCGACGCGGTGATCGAACGGCTCGGCCAGGAACCGACGAAATTGAAGTCGGTGCATTACCACTCGGATCGTCCCAACCTGTTTACGTATAAACCACGGGCCGCGGCGAAGAAGGACCTGGTTGGCGTAGATGTATTCGTGCACTGGCGCGAGGGCGCGCCGGAGAAGCTGGCCGGACTTCTGCAGAAGGCTGATTCCGAGAAGATCAAGCTGCTGATGATTACCAATCGCGGCGTGAAGGTGTGGCCGGAGGGATTTCCGGAGACGTTCTGCACCGATCACTGGCGCTGTCGGTACATGGCCAACGGCAACGGCGGGACGATTGATCATGGTGACGTGATCGGTGTCCTGCAGAAGCTCCAGGAGGCCGGGCTTGATTTCATCAAGACTGAGCACCTCTGTAACTTCGACGGCAAACCGGGTTACTCGCTCGGTCAGGGCCAGTAACATCCGCCTCTTTGCATTCAGTGTTAAAGGCGCTCTTCGGAGCGCCTTTTTTTCTTCGACCCCACGTGGTTAATGCGAAATTCACTTGCCCGGTTGCGGGCGGACGATATCTTATCGGCCGATAGCCTTTTGGGGAATCTACGTGCTGGGAGATAGTCATGAATCCGAGTCTTTTTCGTACCTTGCTGACAATCGTCTGTCTGGCGGCGGTATTAACATTCTGTTCAAGTGATTCAGTCCGCGCGGCCGACAAACCAAACTGGCAGGCCGGCCTTACCCTGACCGGCGCCTTTCCCTCGGGTGAGTTCAGCGATGAACTCGACGATGCCGGGGGTGGTATCGGGATCGATGGTGTCTGGATGCCGAACCAGAGTCCGTTCGGTCTGGGGCTGGCGTTTGAGTACATCGTCTATGGCGACCAGACTCGCCGCGAGCCGTTGTCGGGCACGATTCCGGATATAGTTGTCGATGTCAACACGACCAACAATATCGTCCAGACCCACCTCTTCCTTCGCACCGGCTACCGTCACGGTGGCCTGCGACCGTATGTCGATGCCCTGGTCGGATTCAAATACCTCTACACGCGCACATCGCTGGATGGAGTCTACGATTCCGGCGGTGACGAGATCGATATCGGCTCGACCAACTTCGATGACTGGGCGTTCAGTTTCGGCCTTCGCGGCGGCGTACACATTCGCGTGTACGATGGATTCGCGAAGAAAAAGGGCTATAGCGTCTTTATCGATCTGCGCGGCGGCTACCTGTTTGGCGGTGAGGCGGAGTACCTGAAAGAGGGCTCGATCACCACAAGTGGGACCAGCGTGTTCTATGACATCAGCCAGTCAAAAACGAATCTGGCCATGGCTCATCTGGGGGTGTCGGTTGATTTCTAGCGCCGGGCGGCTCTACTACCGATTTCTCTGACCGCCGTTCGCCGCCAGGTAAGCATTGAGCCGCTCTCTCGCGGTGATGGTATGCCGACTGGAATCCCCAAGTTGGATGCGGAGAGCTTCATAGCTGCTGTTGAGCAGCTCTCCCGACTCATCTAACCGGCCCAGGTGGTGCAGGAATTCTCCCAAGGCGCTGGCCACGGCAGCGGTGCGCCAGTTGCCCTCGGGGTAAACCTGGAGACGTATGTCGTAGGCTTCCCTCAAGTATGGCTCGGCCTCCGCGTAGCGCTTCATCTTAATCAGAATATCACCTAATCCTGCTCGGGAGTTGGAGCGATGCGGGTGATTCTCAGGGAGAATGCGGTCATGTATAGCGATTGCCTCGCGGACCAGTGACTCCGCTTCGGCATACTTGTTCTGCCGGACCATCACCTGACCCAAGCTCGCGATAACGCCCGCGGTATAGGGATGGTCCTTGCCGAACACCGCAGCGAATGACTCCTTAGACTGCCGGTACATCGCCTCCGCTTCCACATAGCGTTCCAATTCGGTCAGACATCCGCCGAGCGCGGCGAAACTGGCGCCCACTTCAGCGTTGGCATCGGTGCCATAGTACTCGCGGCGAATCTGCAAGCCCTCGCGAAAGACCGATTCGGCCTCGACGGTCTTGCCTTGCACTTGCAGCAGACGGCCGAGATGGTTGAGGCTGTGACCGACATCCGGGTGGGCATCGCCGAACAGCTGGCGGCGAATTTCGAGGCCGCGACGGTAATACTGCTCTGATTCTTCGAGCTGACCGTTGTGGCGCAGGCCAATGGCCAGACTGGTGATAGCCGAGGCGGTCAGGGAATCCAGTTCACCGCGTTGTTCGGTGATGATAGCCACTGCCTGTCGGTCGAGGGTTATTGCGGAATCGTAGCGACCATTGATATCAGCCAGGCCGGCAACGCGGTGAAGTGACAAAGCGGTTTCGAGACTGTTCTCGCCGTACAGCAGCTGGTTCAACGCCAGGGCTCCTTCGGCGGCGTCTTCGGCCTCCTCATACAATCCCAGGTTGTAGTAGACTTTGCTGATGACGCCCAGCATCTCCGCTTGCACCTCGGGCTGACCGGCGAGTTCGGTTTCGATGCGATGGCTGCCGCGATCGAGCAGCTCCCGGGCGGTGACGGTCTCGCCGTTGGTTGTAATCGGGTCGGCGATTTCAAACAAGCCGGAGAGAAATGTCGAGACTTCGGCGGCCTTGCGCGCCTCGGCCTGGGCGCGGTCACGCTCCTGCGAAAGCCGGACAGTGTAGAATGTGGTCAGGCTCGCGACAACCAGGACGACAACGGCCGCGACCGCAACCGCCAGGCGGTTGCGCTGGATGAACTTGGACAGGGTGTAGGAGAACGTCTCCGGGCGGGCGATCACCGGCCGTCCGGACAGATGCCGCCGAAGGTCTTCCATCAGTTGCTCGGCCGAGAAGTAGCGCCGTGCGGGATCTTTCCGCAGCGCCATCAGGCAGATGTTGTCGAGGTCCCCGGAGAGTCGACGCCGCAGCCGCTCCGGGCTGCTTCGACGGGCCTTACTGAGGGTTTCGGGATCGGTCTCGGCCGACTTCGTAGCTGGACCGGTTCCATCGGTGTTGACGACCGCGGTGCTGGGTCGTCTCGGGTCGGTTGAGACGATTGCCTTTTCGAGGTCGTGGATCGACTCACCGGTCACCACGTAAGGGCGCTTGCCGGTCAGCAATTCGTAGAGGACAACACCCAGCGAGTAGACATCGCTGGCGGTAGTCACCGGCTCCCCCCGTACCTGTTCGGGCGAGGCATAGCCGGGGGTCATCACGCGAAAGCCGGTTCGGGTAAGGGCGCCATGTTCTTCCGGCGACGCGTCCTCGCCAAGGAGCTTGGCGATGCCGAAGTCGAGCAGTTTGACGTCTCCCGCTTTCGTGACCACGATATTGGCCGGTTTGAGATCGCGGTGGACAATCAGGTTCTGCTGGGCGCAGGCAACGGCGGCGCAGGCATCGAGAAAGAGCTGCAAACGCTGCTCGACGGTCAGCCGATGCTCATCACAATAGCGATCGATCGGCATGCCTTCGATGTATTCCATGGTGAAATACGGCAGGCCGTCATCGGTCACGCCGCCATCGAGCAGCGGCGTGATATTGGGATGCTGCAGACGGGCGAGGATCTGTCGTTCAACCTGGAAGCGGGCGAGGATCTGATCGGTATCCATCCCCCGTTTGATCAGCTTGATGGCTACCTGCTGTTCGAACTGACCATCGACCCGTCGGGCCAGATAGACCACGCCCATGCCGCCGGTTCCGATTTCGCGTTCGAGCTCGAACGGACCGATCCGGCGACCGACCAGGCTTCGCTGCGACGGCAACCCCAGCGCCTGGGCCGCGCCCCCACCGCTGAAGAGGCTGTGGGCGCTGCGGTCGGCTTTGAGCAGCTTCATCACCTCGGCCCGGAGGTCATTGTCGTCGCCGCAGGCGCGGTCGAGAAAGGTATCGCGCTGGTCCGACGGCAGGTCGGCGGCCTCGGTGAAGATATCCTGTATTTGGTTCCAGCGAGCGCTGTCCATAGTTCTCCGAACATGGTCGAGACGGTACAGACTGACGGGACCGGGGCCCGCAGCGACTGTCTCGGTTGCTACCTCACTTTGAAAAACTGGGTTGGACGCAGGTCCGTTCCCGGCTGTCAGGGCGGCGTCC
>WJMS01000347.1 GCA_014727815.1 candidate division GN15 bacterium
AAGTCCCGCGGGCGGGTACGGATAATCGAGAAGCGGGAGATCAGGTTGGCCAGGGTGACGACCTGCATCGGAATGTTATCCGGGTTGTCACTGCCCTTGGGATAGATGGCGTGATGGCGGCCGACCGCTTCGCAAATCACCGCCGGCAGCTGCCATTGCTCCAACAGGAACTGGCCGACCCGGGCGTGGTTGGTGCCCCAGACTTCTTCTTCCTGATCGATCACACTGTCATTCGGGTCAACATCGCCCCAGATGCGCTGACACATGTCGGGATAGGAGTTTTCCAGCACGAGCATGCCGATATCGTGCAACAGGCCGGCCACAAAGAGTTCTTCCCAGGAGCGATAACCGATGGTTTCGGCAATCATCCGGGCGCCGATGGCCACCTCGAGCGAGTGCCGCCAGAAACGGACCCGGTCGATAAACGAGCCCCACTTGGCCGTGATATTGTAGACCGACGATGAAAGCGCCAGGGCGGTTACCTGACGGGTGCCCAGGGTCACCACCGCCTGCGTCATGGAGGTGACTTCGCGGGTCATGCCGTAGAAAGGAGAGTTGACAATACGCAGGACCTTGGCGGTGAGGGCCGGGTCGCGCATCAGCACCTCGGCCAACTGATGCGCCGAGAAGTTATCCTCCTTGGTGACGCGGATAACCTCGGCCAGGGTCTGTGGCAGGGACAACAGTTCCTTGTTGTCGTCCAGGATTTTTGTGATGATCTCTTTGTCCATACCAAGCCTTTACATGACTAGTATCGGACAAATATAGGCAATTTTTAGGTGGGATCGGATGATTGCCCGGAATCGCCAACTTTTGTCTTGAGACGAAGAAGCCGGCGCTCCAGCAGCGCCCACTGGGCGTCGCTGTCGGGACGAAGCTCGACCGCCCGGCGGGTGTAAGCCAGGGCCCGGGGGCAGTCTTTCAGGCGGTGTTCGCAGTACTTGGCCAATTCTATGGCGGCGGTGTAGGCCTCGCGGCTGTCGGTCTCGAGCAGGCTCTCCCAGAGCTCGACCGCCTCTTCCATCTGTCCCGAACGCTTGAGCATAAGCGAGTGATAAAGCAGGGCATCACCGGCCAATTTCTCGGATGTCTCGGTTATCGAACGATACAGCCGGATCACTTGTTCGTGCTGGCGGCGGCGGCCGAACACTCTCGAGAGCGAATGAATGTCATCGGCGCGATCGAGCGACGCGCCCTCGCTGGCAAAGACGGTGTTGATATGCAGTGAGAGGAAGTATAACGTCAGGATATCCAGGCGATTGTGCTCCAGCACCTGCTCCATCGCTTCGAGTGATTCCTCGCCGAGCCATTCGAAATAGACTGATGGAATCAGATAGCCGGGGATGTCATCGTCGCGATAAAACGCAAACAGTTCACGTTCGATATTGGTCAGGGTGCAGTCGCGGAGCCGACGGCGGAACAGCCGCCGGGTCGGGTGGAGCAGGTCGATATGCCCTGCCGGCTCGAAATGGCGCGACACGCGGTTGATGATCATCCGGTCGCGAACGACCGGGACATCAAAGGCCGCGCCATTGTAGCTGACCAGGGTCCTGTCGTCGGTACACTCAGCCAACACGTCTTCGAGCATAGCGGTCTCATCGGAGTAATCCGGCAGGACGTACTGGCGAACCTCGAAGCCATTATCGGTCAGTGAGCCGAACCCGATCAGGAAAGCTACGGCACCCGAGCCACCAAGACCGGTTGTTTCGGTGTCGAAACACAACAGTGATGGGACAGGCGCGCAGCCGTCGCAGTCGTGCGAGGAAAACGCTGACCTGCTGATTACTGCGTTGTTGTCAGGACGTTCCAGTACAACCGAGCCGAACGGTTCACCCCAGGGATAGAGCGTACGGACCAGGCAGTAGGCGCCGCTGTCACGGTCGATCAGTTCGCCCCCGAGGGTGTCGGCCAGTCGATAGTAGCGTTCCGGATAGCTGGGCGATGTTTCGAGTGTCCGGTCAGTATCGGTGTCGGCCGGGGTATTGGTCGGGGTTACGAAGAAACGGCTGAACTGATCCAGCTTCTTGTCAAGGTTGTCTCTGCTCATCGGTTGTTTCGGCAATGGCCGACTCGACTTTGAGCCGGGCCAGACGGTCGTCCAGTTTACTCAGGTACAATATCCGAAAGCCGCAGTTGTCGAGCGGGTCGGCCTCGACCAGCGCCAGGGCAGCCGCGGTGACTCGTTCCTGATCGCCAGTGACCACCTGCTCGTGCAGTATCTCGATCGCTCGCGGTGTGCCCAGCTTGCCGAGCACCCGACAGGCGAGTTGTCCGATAAGCGGCGGGTCATCGGCCATCGCTTCGCCCAGCGCCTCGACTACCATCGGGGTATCCAGCTTCATGAGCGACACCATAGCCATCTGGCGGGCGCCGTAGAAGTCATCGGCAAGCAGCCGAATCAGCGGCTGCACGGCCATGGTCAGACCGAGCTTCCCGGCCGAGACGACTGCGGCGGTGCGTACCTGGCCGATCGAGTCCGACAGCGCAGCCAAAACGGCATCGCCACCGCGCGTATCGCCGATCTTGCCGAGCGCGAGCACCGCCTGGTTGCGCACCTGCCAGCGGGGATGATCGCTGACTCCGGCCAGCGGCAGCACCGCTGCCGTATCTTTGATCGCACCCAGCGCCCAGGCGACTCGCTGTACCACCAGCCCGTTGGGTCGCTCGAGCGCTTCAACCAGATCCGGGACCGCCTCGGAGCCGATTCGCTCGAGAATCCAGATAATCGTCCAGCGCTCGCGCGCCGACTTGGTCGTGAACTTGTCGATCAGGATCGGAACCGCCGGGCGGCCGAGCGCGGCGATCGAGTCCATCGCCGGTTCGTTCTGGTCGCGGAAACGGACTTCGCCCGACGACGCAATCACAAACAGCGAATCGATCTTGGCTTCCAGATCGGTCTGCGCCTGCACCGGCGCGGGCGCCACCCCTGCTATGATACCCAGGACAAGCAGGCACGCTATCACATTTTTCATGTCACTGCCCCTCCCCGGTGGTGTCCTCGGGCGGAACCAGTTCGATATCCATGCCGCCGCCCCAGCGGGAGTCGGTCCGCCAGAAGTGGTTGTCCCGGCCGTTGCCCTGATACTGGTCGACTCCGCCGAGGTCGATAAACAGACCTATCGAGCCGAAATCGCGTCGCGGGTTGCCGTAGCCCTGCGAGTTGCCGGCCTTGCGAATCAGGTAGCGGTCTTCCCCCTGATTATCGATCAGGATGCCGATGCCGTTGGCCGAACCGGCGGCCTGCGAGAGGTCATAAGCGGTGTAGGTGTCGTTGCCGTGACGGTCGAGCAGGATGCCGGCGGAGTAGTCGTGACCGCAGCCCTGCATCAGGCCTTTGCCGAAGTAGACATCGTTGCCGAAATCATCGACCAGCAACCCAAGCGTCATATGGGTCGCGGCGCCCTGACCGTACTGAAAACACTGGTAATTGTCATTGCCGGTCGAATCGTAGATCATACCGACCGACCACCAGTAGCTGGCGGCCTGGGCGAAAATGTCCGCGTAGTAGGTGTCGTTGCCGGTGAGGTCGATAATGGCGCCGACACCGCCCGACATCGATGGCCGCAGGCCATAGCCGAAACCCTGCGACAGCGACAGGTAGTGGTCTTCGTAGCGCAGGATATCCTTGTACTTCCCGCCGGCGTAGTAGCTGTCGGCACCGCTGGACTCGTAGATGATGCCGATCCCCTGCACGAAGCCAAACCCCTGGGAGTACAGCGCGGCGTTGTACATGTCGCGGCCGCCTTCGTCGATCAGCAGACCCAGTCCGAACGACCCGGCGCCCTGGGAATGGGTATCGCTGTCATAGCGATCATCGCCGGAGGCATCGTAGAGCAGTCCAAAGCCAAAGTATCCCGAGCCGAGACTGAACGACTTGCCGTCGTAGCGGTCGTTACCTTCGAGGTCGATCAGGATACCCGTGGTGAGACAACCGGAGGCGACGGCGAAATCGGTCTTGGCCCGGTAGATGTCGTTGCCGGAGAGGTCGATGACGATTGTTCCGTGACGGTTGCCCTCGCCGTGTGACAGGTCATAGATATCATCACCGCCGAAATCAAGAATGAACTCGTACTCGCCGCTGTAGTAATCGTTGCCGGGACCGCCGACTTTCCAGCCGGCCTGACGGCCGAGATAGCTTTCAGTGTCGGCATCTTCAGGGAGGTACGCGGCGCCTTCCATGATCTCCTGGGCGGTGATCTCACCGCTTTGCAGCAAGGAGCGCAGGTTCTTGACTTCGAGCAGCAGTTCGCGAAGACAGTCAACACCGGCCGCGACGACCGGGTCGGGGTCGATCTTAGTGCCAAAGGTGACGAAGCGATCGACGTAGGCTTCCTCAGCTTTCTCCAGACTGTCCAGCTCCTGGGGCGACATGAACTCCTCTTCGACCGACGAGGTCACCAGCTCCTTGAATTCGCGAAGCAGAAACGCCCGTTCTTCCGGCGAAAGTCGGGCCAGCATCATCTCGGTCGAGCGCGGAAAGATGACATCGAGATAGGTCGCCGCCCGGGTCATGGTCTGGTTGAGATTGAAGTCGGAGAAGTAGAGATTGTAGCGGGCCTGTATTTCGGAGGCATCGGCCCGGTATGGCCGGGTGCGCGCCGGGAAGGAAAGCCGTTCCAGATCGGAGAAGAGGATACCGGCGAGAATTTCCGGTTGGCGCGGAACGTGGGCGTTCTTAAGGCCATCGAGATAGTCGATCATGCCCCACGGTTTTTGCATCAGGTCAGCGACGATAGCCAGACGGAAGGAGTCCGGATCGGTGTAGTCGTTGCGGAAAGATATATCCTGTGGGCGAAGGCCGAGGTAGCCGGTCAATTCGGCCAGACCAACCTCTTCGGGGGTAGCCAGGGTATCATCCGCCTGTGCCCCGACGGCGACCAGGAGGAGGAGAAATGTCGTGACAAGTGCTTTCATGGCAACAAAGTAGTATGGGGCGCGGGTAGCTGCGGGTCAACAAGAATACGGCCGGCCCCTTGGTAGGGATATCGACCGTGAGGGGCCGGGAACTGAGGGGAATCGTAGCCTGTCGGATGTACCTCGTCGGCCCGCCGCTGGCGGACGACTTGGAAGCATCCGACAGAACATGTTAGGCTAATCTCAACGCGGAAGGCTAAGAACCCGTTCCGTCAGATGCTAGCGAGACTGAGCGCGGAGCGGAGAGTCGAGTGACATCTGACGGGCTTCACCCGCTCCTTCTGCAAGTCACCCATCCCGCCGTTACCCCGCAAAAAAAAACGCCCGCCGGGGGCGGGCGTTTTTGCGACTTGGATCGCGAGTGGCGATTAGCCAGTCACGTCGTTGGTCGTGTTCTGAAGGTTGCCATCTTCGTCAATCTGCCAGACGTCATCCGTACCGTCGTCGTCGAGGTTAGCCGTCGCAGTCGCGGTGAAAGCGTCGGCCAGCGGCGCGTAGTCATAGCTGTAAATTGCGCCGTCCATAATCTCGACCCCGAGGTTGGGGAAGGCACCACCTGCTACCTGCGGAGAAGCGTCACCGGTAATATAGGTGTCGTTGGCCTGGCGATAGGTACGAGCCATCGTGTAGATCTGCTTGAGGATCTGCTTGGCCTCAGACTGCTTCGAACGCGTGGTGGCCTGCATGAAGCGCGGGATAGCCAGCGCGGCCAGGATACCGATGATCACGACCACGATCATCAATTCGATGAGGGTGAAACCCTTCTGGCGGTTGTGAAACTTGCTAAACATTGAATCCCTCCAATACGGTTGTAAAAGGTGTTACCGTTGGTTGCTTTGTCTTACGCGACACTATACTGGCAAGGGGCGTGCCTTTGGCGACGGCTTTTTTTGCACAGGTTGAAGCGCCGTAAGTTGTTGTGATTCACGAGGGAATACCATCATCGCCCCTGACATGGGAGCCCCCCCATAATTTTCGCAGAAATCTCCCCGGGCCACCTTCCGCATAATGCAAGAGGTCTTGCAA
>WJMS01000046.1 GCA_014727815.1 candidate division GN15 bacterium
AAATGCCTCGCCGGCGCCATCGTAGCGAATTTCGGCCTCGTCCTCGCGGGGATCGGATTCCTGCATACCCTGGCGCAGGCCGGTATTGGCGAGACTGCGGGCGCGCAGGCGGATCGGCGGATCCCATGGATCGGCGGGCGTATGGACGGTGGCGTTGGGATCGTTGTCATCGACCGAGCCGCCGCCGATCATGTCGAACTCAACCCGGGTGTCGAGGGCGTTTTCCACACGGACGTGAAAGTCAACTTCATCGGATGTGTCGGCGGTCGCCTGGAACGGATCGAGGAAGAGCTGGATCGAGTCGGTCTCGATCACCGCACTGGTGCGGGTGAAGTTATCGATGCCAAAGACAAACTTGGTTTCGATCCAGAGACGATCCTCGCCGAGCTCGAGCGGATGGTATTCCTGTCCGATCGTGTCGATGTACAGGCGGTCGTTGTCGGTATACAGGGTGGAATAGTCGTTGCCCACGCAGTTGATGTCAGGCCACTGGTTCGGGCAAACCTCGATAATGTCGGACTCGCCTACAAACTCCTTGATTACCGTGCCGGTGCCGTTGTCGATAAACATACCCTCGAGGGCTTTCTTGATTTCTTCGCGAGCTTCGCCCGGCGGTTCGGTGAGAGCCTGCCCGGCGCCCTGGGCGCCGAGAATCTGCATGATCGCCTCGAGCGCGATGGCGTCGAGATGCCAGCCGTTGCTGGCGGCTGTCAGGTTAAACGTGCTCCACGTGCCGTTTTCGGTAAAATCTTCCGGGAAGGCGGTAATCGATGGATCGAAGGAAGTGCCGGTGTGGACGAACTCCGACGGCAGCATGGATTTGAAGCCGTCATCCATCATCCCTCGAGTCCATAAGGCGCCGCCGATCGGTGCGACGATCGGCGTGGCACCGGGGATGAGACTGGCGATCGTCATTACGCCGGTGGTGATATCGTTCTCAACCTTGGCTTGCGCGCTGGTTGCGGCTTGTGCCAGTGCGTTTTGGGAGCGCATGGCGCTCGCGAGCTGATCGCAGCTGGTGATGCCGTAGTCGGGCGGGGAGATGCAGTCACGTCCGTGGCGGAGAGCAGTGCCGCTTTTCTTGCGGACCCCACCGAGCTTGAACGATTCTGAGATTGTGTCGAGTACCCCCGCCATCTCATCAAAGTACGCCCGCATGTTGGTCATTGCCACCAGGCGATCGATCAGGTCGTAGTTGATCGAGTCACCGCTGAGATAAGGGATCGGCCCATCGGCGAAAGCACGCAGCGAATTCGGGTTGTCCGGCTTGTCGATTGCTGACCAGGCGATCAGGTACGGCAGATATGTCAGGGGCACGTCGGCCGGGTCCTGAAAGGCGAGACTGTCGCGGGTCAGGCCGACTGATGCGAGGGTGGCGGTGAACGCATGTTGTATTGAAGTGACCAAGGCATCGAACTCGCCGGGCGCGGGCGGCAGGGAGTCGAGCGTGAGCGTCAGCGGGTCGGTCATCGCCTTGGCGCCGTCGGTGATCACGACCTGTACTTCGCCGCCGCCGATCGGATCGGCGGGATTGAGCGGCACGATCAGGTAGTCACCGGTGTCGGAGCGGACGACTGCGGCATAGCCGGTGTCGCCGGCCTTGGCGGTTGACGTGACGATGCCATAGTAGCCGGTTGTGTCGCCGGACAGACCGGAGAGTTCGACCCAGGAGGCGGCCGGCGCGGCCGTATCGGCGAGCGTTACATTGAGGCCGCCGCCGGGTGTGGTTTCGGGGTTGGTTGAACTGTCATCGGAGCAGGTCAGTAGGACAGCGCCTATGAAAAGACTGAGCGCACATGTCACGACGCTACGAATGGGATAGGTCATGGGATATTCCTTTCGAGGGGATCCGGTCTCGTCCGGTCGACCGGCACACCTATCAAGATAGCGCATGACGGTCGAGAAGACAAGTGGAACATGGATTCTATTTGCCTATATTAAAGCGCGAGGCGCTGTGCGGCTGTCTGTTCGGGTCCCGGCTATTCGTAGTAAGTGATTATTGGGAAACGACTTAAACGACGGGAGGGATTGTTTATCGTGGATTGTATTTAGCTATAATGAGGCTTGACATTCATCGGCTTTTCGTGCAGTTTAAGGTACTTGAGCAGTCTCACTTCATAGAGGCTGACTCCTATCACTGATCCGACGTGCCAGGCCTCGGTTCGCATAGACACGACAGACTCCTATCGCTTTCATCAGGCATGCCCTTCCGGCTGACGTTCGTTTCTTGCCACCGATAGCATTCGCACGACTATCGCAATGTCCGAGAACAATTCGTAGCTCGAGGGGACAGCCTATGTTCCGCAAATGCATTCTTGTCGGTTGTATACTCCTGCTTGTCGTGCCGGTCGGTGCGGCGCAGGACGGTTCACTCTGGTCGCGGAATTTCATACCGCCGGGTGTATTCGGTCCGGTCAAAGCATTCACCCAGTGGGGTGACTCGCTGGTTGTCGGCGGGGAAATAGTCGGCCTGAATCACTCCAATGCCATTTCACGCGGTATGGTCATTTTCGACCTGGTCGATCGTAGCTGGCACCAGGAGAGTGTCGGGTCGATAGCTGTAGAGGCCGACGTGCGCGCGGCGGCAGAGTTGCCCAATGGGGACCTGGTAATCGGGGGTGACTTCAGTTTCAGCAGTAACGGCATGACGATGCACCATATCGCGGTGCTGCGCAAGGACGGTTCCTGGAGTACGCTTTCGGGAGACAGCCTGGACTACTGCGAAGGTTCGGTCAACGCACTGCTCGTGCATGACGACCGTCTGTATATCGGCGGTGAGTTCCAGAGTATCGGCGACTCGACGTTGCAGGGGCCGCTGTCTTTCTTCGCCATCTGGGATGAAAGCGAGGGCTTTCTGCCGACTGCGGAGGAGCCGATTGGATTCATCGAGCTCGATCCCTCTTCACCTCCGGCGGTGCATGCCCTGGCGCTGGTGCGCGGCGATGATGGTGACCGGATCTATGTCGGCGGTAATTTCGTGAGTTTTCCGGGAGACGTCCGGGGCGGGCTCGCGGTGGTCGACGTCGCTACGCGGGTTGCCTCCGGTTTTGGCGTCTTGGGTGCCGATGGCCCGGTGTACGCCCTGGCAACATCGAGCAACACCCACTACGACCACCAATTGTATGTCGGCGGTTCGTTCTCGCAAGCCGGGGGTATCAACGTTGACAACTGTGTGATGTACGATCACGATGATTCGACGTGGCATGTGCTCGGCGACGGACTCGACCGTCCGGTCCTGGCGATCGAGTCGGGCAACAGCGGCTTCGGCACGGGACCAATGTACTTCGCCGGCGACTCGGCATTTTTCTCGGGCACCACGCCGCTGGGTGATGTTCCCCGGTGGAGTGTCAACTCCGACGAGTGGACAGCCTCCAGCGTGAGCACTGTCGGCCCGATTTATGCGCTGGAGACGACCGATGACGGTCGGGTGGCGATCGGCGGTGAATTCGAATTTGCCGGCGACAGCTCCCTGGTCGACAATGTCTTCCAGTACGACCCCGGTGCGCAGGCGGGCGAGCCGATCCTGTACAGTCTTGGCGATGGGTTGAACAGGTACGGGACGGCCGATGATGTCGCTGCCGATGTTGGCGTGGACGACGAAGGCAACTTCTATGTGGTCGGGGCCTTCTCGCATGCGGGAGGCACGCTGGCCAATCACGTAGCGAAGTGGGATGGCACGCGATGGTCCGCACTGGGAGATGGACTCGAGGGGCCTGCACAGCAGGTGGCCGTCGACGGCGACACCGTCTATGTGGCCCGCAACAACGGCAGCGACAGCGGGGTAACGTTTGTCCAGATGACGATGTGGGACGGCAGCCAGTGGTCCGATATCGGCAGTGGACAGATCCGGGGTTCGGTAGTGGAAATGGCGCTCGATACGCTCGGCAACCTGATTGTAGTCGGGCAACGTCTCGATACGGCCGGCGCTTCCAGCACTAACGGCATACTCGTGTGGGATGGCATGCAGTGGTCGAACCTCGGGGGGACGTTGACCGTTGCGACCGGTTCGCCGCGCGTCTGGGACATCTATGTCGACTCACTAACCAACGACCTGTACATCTGCGGGCGCTTCATCGAGGTCGGCGGCGAACTGTGCCTTGGCGTGGCCCGATGGGACGGCATGTTCTGGCACGGGCTCGGCACCGCCAAGACCGGCGACGGCACTCCGCACGTCATTGAACGATCGCCGGAGGGCGAACTGATCATTACCGGTTCGATAGAGCGGCCGGAATTCGTCACCCGGTACCGGGATTCGATCTGGGTGTCGTATGCGGGTGGTATTGCGACACAATGGAAGACGCAATTGTTGACGGTCGGTTGTCACGTCTATCTGACGGGAGAACCGCTGGTGGCAGTCGGGACCGAAGAAGATCCGATCTTCGTGAACAATATCGCCCGCTGGGACGGACTGGCCTGGGACAGCCTCGGCGGTGGCACCGCGGGTGACGTTTACTCGATTGCGGCGCACGGCAACCAGCTCGCGGTGGCGGGTAACTTCCTGTTCGCAGGCGGACACCGTACGAACGACTTCGCCATCTGGAACGGCGTGGTCGACTCGGAGGGCGCGACCGATTTCACGGTCCTGTCGCCAGTGGCCAACGACACGCTCGAGTACGGCACGGTCCACCGGATCGAATGGGACCCGGCCACTTCGGCCGAGCTGGTGGCGGTGGAAATCTCGCTGGACAGCGGCGTGACCTGGGAGACTCTCCACAATCGGGCGGAGGCCGACCGCGGCTACCTGAACTGGCTGATTCCCGACACCAACGCGCCGTTCTGCAGGATCCGCCTCTCCGACGGCAACCAGCCCTGCGCGCAACTCGAGCTCGCTTATACTTTCGCGATTACCACCGACTCGGCGCTCGATGTTACCTGGCTGCGGCGCAAGGCCGGCACGTATTATATCGAGCCTTTCATGTTCGGCGATCACAGCTGGGCATTTGCAAACGACTCTGCGGTGTGCTGGCCGGAGGAGTATTGGCAGGCGTTTGACTACACCACGCTGCCTCGCCCACTGCGCGGTATAGAGGACCGTTCGCGGTTTCCCGACTGGTGGACGTTCGAAGATGGCTGGGGCGAGGATTACTGCTTCATTCGCAAGAACACGCCGAAGATCGTCAGACCGGCTGCCTACCTGCTCTGGAGCCAGTTGTCGAAGCGGGGCTGGGATGGTTCCTGTTACGGTTTTGCGGTGAGCTGCCTGCTCGGCTTCCGGTATCAGGAAATCACCAGCGAGATTATCCTGCACCCGGACCGCATACGGGAGCTGTCGTTGAACGATATCTGGCGGCGTACGGTCAACAAGTACTGGAGCTTCCAGTTCGGCTACAAGCACCTGATCTTCGGACTGCGTCATTTCGATGATACGCCGATGGAGACGCTTCGGCTGATTCGTGATAGTTCGATGGCCAGTTACCAGTTGCCCCGGGTGTTGTCGATGTTGTCGATGCTGTTGCCGCGCAGTGTCTCCGATGTCGAGGCCGCGATCGAACAGGACATACGCGGCCACACGGTGGTGCCGTACCGGATCGAGAATCTGCCCGACAGCGCCGGAATCTATCGCATATTCGTGTACGATAACAACTTCCCGAACGACTCGTCCACCTTCATCCGGGTCGACTCGATCAACAGTAGTTGGAGCTACACGCCACCAACAAGTGACACCGACCTGGTCTGGACCGATACCTGCTGCGGCTTGTTTACATCGCTGTCGATGCTCGAGTTCGATGACTACCCGACCGATCCGGCCACTGACAAGAGCCTGGCATCGACCGGAGCGCAGGCGGCCGATTCGGAGTTTGTCATGGTCATGGTGTCGGGCCGGGAGGATATGCTGATGACCGACAGCGCCGGACGACAGTTCGGAGCGGTTGAGGGTGAGTGGTACAACGATGATACACTCAGCTTCCCGATCGTCCCGCTGCAACCGGATTTCAGCGGTCCGCGACCGATCGGGTATATGGTGCCCCGGGCCGACTATTCGGTGGAGCTGTCTCAGTTGAGTGACACGGTCGATATGTTGTGGCAGACGGTCGATGGCACTTTCCGCTACCGTCGCGGCGACGGTGATTCGGCGCATACCGATCGACTTGTCGGTGGTGATGCCGGCTGGTCAATAACCAATGCCGATAACTTCTACAAACAAACCGACTTGACCCTTGTCGGCGGTACCGACGATGATCAGTATTACTTCCAGTTGCCGAACATGTGGGTCTATATCAATGATTCGGTGAATGTCGCTCCACTGGAGGATGGCCGTATTCGGGTGTACAACGGCAGCATTGCCAAACGATATGACCTGATCATGTGGCACACCAGCGACACTGCCAATACGTTTGCCCAGACCCTGAACATCTTGATCGATTCGGGAACGACCCAGTGGGTGACACCGCAGTGGTCCAACCCGATCGACCTGCCGCTTATAGTTGAAAATGACCGGGACGGCGACATGGTACCGGACGACACCATCTATTACAATGTTGCGACGAGCATCTACGACGACGACACGGATGAGTCGCTGCTGCCCAGGAAGTTCAGCCTGTCGCAAAACTACCCGAATCCGTTCAATCCGACGACAACGATTGAATTCAGCCTCCCCGTAGCCGGACCGGCGCGGATCGACGTGTTCAATATTCTCGGGCAGCGGGTGACGACGCTGATCGACGAGACCCTGCCGGCCGGCAACCACGAAACGCAATGGCATGGGCGCGATCAGAACGGAACGGGTGTCGCCAGCGGTGTCTACTTCTATCGGCTGACCACCGAGAGGTATGTGAAGACGAAGAAGATGCTGCTCTTGAAATAGCGAATGGAGGATGGCCGGGGCGGATACCCGATCGTGGGTAGTCGCCCGCACCTGTCGGAGCTTGGTGGATCCGGGGAAGCCGGGCGAGAACCGTCATCGGATCCAACGCAATCCACCGAGGCGGACTGATTACCAGTCAGTCTTTTCGATTGGAGCCAAAAAAATAGCTCCCCCGGTTGGACTCGAACCAACGACCCGCTGATTAACAGTCAGCTGCTCTACCAACTGAGCTACAGGGGAGTATCAGAGCCATGAATTATATCTTTTTTCGTCAGATTGTCAATGCTTTTAACACCCGCCGGGCAGATTTTGACCCGCCCGATCGTACGGCGCCAAACGGAACAATTCCCGCCCTCCTTCCGTAAGATAAACCACGTCGAGCAGCTTTGAAATTACCCGCATAAGGAGGAGATACTATGGCACGGACTGTGCGCACCCTGCTGATTGCCGTGCTCGCCCTGGGCCTGCTGGCCGGCATGGCCGAGGCTAAGTCCAAGCGAGTGGCCTGGATGGGCGTGTATACCCAGTCGGTCGATCGCGAACTGGCCAAAGCGTTCGATCTCGGCGCCAATCGCGGCGCCATTGTCAATGAAATCGTCGAGGGTTCCCCCGCCGAGATGGCCGGGCTGGACGAGGATGATATCATTATCGAGTTCGCCGGCCGGACGATTCGCGATGCCGATGATCTCACCGAGGCGGTCCGCGACCAGAAGCCCGGTGATGAGGTCGCGATGAAGATAATCCGCGACGGCGAGGAGCAGGAGGTCACCCTTACACTCGAGGGTCGTCGCAAACCGACCATAATCAGCCTCGATCGCAACTCCAACGCCCCCCACGCCTTCTGGTTCGATGCCGGTGACAGAGAACGCATGCGCGGCTATATCGGAGTCCGGGTTCAGGATCTGACCCCGCAGCTCGGTGAGTATTTCGGGGTCGATCGGGCCCGCGGCGCGCTGGTCACCCAGGTCGAGAGCAACTCACCCGCCGAAAAAGCCGGGGTGAAAGCCGGCGATGTTATCGTGGCGATCAACGATGAAACGGTGTTCGATAGCCGCGATGTATCCGATTTGATCGGGGAGTTCGATGAGGGTACCGAAGTCACCCTGCACCTGATCCGTGACAAGGATGAAACGACCGTGACAGCCTCGGTCGAGGAACAGGAGCGGGAGTACTTTGGCGGCCAGTATGTTCCGGACATGGCTCGCTGGGATATTGATATCCCGGCCATGCGCGGCCTTCGTTTCGGCGACACCCGCGACCTGTTCGACTCGGACGAGTTCCGCCAGGAGATGGAAGAGTTGAAACGCGAGCTCGAGGCGCTTCAGTCGGAACTGAAGGAGATGAAGCTCGAGTTGAATCAGCAGTAAAGACCAGAGCGATAGCGGTCGGGTCACTCGCGTTTCAGGCGACGGCGACCCGGTCGACGATCGAACGAATCAACCGGTCGGCAGCCCGCCAGCGCGTGGGCCCGGCCGGTTTTCTCTATGCGGGCATCGGTGAATCAGCGACCGGACCGGCTATTTCTTACTTGCTGACCATTTTGGCCCCGGCCTATATTGGTGGTCAATGGCTTCGATCACTGTCGAAAAACTCTTTGATGCCCGCAAGCGCGACCTGGAATTGACCCCGCTGTCCGGGCGCGATGCCGGACTGGGCAAGGAGGTCAAAAACCCGGAGCTGCACCGGCCCGGACTGGCCCTGACCGGTTTCTACGAGCGATTTCCCTCCACCCGTATCCAGATTCTCGGCGAGACCGAGCTGGCCTACCTCAACCAGTTGCCGAGACAGCACCTGCAGCAGGTCTCCGAGGCGATCTTCTCGCGCGATATCCCGGTAGCGTTTATTTCCAAGGGAATCACGCCGCCGCTGGAATTCCTGCAGGCAGCCGAGCGGTCGGGCACCGCGGTCTTTTCCAGTCGTCTGACTACGGCTGAGCTGGTGGGCCGGCTGTCGGCCTATCTCGACCACATCTTTGCCCCCACGATCAACGTGCACGGGACGCTTGTCGATGTCTACGGGGTGGGGTTGCTG
>WJMS01000348.1 GCA_014727815.1 candidate division GN15 bacterium
ATCCCATACAACAGGTTCCAATGGCTGTCCTTTGTATCTCTGAAGCGTATTAATCAGGTCCCATGGTTCTTCCTCACTCCCAAGGAATCTCACCTCCCTTATCAATTCCAGTAGATAGTTACTGTTTATCGTTTTCTCTTCGTTCATTTTGTATATTCTCCTAGAGGCTTTCGCCTCATTCCTACGCTTCTACTTCGTATCCGCTCACAAAGGAAAAGGGTCAGTATCCGTATCCGGTCACAAATCCTTCGGTATCCGCTCCGCATCCGTATCCGGGTCACAAAGTTTCCGCATCCGTATCCGGTCATAATGTTTCCGCTCCGCATCAAAAAGTAGAATAGCCAAGCCGATAAAAATTTTTTCTCAAAAAATTCCCAGAATCAATTTTCCCCCCTGATTACTGAGAGTTCTAATTTCCAGTAAGTAGGAACCTAGAGTAGAAAGGCCCGAACCATATCCTTAGTTTTACTAAATAGGCTAAGGAACTTCTCTTTTTCCTTTCTTGGAGGGTGCCCATGTTCCAACTTAATGGCACATTTCGGACAGGTATCCAGTCCCAGGATGGTTTCTCCCTTACATTCCTTACATTTTGGATTTCTTTTTTGTCCCCAGACTTCTAGGTCACATCTGTGACATATTTTCTCATCGTTGAGGTTTCCGTACCCTCCACACCGTTGACATTTATATTCTTTGAAAGTTGAACCGACTAGATAGTCCCTAAAACACTTTTTACAAAGACCCGCTTTGAAGTGTGGTTTCCAGAGTAGGCAATTTTCACAGATAGTGTTCATGCTTATCTATAGTAGTAGTCCCAGGCATGGTTCCTGGCATTTTGGGAGATACTAAGGTTATTAGCGATGTTTTCATGAACCCAATAGTTCTCGGATTCAAGAAGGAGGTCTACAGTATCCTCATCTAGAGAGGGGTTCCCCGCCAGACCGGCTACCACAAAGGTATTGTCGTCCTTAGCCAGCTTCTTCATCCATGGTTTAGGGAGATCCTTTCGTTTGGCGAGATATTCTCTCAGACAATGGTATCCCTTATGGATAAGAACAGAGCTAAATTCCCTTTTAAAGACAAAGGAGCCCAATTCTTCCCAGATGATGGTCTCTAGTTTGCCATGTTTCCTAAGAGCCTCAATCAGATGGTTGTATTTATCGTGTAGCTTGGGGTCAAAATCACCTCTCCCTTTTTTTGGGGGAGGGGAGGTTCGGATATCTCGGATAAGGTTCAGGATTTCGTTGGTTTTCATTGTATTTCCCCGGTTCCGATTGGAGTGGTTCCCTCAAATAGGGTTATTTGAGTGTTTTTCTTGAGTAGTTCATTAGGGGCCTTGTCGGAAAACAAGTTCCCTTCCCAGATTCCCGTTTTTTCAAGAGGAATCAAGTAAATAGACCAATATTGGTTCTTCTTATCCCCTTCGATTCTACATGGAACGGTAAATGGTTCTTTTGGCGGGTCTTTTATAAGGAAGTTTAGCTTTATTCGGTGTTTCATTGGTTCATTTCATCCCAGGTGACATTAGGGATGAAGGTGATGTCCGTTGAAGAGGAGGAAGACTTTTCTCGGACAGGTTTCAGGTGACCTAATCTATTTTCAGTGTATTTTCCGGTTTCATATTCGATTGTTGTTCGGATAATGGTTCTGAGGAGAACCCCTTTTGGGGTTTCATGGTAGTCTGTTTGTACAGTAGTGGTTTCCCCGGCATTATAGTGTCGGGAAGATTCGATAGAGGTCCAGAATTCAGTCATGGGGTACTCTCCAGAGGGATTCGGGTTCAATGGGGCCGGAAAGAAAGAGACGGGGGAGAGGCATGTTTGGTTTGGTGTTGCCTTTATGGCAGAGGAAGAGAACTTGTCTCCAGTTGGTTTCATTTCCTAGTTGGATGTAGTCTCCTTTTCTGGGGAGATGTAGGAATCTGAATATTTCAGGCTCCGGTTTATAGATTTTTCCATTTCTAATGATAACTATCTGAACACGCATGCTAAATTATCCTCAAAGTTTCTATTTTAAGCCTGTATCCGTTTATTTTATTTTTACGGGGTCCACTCCCCATTAGGGAAATGAAGCCGAACTGAGTTGATTGAGGGCTTCACAGTATCTAATACGCTGAGATAGTACTTTATTTATGTTGTAGTTTAAAAGCCTCCTATTTAGGGTAGATGTAGGGGTTTCAATAATGATTCTATCCTATCATATTGATGAATAGAATGTCAGAGGTATAAAATGGAAGAATTTACATTAGACCAAGTATCCGTATCCGAGAAAACCGATGTATTCGGTAACCAGACAGCAGATATTGAAATCAAAAAGACCTTTTTTGATGAATTATCTCCTAAAGTGAGAACATCCTTAGAGACTTTGCTTGATAGGGCTAAGGAAGATGGTAGACGGGGTAGGGATTATTGGTTGATGTTGATAGGTTTCTTAGGGGAATTCACTTCTAGAGAGATATGTGAGTTGACTTTTATGGAAGCGTCAGTATTTCTTCATCAATATGGTGAGGATTTAGATTATTCTTTCTCCAAGTGGTGTCGTCATGAGGGATTAAGGCCAGATGATGTAGTCTTTAGAAGTCATGTGACAAACTCACCATTGTCCCCGGCATCTTTATATCGAATCATCAACCGAATCATCAATAAGAAGAAGGGTTCTAAGAGAAAGAAGGGTGGAATCACTTTTCTGAAGGGATTAAGAGACTTTGTGTTCAACAATATCTTTTGGAGACTCAAAGTTTTGTTAGAGACAGGTTATCTCCCCCATTCCCGTTTCAAATCTGAAGAGGAATATCAGGAATGGAAGGAAATGAGGGAGATAAAGCTCATGATAGAGAGTGGATTTGGTTAATTCCAGTTTTCAAATTGCTTTCGTGAGATAATTTCTTCGTAAATGGTTCCCCCCATGTCTTCAAAAGACATGAAGAATGTATATTTGGTTTTCCCGTAGCCATTTCGTATTACATCAGTCTTATTAGGGATGAATTTACTAACCCTGTGGACCTTTAGTAGGATACGGGGTGTGATCCAATACTTCTGGTTAAGGTTTCTCCTTTGACCTCTATGAATGTTGTCTTGTTTTTCAGCCCAGGGGTGGTTAAGGGCCAAAATTCTTTGAACAAGCTTCTTAGAGGACTCCTCATTTTTCAATGAGTTGTGGATGTAGTCAATCATCACATCATCCCAGACCTTTCTTTCTTTATGGAGTCTATGGATGCGTTGTTGGGCAGTATCCAGTTCCGAGAGGAGCCTGGGGTTTTCCCAAAGAGCTTTTAGGGCTCTTTTGAGTTTGTTTGATTCAAGAGAAGAAGAGTTTGTCAGGGCAAAGAGTTCTTCCCATTCCAGTTCTCGAACTCTTTGATAGTTATTGGAACCCCATTTTTTGAAGAGGTATTTTTTGTATTCTTCTGGGCCGATGGGTTTCTGGTCTCTATGGGCCATTACACAAGCTCCTTATCCATAGCATATTGGACCACGATTTCAGGGACTTCATCGGGAGAGATGTCCTTCATATAGTAGTTATGCCCTCCTTTCCAGGCTAGGACTGTCCAAGACTCTCCATCATAGTGGTATTCTTCTTCGGTTTTCCAATCCGACAGGAGAGTGATTTCCGTATTGGAGTCTACCATGCTCTTTCGGTGTGAGACGAGAGGGACAGTACCTTTGACTTCCCCCCTTCCCTTACAGCTAGAACAGCGGACATAGCTATTCATACCGGGCCATTCCCCGGCTCCGTTACAGACAGAGCAGATAACATTTCCGGTAGTGGTGTATTTGTTTTGTTTTTCCAGGGTGATTTCCTTTTCTTCAAGGTTCCATCCGAGTTCCTTCGCATATTGCTCTAGAACGTCCGCAATGTCCCCTAGTTCTTGGCAGAGAGCACTACCGGGGGCGTTGCCCCTCTCATCCAGTTCCTCGGGCTTAGGGGTGAACTGAGCCTCTTTGTGACGTAGCCAATGGTGATAGTCGGAGATATTCCACTCCGTGACCCCTACAATCCCTACTGAGCGGACAGGGATGGGGTCATCCTTCTTAATGAGGTCTTTGAAGTTCTGGTTGTGGATTCGTTTGAGGGAGAGGAGTTCGTTCTTGAGAAATTCAGACATAATAGCTCCATAGGCCCCTACATCTTCCTATAATGGGGGGCTTTGTTCAAGGTTGTTGGGGATTGGGATTTATTCCCTTAAAACCCCCTACATCTATCCATAGTAGGGGGTTATTTGGGGTGGTGGTTGGATTAGATTTCAGGGTTGGTTTGGTTATGGGGAGTGACTTTTCAGTGTTTTTGTACTTAGAGGGGTCCAACCCATAAAAAACCCTTACGAGACGGGGATGTTATTTTTCACCTACCTCATGAACTTAGGCAAATCTTTTCGATTCATGTTAGTGAAATGTAAGTCATGAGAGATTTGACCCTCGGAGAGTTCATCAAACTTCGCCATTAGGGCTTCATAGTAGCTAAACTCTTTTGCGTAGTCGGGTTTGATTTGAGCATAGACTCCAGGCTTCCAATCTAGATTGAAGAGTTGTTCTCTGGCAAAGGAGAACTTTTCCATATCTAGAGCAGAGGTGTTGGGGGTTATTCTAATTTTGAATAAGTCGTCACTCAGGTCACTGAAGGAGCCCTTTTCGTAAATCTCGGGGATTTGGAACACAGGTAAGAGAGCCTTTAGCCAGTCATCAATGTTCCAGAACACCCGAGGTTCAAAGTCCTTAATGATGGCATCTAAATCCGGGTGCTTTCCCTTTTCGTAGGAGGCCCAGGAAAAGAACCATTGTTTTGTGCATTTAGGGTTATGGTAGACGTCTCGGAGGCGTTCTATTTGTTTTTGAATATTCATATAAACTCCCTACATCCCCCCTAATGGGGGATAAGAACCCTACCAGGGGAATTGAGGTCTTTTCTCCATAGGAATCTTATCAACCATCAAGTCAAAGGAGAATTGATTGTCGGTCAAGGTATCCAGTTTCTTTAGGATGGGTTGGACCCACTCCTCATCTCGAACCTCACTCGGTCGGAGTTGAGCATAGACTCCAGGCTTCCAAAAGAAGATGACAGCGGTGTTCTTCTCCTCTCTTGGACGAATGCAACCCATCAGTTCATTATCCTCAATATGGATGAAGGAAACTGTTGTATCAATCTCTGGTAGAGAGAGGACGGGGGCAATGGTTAGCTTCCAAGTATGCAAATTGAAAAAGACTCTGGGTTCAAAGTCTTTCAGGATGTTATCCAAGTCCTCATGTTGTCCGGTTTGGAAACTAGCCCATCGGAAAAACCATTGCTTGGTTCCTTTTGGATGGTGGTAAACACCTCGGATGCGTTCGATTCTTTCTTGGAGATTCATATTAGCACCGTTCTCCGTATCGGACTCGTGGGATGAAAGGGATGTTTGTTTCATTGCTTCGTTCTCGGGCTGCCTGAACTGCGGCTTGATAGGACCAGTAGCAGGAGTGTGTTTTATATAGGACACCGTAACTGTAGTGTCCGGCTTGTCTCAGTTTAGGGATATAGAGATTGACGGTCCATGTAGAAGAGGGCATTCTCCTTCCATTTCCCGCCGTGAAGTTTTTGGAGCCATTAGAGACTACAGACCATGCGGCTCCCCAATGATTCCCTGCGGCATCTTTCTTAATGAGCCCCAGGGATTTCAAATCATCTTTGAGTCGGGGAGTGATTAGGTCTGGGGAGAGGGAGTATTTTCTTTGTTCAATCCAATTGGCAATCTTCTTTCTACGTTCTCGGGTTATGGCTCCTTTGAGTGCAGATGCAGTTTTATAGGGGCAATGTTGGATAACATAATCCCTCTCTATTTGTCGTTCAGTTTCGTTGAGTAGTTTTAGCCACTCCTTATTTGTTTGTGGTGGTTCTTTATACAGGATATGTCTTAGGGTTTCAAGATTCATCTTCCTCTTTTCCTCAACCCCCCACACCCCCCTCATAGGAGGATGTAGGGGGCTACAGGTTAGCACTACTGAGAGAGTTTTTCAACCAGCTTCTTATAAGCCTGGAGGGCGTCGTCAAAGGTCAGACCACCCTCCCTCGGGGAACCTGCGATACCCTCTCGGCCCCCGGCTCCCTCACCCCAAAGGGATTGGACAAACTCTTTACAGTTAATCCCTTCATCCCCGGCTCGGGAAACGGTAACCTTCCCCATGTCAGAGTTAAAGCCTACGATATAGTTCTGAGGGAGATCCCGGTGGTCATAGTAGAGATGGTTTACGAATTCCGTACTCTTTCTGAGAACTACTCCGACGCTATTCTTAGCGGTAACGAAAGATTCATGTTTCAAATCCTCTTCCTTTTTGAGGAAATCCTTACCTCTCTGGACTTTTTCTTCCTCTTGGTTGAGGATTCCAATCAGTTCCTTCTCAGCCCTTTCAACGAAGTCAGAGACATCACTGACGGAGCCATCCCTATTTGGAAAGAGACGATTTTCTTTGGACCAAGCCCAGAAAGAGGCGAGAAGGATATGGTCCCTTTCGTTGTAAAGGATATTCTCCTTAACTCGATGGGGTCCATTAAGGTCAACATACTCGGTAAGAGCCCAGAATGACTCTCTCTCGGGTTTGATTCCCTTCAGAGCCATGATACCTCCAAGAGTATCCAAATCGAAGTGAGAGAGCCCTACAGCCTCAATTTGACCCCTGATAGAGTCAAAGACACTCGGGTCAACCGAACAGGGACAAGGTTGAGACTCGTCGATGTGGTGATTCAGAGTGAGGAGTTCAGAGGAACCCTTGACCTCAGTGGTTCCGAACTCAGCCTCAACTGCTGCGTAGCAGTCATACTGGTTGAGGGCGGCGAGAAGGGTGGCAGCGTTATTGGCGAGAAGAATAATCATGGGTATTTCCTGTTGTAGGTCCCTACATCCCCCCATTTACCGGAGGTATTAGGTAGGGTTTTTTTGACAGTAGGTTTTTGGTGTAGAAGCCCCTACATCTAGGGTAGATGGGGGGCTATTTGAGGTTAGCAAAGGTTTGAGATTTTCGGTGTTGGGGAGTGTTAGGGGGGTTTGTGATACATTTTTGTACTCACCGTGGGTGAAACCACAAGAAACCCTTATGAGACAGGGGTTTTATTTTCGGCCTTTATAGTTTGGAAGGAGCCATTCTCCAGATAGGTCATCCAAAGGACTACTTTCTCTGCGGAAAACTGAATGACCAGATGAACGTCTGAGGAATCGAGTCTCCAGAGCTTCCATAGCTTTTTGGGTTGTGATACCCTAAACGATGTTTCAAACTTAATCTGGAAAGCGAGTTTCTTTATGAAAGGGAGTTGCCATCTTTGAGAGTCATCATACCGAATGGTTTCGGGGAGGGAATCCCAAAGTTGGTTAGCGCACTGTTGTAGTGTGTCTTGATTGGGTTTCAGGGAGATTGAAGTAAATGCTTGAGCTATATTGTTCATGTTTTTTATACGGAGACCAGACATCTCCAGAATTCGTTTTGAAGTTTACCGGGTTCCATGTCGCAGACATATTCCCGGAGTTCATCTTTGATGGTTTCCATGAGGGCATCCATAACTCGTTGGGAATCCCAGAAGTGGTCCCAGCGACCATCCCAGATACCGACACCATGACCTTCAAGGGTCATATAGATGTTGAAGGATGCAGACCCTTCGTCTATAAGGTCTTGGACAGTATATTCCTCAGCCAAGGGCCATTTGGCGACGAATTTTTCAAGGACTTCCTCTACTTTTTCGTCATATTCGTTGAGAACTTCATCGAATCTGTGGTCTGTTTGAACCTGAGCGTCGTGGTCTACATATTCTTCGATGAGATTGCAAATAAATCCAACTTCTGCGTCGTTCATTGGAATGCTCCTTATAGTTTTTGTTTGAGAGATTCAGTGAGGGATGGGTTCTTGGATAGAGCCCATCGGTACAAGTCTCTTTTGTCGTCTGCAAATTTCTCCATTAGCTCTATAGGGAGCCTGGGATTCCTGAGAAGGGTTTCCATCACCGAAATATTCTTCGATGTGGCCAGAACTTCCATCACATGCTCAGGTAGATTCGGGTTAGCCGCCAAACCCGCTCGAACAAGATAGTCGATATCGTTTGCCAAATTCTCCATCAGGTTTTGAGGAAGGTCAGGGTGTCTGGCAATTGAAGCTCTGACCATAAAGGCATCGTCTTTGGCCAAGACGGGAATCAGGTCATTGGGGAGATTTTTATTGTTGCAAACGGCTTGCCTGACAGTATCCCATTCATCTGTGGCCAAAATTCGGATAAAGCGTTCCTCAGTGGCTTTATTTCTGGCTAGATTTCTGCGAACAAAAGAGGCTTTATCCTTGTAGAGAAGTTCCATGGTCTGTTCAGAAACAGAGGGGTGTGCGGCTATTTCTCCCCGAACATTTGCATCCGGGTCGTTAGCCAGGGCCTCCATTAGCTCGATGGAGAGGTTGGGATTCCGAGCTACCTTTTTCCTAACTGTCCATTCACTATCATGAGCCAGATTTCTCATGAACCTTTCGGGGAGGTTATTCTTCTGGGCGATAGTTTCTCGAATCTTGATGAATTTGAGAAGTTTGTGGAGTGAATCCCAAACAATAGGTTCCAGATTCTCCTTTTGTTGGAGGATATCAATGAGTTGAGAATAGGTTTCCCCCAGGGTAGGGGAGTGTTGGACGTCTCTAATGAGTTCAAGGATTTTATTTGTAGAGGTGTTCATAGGAAAGCGCTCCGAACTAAGGATGATTGGTCATGAGATAGTTTTATTCGTTGAAGTGTTCCCGGTAAGAGCCCATCACGATATCAGTTCGAGCATATTCCTTACAATGGGGCTCTCATCCTTGCTAAAGGTTTTCCTTAAAGCATCGGGAATGTCTTTGCGCATAGCTAGCCATCCCCGAACCCAGAGGTTTTTATCTTTAGCCAAGATAGGAATCAAAGATTCGGGGAGATTTGGGTGTTTTGCTATCCCTTCCCTAACCAAATCGGCTCTGTCCTTGGACAGGAATTCTATCAAGGATTTGGGGAGATTTGGATTCTGAGCTAATAGTTCTCTGACCTCCCAAGAGGAATCGTTGGCCAAATCCTCCATCATTGTTTCAGGAAGGTCTTTCCTACAGGCTAGGTTACAACGAAGATAAGAGGAGGGGTGTTTGACCAATTCCTTTAGGGAATCCCAAACAATCTCCTCAAGAGAAACCTTTTTATCAAGGATGAGGATTAGTTCATGGTCAGATTCCATTTCAGGAGTGTGTTTCACCTCCCTAATAAGTTCAAGGATTTCATTCGTAGAATAGGTCATTTGAGGTGTTCCGGGCAGTTGGGGTTTTCGGCTAGGGCTTCCCTAACGGAAGGGTGGAAAGCCAAAGCCATCCTTTCCATCATATCTTCGGGGAGTGCGGGGTTTTTTGCGAGTAGGTCTCTGACAAATAGGGTTTGGTCTTCGGCCAAAAGCTCCATCAACCCTCTGGGTATACTTGTGTTAGTGGCTAATAGGCCCCGAACCCAATCCACATCTTGAGAGAAGACTCTCATCAATCTCTGCGGTATGCTGGGGTTTGAGGCCAAAGCTCCCCGGACAAAATATTGACGGTCCCTTGAGAGAGTATCCATCAACTCTTCGGGGAGATTGGGGTTAACAGCCAAAGTAACTCTAATTCCCCACTTCTCTTCGGCTAGAAGTTTCATTGTTTCAACAGGAAGATCCTTTCTTGTTGAAAGGGCTTCCTTAAGATAGGTACTTTCATGGTGAGCAAGTTCTTTTAAGGAATCCCAAACAATAGGCTCCAGAGAAGTTTCCTCCTTTTTCAGAAGCCTAATCAGTTCATGGTCAAATTGAACCCACTGAGTGAATTTAATGTCCCTAATAAGTTCAAGAATTCTATTCGTATGAGTTTTCATGTTTCTCTTTCATCTCACAATAGAGGGTGGTTAAGAGCCACAAGGCTCCCATTCTCTTTGTGGAGTGGAACCTATCCCTGGCATAGAGATAGATTTCCTCCAAGTTGTTCATCGGGGTTCTTTGCATGAGGCACAAACTCACCAGAATATCTGGCACCGGGGAATCTTTCTGGATGGAACGGAATGCCTCAATACATTCGTTGAAGGATGTGCTTTCCTGTTCAAACTCCTCGTTGGAAAAACTGTTGAAGGAATTTGTTTTGATTACGAAGTCATTGATTTCCTTTTCCAGAGCTTCTTGCTCGGAGAAGGAATCACTCCGCAAGTGTTGGTAAACTTTATGAGCCCACCAGTAGAGCACAAAATGGCGGAGGATTGTGCTGACCTTATTGGGAAGATAATAATCGTATTTCTGATAAAAAATCTCCCGGGGGATTTTTGTCAAGTCCCCGAAAATATAGCTCTTAAAAGGCTCTCGATATTCAAAAGTGTAACTATCCCAGATTTCCTGAGTCCCTTCCCACGAAATACCGAATCCCGGTAGTTCTTCCGAAAGGGGTCCGTGGGAAATGAGAAAGTTTTTATCTTTGGTCAGAGAGAAAAGTTCCTTGGCCATTTCTCTCGGGTCATAAGACTCATGCAGACAAATTTCACCATAGTAAGCATCATGGTAAGAATGACCGTGATAAGTCTCCCAAAGCGTAGCTTCCTCAAACAGTTGGAGAAGCTCATTCTTTTCATTTTCCAGACAGTGAATTGTAAAGGTGCAAGTTTCAGACATTTTGTGTTCCTCGGCGCCCCTCACGCGCTCTAGCATAGCACTGAGGGGGCGCCTGCTGCAAGGTGAGTCACCGGGGCAGTGAGGCACCACCCCGAGTAACTACCCTGTTAGTAGAGATGATCTTCCAGGGCTTTCATGTATTCCCAAACGATGTTTCTTACCGCAAATTGGAAATCTCCTTCCATTGTTTTTTCAAAGTTGTCCATCCCCTTTCTCTTAAAGGAGACGTCCCATTGATTTTCCCCATTGGGGGAGATGGAAACCCTTCCATGAAGATAGTTTCCGTGATAGGTTTTCTGGTCAACGGAATCCCAAAGGAAAAAGGAATAGACTGTCGTGAGAAAGTGTGACCTTTTATATTGGGCTTCCAGTTCAAGGAAATCTTTTTCCTGAAGTTCCGAAAAGTTTTCTGTCATCTGTTTGAAGAAATGTCCAAAGACAGAGTTGACGATATATCCCCCATAGATCTTCTTTTGAGGGTTCAGTCCTTCGGTATCCATGAACTTGATAAGGGAATATGGTCCCTTCTCTTCCGCATCCTTAGCGATGCGTTTGTGAATATTGATATCCTCCTTTTCATCGGGATAGTTTTTGAAATACCTCTCAAAGAGAGCAGCCCAAACATAGGCTTCGTGATGGGAGGCAATACTTTCTTCTTTCTGTGCTGTCATTTAATTGTTCTCCGTGTTGGTTTGATAGGGCAGCCCCCTACATCTCCGGTGAATGGGGGGATGTAGGGGGATCGAAACCAGTTACTTTTTTAGGACTTGATTATAGGCCCATGTCCACAGTCGGTCGTGTTTTGACCGACATGTGCGTTCCAGCCTATGAGTTTTCCTCAGAAGCATATATGCTTTTGGGAAAATCATTGGGACCGAAGAAACATCAATTCGGGCAAAGAAGATTTTTGTCCCCGAATTGCGTAGTCCATTCCGTCCGGAATGGACCGTCCTTTGGTGAAAGGACACTTGAGCGGTGGGCTTCCTCAAAGGAAGAGCCAGCCTCTCAATGTATTCTGTGTCCACAGGGACCGAGGTGGTAAACCCCGGTAAGTCCTTGTGGACCATAGCCCAACCCTCCTCCTCATAGGCTTTCCACGCTAATTGTCGGCCTCGCGGTCCGGAGGGGGTCCCCTCCCTTCTGGATGGAAAAATAATCCCATCCTCCTTAACTAGGAAAATGTCCAAGTCGTTTGGACATTCCCCAAAGGTTTGAGGCAGTACAGTAGACCCTCCAAGGATATAGAGAGCCTTGTCTTTGTCTAGAATTGTCAGGGCTGCCCCAATTGCCCTGAGGGCCCATTGGGGGGGGATCCCCCCCAAATGTTTTACAGTATGTCGAATGTCATAGGGACCGAGATAACCCCTATGAGCCAAATCATACATCGTCCAAGGGAGAGGTTCAATCCTCCCATTGTTATAGTGTTTTAACATTTGTGTGTCCCGTTGGGTTTTCATGAGCCCCCTACATCCCCGGTATTAAGGGAGGTGTAGGGGCTTTAGAAAGAATTAGGGGGGATATTCAATTGGCCCTTAAGGGCGGGTCAGGAAGTGGTGGATTGGGAACTTCTCTTAAACCAACCACAGATAATATAACTCCTTCAAAAGAACAAGCTACAATGTATTTAGGGTAAGAGTTTCCTGAGAAAGGAAACGCTTCTGTTTTATATCCAAAGCATTTCTTTTCAATAGAATCTTCTTTTTGAGGAAGAGGCTCCAAAGATTTCGTGCTAGTAGAATTTCTGAAAGTTTCCCAGGAATGGACTTCCCAGAAATCCTTTGTGGAGTACGTTTTGATAAAGGTATTCTCTGGTTTTCCGCAGAAAAAGATTAGTTCCTCAACAGTCCAACCCAATTCAACCTCACAAAGGTTAAAGGGATTCTGGGGATTTGAAAAATCGGTTTTTGCAATAAAGGCATTTGTGGGAGTTGTTCTTTTTTGGACCGAACATGCTAGAGCAGCGAGAAGCGAAATAAAGGTGAATACCAGTAGGGATTGATGTAGTTTTTTCATCGTTTTTTTGGTGGAGGTTGCAGATAGACTCAGAGGCGTTTAAGGTTCCCCCCTACATCCCCGGTGAATGGGAAGATGTAGGGGGCTCAGGGTTCAGTAACCGTAGCGCATTTCAGCGGCCCTCTCTCGGGCATAAAATGCTTCGTCCTCTCTCTTCTTATAGAGTTTCTTTTTGATGTCCTCCTCCAACATTTCCCAGTGAGGCTCAGGAGTCACCCTCTTGCCCTCACAGGTATAGCAGGTGACATCAAAGGCTCCCCGGAAGTAGGAATCCCGAAAATCGGGGTCCTCAGCCAAATCCCGAGAGGTCAGACCGTGGGAGTCAATGGAAGGGTTGACATGCTTCCCCTTGCCTTTACAGACATGACAGGCTTCATAGACACAAGGGACTTTGAGGACAACTTCCTCATCCGTGTCATAGTCGTAGAAGGTAACCAGAGCCTCCATGTTCTCCTCATTGAAGGAACCTTCGTCGTACCATTTGTTGTTGGCGGAGGTGACTCGATAATCGTCATCATAGCTCATTGTGTTTCCCTTTTGGATGTATGCTTTTAAATGGACCGGTATGTGCTAGGACTCGGTAATCCTCATCTTCAACGTGAAGGGTGTCCCTCTCCCCTATTGGAAAGAGACGCCCCCTGTAAGAATTAAGAGTTGCTCTTTTCGAGAGCAGTGAGGAACCCTTCGGCCCAGGATTCCGCATCCTTTTTTACCATTCTATGCTCCAATGCTTGCTTAAGCTTCAGCTTAGCGAAGTTATAGTCCTCCTTATAGTTGAGGATGATTTCGGCTGCCTTCTCTCCTTCGGCAAACATCTTCAACTCCCTTTCACAATGGTAGCCCTCCTTCCAGGCTTCTACCAAGTCCTTTTTGAAGGGGCAGCTATATACAGAGAGCCCCTGCTCGGCAGCTTCCATGCCCTCCTCATACGCCTTCTCTTCGGCGTAGTCAAATTCTCCGGGACCCCATGAGATATGGGCGTCCCTTCCTCCCGGACCTCGGATGAGGGCATCATCTGGGGGTCCGGTCAGTTCCCCATAGAATTGATTGTAACCAGCACAACCAAAAGCCATACCGGCTTGCATGGCTTTCTCTTGCCTTTCGGCTCGCTCTTCTTGTCGCTTCTTTTTCATGTTTGCCTCTTTGTAGCAGTATTCTTCGACTACCTCGACAGCATGGTCGAAGTATTCGGGGTTGGGAGATGGGGCCTTCTTTGTGATGAGGATGTGAAGGGCAGCGGCCCCATTTTTGTAACTCGGCCGGTTACAGTGAACCTCAGCGGAGTGCTTCGCATCCTTGATGGTTGGGTAGCTAAAATCCGGGGAGCCAGTCCAAACGTCATCTTCCCCAGAATCAGCCGGGGAGCCTTTGATATCGTATCCGTACATTGTTTACCTTTTGTGTGAGAGAGAATCCCCCCATATTGGGGGGATGTAGGGGGTTACCGAATCCAGGCGATATCTTTCCGAATATCATCAGAAAGGATATCCGCTTCTCCCCGGTAAACAACAGCAGTTGTACCGGAGAGAAGGATATCTACTCCCTGTCCTTCCAAGAAAGAGACAATCTTGTCCCTTCGGGAATTCTTGGTCTTTCGGGTTCCGCCTCGAATCGTAAGGATGGTTTTGCAACTCACTTGAAGTTCTCCAGTTTGGTTGGCTTGTAAGTCTCCCAAACAATCTCAGTGAGATGCTCGGGAAGGTTGTTGTTGAACAGACTTTGATAGGTTTCCTCAGTGGTCTCAAAGCAGACTCCCCGAGGAGAGGCCCGAAGGACTCGGAGGTTGTTATCATAGAGATAGGATTGAAGCATGGCGGCTCCATCCTTTCTCTGTTTTTTGGTGAGGGTGGGGTTGATTGTCACTCGGAATTGTTTTGTCATTGGTTTCCTCAGATATGTTTGAATCCGTAAGGCAGAATGTCCTTACGGAGATTCAAGGGTTGACTTTCCCTGAGCAAATCGAAAAGCTCGTAGGCTCTATCGAAATCCTCAAAGAATTTTTCATAAGCAGTATCATCCCCTCCTTTCAGATAAAGGCGATACCGTTTTGGGAAGTGCCATCTTTGAAGGTCATGGAACAAAAGAAGCCCAAAGTCTCCCTTCCAGTTTGGGTTCAGGCTACCTGGGGATTCCTCTAGGGATTCCTTCCATTGACCGTCAAGATGATACATCTTTCTTTTGGGGTCCCATTCCCAATCAAGGACTGGAACCAGTTTGATGAATTCATGCTCCTTTGTGTTGTGATGGTTAATCGACTCCGAAGCATATTTCGCTTCGGAGTCGGAGGGTTCGGTTTCGGCTTTCCATTCTTCGTATTTCATGATTCTATTGCTCCATGATGTGGGCCATTTGGCCCGTGAACTCGAACACCCTATCAGGATACTCTCGATTGAGGTAGGCACAGACTTGCTCGGCGCCGTAGAGGCCACCGATCCACTCATTGTCCTCAACCTTGACAAGGAATACCTCGCCCTGGCACCACATCGAGTAGCGCTCCAACCAACCCTCGACGGACTTTCGGTAAGGCTTTCCCTCCCCCTCATAGTAGACTACTCCGGCGGTAGTGGCCTTAAGGCAGTCTTGGATAAAGAAATCCGACTCCCCTCTATCCCCGACAAGGAAAGCCTTACCCTTGTCAAGAAGATTTCCATAGGTTCGGTGGACCCTTTCCTTGAATCCCAACCTCCCCCGCGTAATCTCCCGATGTTCGATATGTCGAGGATTGAAGGACTCAAACTTTAAAAGTCCTTCCTCAGTAGGGTTAAAAGCATCCACATCCTGCTCAATCTGAACAGTGAGTGGTGAAGTCCTGTTGGGCTTCGGCTTTTGTGGGGGGAAATCCAAGACTCCCAGATGATAACTCAGCTTGTTCATCATCTGGTTCATGATATGAGCTGTTCGGTCCAGCTCATCTTCGAGCCATTTCACCCTGTCTTCGAGATTATTGATACGATTGTTATTCATTGGTTTGTTCTCCATTATTGGTTTCAGTCGAGAAGGAAAAGGGAAGTTTCGGTAGCGATAATCTGACCGTCAATGAGGGAGACGGCGATGTAGTCACCCTCCTCATCTTCCCAGACGGCGAGATTGTAGGAATCATTGGGGCTATATTCCCAAATCAGGGAAGCCCTATCAACAAGTCCCTCATTCTTGAGCCATACAGCGATGTAGGGATCATTTGGGGTGTAGTGACGAGCTTTCCTAACCCGTTCGGGATATTTCCTCCCACGGCGGTCCTCATAGAAGACCTTTTCTATGACGATTCGGGGATTGTGGGGCATTTGGTAAGCCCAACCCGCCTTACAACTCTCGTCGAAGGCTTCTTTGATTTGCCTCATGGGGAGCGGCTTTCTAGAATTCATAGCCGTATGCATTTCACTATCCTGTTTCTTAGGTGGGGCGGTGACTCGGGGGGCCGGAGCCCCCCGGTGTCTCAGTAGGGGATGGTGTTCCGGGGCTCTTGAGAAGGCGACGAAAAAGCCCCCCATTCTTCTTCCCAGACCCTCATTTCATATTTGTGGACGTAAAAGTCCTGAAGTCCCCTTTCGGTTTCCCGAAGCTCTTTTTCTAGTCTTTCTAGTTCCTCCTCGGCTTCCTCCATTGTTTTGTGTTCTGAAATCTTTTCTGGCGCATGATATGAGCCACAATTGATATCATTTACCATATGCCAGATGGCGTAGACTGCGAACCTTTGTTTCAAAAGATAAAGCTCCTTACCTCGTCCCTCCTCTCATTGAGAAGGCCCATGGTTTCTGCGAAGTGGTCTCGGATTTCCTCATAGGTTTCCAAGGGCTCTTCACCCTCTCTTTCCCGAAACTTGTTGGCCTCGTGGATATCCTTGAGGATTTCCCAATCCGAGAAGGTTTCATAGAAGATATCCCATCCCTTCTGGTAGTTTTCCAGGGCATGGGCCTGGAGCTTTTCGATAAGCTCCTTTTCCTCGGGGGTGACTTCCATTTTGTAGTTAAATTGTCGCTCAGTCATCGTCTTTTTCCGTTAGGTTCCCCAAAGGTAGGGGGTTGAAAAGTGGTTCGGTTTCTTTGAATAGGGGTTCGTCTTCGGGAAATAGTTTTTCGTATTCGATTTGTTTTTGTTTGAATTCTTCGGCTGTTTGTTGGGAGACATATTTTTTGCCTCCACACAGTGAGCACCCTATATAGATAGGGCCTCGGTAACACTCTTCGGGTCGGCCCCGGCATCCAGGGCAGATGACTCGGACATTATCTTTCATTTATAATCCTCCGGAGCTTTTTGATGTCCCTTTTGATGCGGGACTTAACCTCCCGAACCTGCCATGGATCTGACCAGTCCCCCTCGTTTGAGTATGCCTCGAACTCCTCCAAGATATCCTCAACCTCAAGAGAGCCTTTAGCAAACCTCTCTTTTAAACGGTTCCACATATTGAAGTGAGCGCAGCACGCTCGATACCCCACTTTCCCAGGGGTTCTGGCGACAGCGCTGGCAGTCTCGGAAATTTCATATTCCCGAGTGAAAGCTTTTCGGTAAAGTTCTCTACTGTTCATTTATAATCCTCCATATTTTTTTTCACACAGCTATCGGAATCCAACAGCAGTTTATTTGCAAGGTGTTCGGGGAGACTTGTATTTCTACAAAGACATGCCCGGACATACCAGTGGTCATCATTAGCCAAAGTTTCCATCAGGTCAACGGAAAGCTCGGGGTCCGTTGAAACAAATCCCCGAACCACCCAACTGTCATCCGTTGCGAACTTTTCCTTGAAGAAGGGTGGGATATTCTTCTTAAGGGCCAATCTCTCCTTCAATGAGGTGAAGGAAAGTTTTCCTCAATATCTTGAATGTCTTCTTTAAATAGCTCCCTCAGTGAATCCCAGATTGTTTGGTCAAGACAACCTTTATGATTGTCGATTTCTTTTTTTAGCTTTCGGATGGTGTTCACCTCCCGTTGGTAGCGAAGTTTCCGAATCAACTCCAAGATTTCAGCGGTTCTGTTTTTCAATGTTGAGTTCCTTTGCTTTACGTTTGGAGACGAATCCCCGAGATGTGCAATGCCAACAATGATCTTCCCGATGGTTAGGACAGGGAACCGTTTCCCCGGTTACCAACTGGAACCAGTTCAGGAAACCATCTCGGGGATGAACCTCGTGCCACTTGTTTTGGATATCCCAGAAGAGTTGTCCTTCTGAGATTCTATCTATGAGTTGAAGCCCTTCCCAGAGAAGGTCTCTTTTATCTCCCATTATTTCCCAAGTATACTCCTCATCAAAGCTGAAGTATGTTTCCTTGCATTCTATAAACATCCCCGGAACCCATTGGAATCTCCAATCCACATATCTTTTTCCTTCAACAGGGGAGATGTAGAAGTTGAGGAAGTCATAATCTTCTCTCACTAAAAAGATCATCTTCTTAGCATTCAACTCTTCGGGAGTGACTGGAGCCTCTTTTATGGTCCAACCGTCCTCATATTCCCCTTCCAGAAATTTTATCCAATCCTTAATCTCCCAAAGGGCTCGGGGATGAATTTCTTTCACATAGTCGTGAACAGCCCCCAACCCTTCCAACCCTGTGGGAATATTGTTTTTGGCCCAGGAAAGGAATTCCTTTTTGTCTCCTATCGAATAGGCTTTCTCCCTTGTTTGTAGAATCAGTTCGTTTATTCTGTGTTGTTCCATTTGTTTACTCACTTGCTTATACACTCAAAGTGTCCCGCATTCCATTCAATGGTTCGGGGAACACTATCGTGCTTTTCTTGTATCTTGACAGTTTGCGCTTCCTTCGAGACTTTGAAGGGATGGGCAACCCCAAACCTTTCTTCACAAAGTCTCTCCACAAACTCAATCCCCTGTTGTGTGGGGAAGCCGTATTCTCTACAGACCCTCTCCACATTCTTGGAGAAAGAGAACAGAATAGGCTTGTTTCTCCCGTTGAGAAGAAACTTGAGCTTGTAGGGCCGATGCTGGCTTTTGATACCAGCCTCCAAAAGATTCAATACATCTTGAAGAACTTTTTTCTCTTCTGGAGAGGATTTGGCAATTTGTTCTTTGTTTTCATTGCCCCACTTTACAATCTCCATTTGGAGACTGCGAAGGATGGCAGCTTCACCAAGTCTAACCCATTTAGTCATTGGTCTTGGTTCCAGGGGTGGAGGTCAGTATATTCCTCCTTCCAGGGTTTGATTTCCGTCAGTACAAGGTCTTTGCGACTCCGTTTCTCACTCTGTTGGAGTTCAAAGTCCACATATCGGAAGGAACACTTCTTCCACAGGTAAACGTGTTCCGAAATCCGGTCAGGGTCACATTGTTCCTTGAGTTTCTCTTCGTGAACTCCCCGAAACTTGTAGAGGGCTGTGTTTACAGCGTCCCTCCAACAGGAGGTATGGTTTGAGATGTTGTCCCAACCTTCCAGTTTCTCCATATCCCTGAGAACAGGGCATCGAAACCAAACGTTTGTTGCGTTGTTCGCTCTGCGGAAGAGGAATTCTCCTTGCGCTCTCACGGAAAAGGACTCTTCATCCGTATAGTAGGACAGGTCCAAGTCTACGGGGAAGTAGAGGGCCTTGTAATAGGGGCTGAAGTGCGGGAGTTGAAGGTCCAGCACGTAGCAAATCATGGTTGATAGCTTTACTTGATAATCCATTGCTTAACTCCGATTATATATAATTGAGAGGTGGTGTAGGTTTCTTACAGAAGGCCCAGAGCCTTCATCTCCTGAGTGGAGAGGACAGCCTTAGCCTTCTCAAAGGCTCTCGCCTCAACCGGGCCGAGGTCCGGTTTGATTTCCTCAAGGTGACCGATAAAGAACCGGTCACCGATTTTATATCCTTCCACTCTCTTGATAGTATCGGGGTAGTTTTGAAACCCAGTCCCCTTTGCCTTTTCGGCTTTGTCTTGAGTGGAGAAGTAGCCGATAGATTTCGTCTCCGCATCCCTGAGAGACCTGTGGACTGAGAAGAAAGTAAATTTTGAGATTAGGTCTGACATTGTTTAACTCCTTTTTATAATTGAAGGGTATCATCCCCCCGTCTTGGGGGGATGTAGGGGGTTTCTTTCAGACTGCGACGAGGGCTTCTACCCTTTCCAGGGTATCTTCCATCTCTAGGAACTTCTCTTCCAGACTGGGAACAACCTCCGTCATGAAAAGGTTCATCGCCTCCTCTGGAGATAGCCATGGTTCTTGACCGGGCCCATTCCCCTCTTCTTGTATTGGAGGTTGTATCCTCCCCCGGGAGACTCAAAGATGAGTACCATTCCCCCAAAGAACTTACCCTGGATGGAACTTCCTTTGGGCTCTTGCCAGAGGATGAAGGAATAGTTATTGACGATGTTTTCAAATGGGTTACGCATTGTTTTGCTCCTGTTGTTGCGAATCGTTTTCTTCCAGTTCGGTCCATGTTGCCCAGGTTTCCCCCAGGCTTTCCCCGTCTCGGATGATATCGACGGAAACCCCGTCGTCTCCTCCGAAGACTTGTACGAACGTTTCCTCATTTACATGGATGTAAATCCTTTCCCCTTTCTTCAAGGTCATTGATTTTTCTTTCATCTCGTTTCTCCGTTTGGTGTGATTCGGGGACCCCTACATCTCCCCAAGATAGGAAGATGTAGGGGGTCGAGGAACTTACTTTTACTCTTTACGGAAGTGCTCGTTGAGGTGTTCGGCAGTCCAGCCGTGCTGAGTCCTCACCGTCTCAACAGACTGATAGCAAGCCTCCACAATCTCCTTATCCCTGTCCGACTCTCCCCGACCGGCGATGCGGGGGAGTCGGCAGAAGTGAACCGGGGGGAGGAAGCCGAGAACCATGAAGGCTTCACAGATTTCCCAAGAGAAATCCATACCTCCACCGGTCAGGGCGAGAACATAGTTGCCATCAACCCTTACCACGGTGAGGGGGAGACTTTCCAGCCAGAGAGTCCGTTGGGCCTCCTCAGCGTCCACCGGCTCCCACCGGCTTCCGATTTCATAGTAGTAGTTCATCATCGGAGTAAGGGAATCCTGAAGGTCAATGGAACCCATCAGGAATTCTTCAACCCTCTCCTCCAGAGTGATGAAATCGTCCTCCCACTTCTCAATGAAGTCATCCGGCTCCATCTCGGAAACCTGGGACTTCATCTCCTCCCAATCCTCCTCGTCAACCCAATCTTCCACATCGAAGTAGGGATCCAGGGAATCGACGAACTGGATATAGGCGGCGGGCTCAGCGTCAATGGACGGCTGAGTCAGGTTGACGGGTCGCCAGCCGGAGTCATAGAGGTCGAGAGCGTAGTTATCTCCCTCCCACCTATAGAGGGTCGGGGTGGTGTGGAGGCAAGGAAAAGATCGCGAGAGATTGTCAAAAGTCGTTTTCGTCATTGTTCGTTCCTTTGTATGATGTATTTTTTGAAGTAACCGTCTCCGAAGTGGAAACGGTACACGACATACTCACCAGGGAATAGGTCCCAAACTCTATCCTGGCGAGATTTGGTTTCTGGAGATAACTCAAACAGCATCTCCAGTTCGGGTTTAGATAGATAACCGACGAACAGGACCCATCGGTTATCTATCTGCAAAGGTTCTTTGTTGCTTATTGAAGCCTTTCGATGGGCTTCGGAAAGTCTAAATAGTTTGTATGTTTGTTCCTCCATTAGAGTGCCTTTGTAAATTCCCCTCCCCTGTCAACCGGGGAGGGGAATTGTGTTCAGTTGGAGAGTCCAGTATGGGCAGCGGTGACCGCCCCCACCATCCGGGGGTCAACCTTGGGGCTCTGGGCCAGAGCGAAGAGGGCCAGCCGGAAGGCGTCATCGGGGGAAAGCTCACCCTCAATGATGAGGGTAACACAGCCCCCCTCAGTCTGCAACTGCTCTCGGCGGAAAGCCTTCCCGCTGAACTCCTCCCCCTCATCCTCGGGGATGGTAGGGGGCTCGGTAAGAACCCGGTCAAGGGTGTCCCTCACCTCAGAGAGGTCGTCAGACGCCGAAGGCTGGCCCACCTCCTCATCCTCGAAGGTCGGCGGCTCAGGGGTCGTGTACTCCGCCGAAACGGCTTCCGGGGTCGTGGTGAAGCTCTCAGCAGTCTCCAGAGCCTCATTCCGTACCCTGTCGAGATACAGGGCGTAATATCCGATGCCGTTTCTCACCGCAGCGAGCTTCTTTTTCACATAGGTCGGGGAGCCTTCAATCTCACCAATGGTAGACTGAAACTCCCTGACACTATCCAGAATGTTGTAAACTTCAGAGAGGGGGTAGAGTTCCCCCATCAGGTCCACCAAATCCCGGAGCCCCGCCTTGATGCGGTTTTGGCGACTCTTGCTGATTCCGATTTCCTCCGTTGCCACCTCCTCATTATTCAGAAACTCTTGAAGAGTTTCGATGGTTTCTCCAGAGCAGGTGTCTTCGATGAACGTCCTCACCAGCCCCTTGAAGGCTGATTTGTAGACCGAGAGGCTACCCTCGGTCAGATGACCCCTCTTTTTAGAGAGGGAGAAATACTGGTTCCTCCAATTGGGGACCAGTTCCTCCACCGTGGCGTCGTCGTCCACCTCCTCTTTGAGGAAGATAGCCACCGTTTTCTGTCCCGACCGGAGGCGGTCTTGCTGGGCAAGTTCATTGAGAAAGGTTTTCAGTTTCGTGTTCATTTGGATTGTTCCTCATTGTTAACGGAATAACACTCTCAAGTCGACATTCGACAAGAGAAGAGGGAGAGAATATCTCCAGAGGACATATAAAGAGTTTTCATCATTCCCTGTTGTAGTTTGAGAACCAGGGATTGCCCTTTATATATCCTCGGGAGACAACCTCTAGTAGATTGCCCCCGACTTATCAGTTACAGAATGGCGTCAGGATTTTCCTACTGATAGCTCTCTACCCAATCACCGTAGCCACAGATGTAGAATTCTTCCTCTTCAGTGTCGAATATCACCGTGGTGGTGTAGGGGTCCCCGACATTTACATAGAGGGCGACGATTCCATAGTAATATCGGTTCACCGTGTAGTCTTCCCTTCGGATAGCCTCCACGTCATAAGCCCCTTCCATTGCCTCCATACAGAGGTCAAGAATCCGGTCAACAGTAGTTTCCCACCGCCGATGAACCCTCAGATAGGGGTGGTGGTTTGCCTTATCCAAATCCCCCAAGGTGAGGTCTTCCTCCTCTCTCTGAAGGATTGAGAGATCCTCCATGTATCCGAGGAGCCTTTCGGCGTCCTCGGGTTCCATGATTTCCGATAGTCTGTCTGGAAAATGTACTTTCATTGTTTGTTCTCCGGTTGTGTTTGTTGAGAAGCCCCTACATCCCCCCACTTACCGGAGGTAGGGGGGTGTAGGGAATCAGTAAATCTTACAGGATAACTGCGTTGCCTCGCCCATTTTCATAGGCTTCCAGAGCCCTATCCCGGAAGTAGGAATGGAATTCCTCGTATTCTTCCAGGCTCAGTCGCCATGACCTCTGGGGCCCCTCGGCACCCTTGTAGAAGTCGACGAGGAATCGTTGATACTCCAACTCCGAATCGAATTTCATGGAGAAAGTCCCTTCTGCCATATCACAGTCTCTTTCCCAGAAACCGGCATAGACAGGCTGGTCATTCTCATAGAGAATTCGATGCAGAACCTCGGCGTCAGCTTTCGCTTTCGCCAGTTCTTCATTCTTCTTCTTCATTTCTTTCTTCATCTCGGAAAAGACCACTTCCAGGGCAGCTTTGATAACATCCCTGGAAAAGTGTTCGTCTCCGATTTTGTTGAGCATTTGTTGCATTTTGCCAGCCCAATGATTCAAATCCATTTGTTTTCTCTCCGTAGTGTTGTTTGGCGAAGCCAGTTATAGTGGCTCAGGATTTGGGGCGGATAACTTCCCCGAACTCTCTCTTTTCGACTCTCCGGTATTGGATTCCATCCGGGGCGGGGATGGGTTCCGAATCCTTATAATAGATATAAGGGATTCCGTTCACCTCCACTCCAAATTCTCCATTTGCGCAGAAGTTTTCATCGTTATTATCAGTTACGATAAAGTACACTTTATCGCCACCGGCTTGTTTCTTCTCCTCCCAGACTTTCACTTTCTCCGGGGAACCCCAACAACCCTCGGGAAGTTCCATCCTCATATAGGAGATGAGGGCAAACCTCACATTTTCTCCTTGAGGAGACTTCCGACTGAGCATGAATTTCGCCAAATCATTCTCAATCAGTGGTTGGAGGTTTTCGGGGACCATCTCTCCATATTTGGCCCAACGGTCCAAAGCCGTTAAGAGACACTCCCTTACGAAATCCAAATATTTTCCCCTTTTGGTTACTCCAACAGGATAATGGTGGTGATTAAACATTGTTTGTTCCTTTGCTTTGTGTGTTTTAGGGGCCCCTACATCCCCGGTAGTTGGGGGGATGTAGGGGGTTAGCTTAGTTGATTCTTACTGCCCCAAGCCCTTCCAGTTGGCCACCTTCTCCGGCGAGCCCCAACAGGGGTCCGGCAGTTGGTTGAAGATGTAGAGAGCGATAGCGGGAATCTTCTCCAGATTCTCCCCGTCGGCCCGACCAACGGCCCTGGAAAGGTTGTTCTCCAGACATGCCGTCAGGAACCCACCAGGGTTCCGACCCTTCTTAGCGAAATCATCGAGTTTCCCCAGGATAAAGGGGCCGATGATTTGCTCATAGGTACCATCGGTGTTGACGAGATTGGGCATTGATTTGTGATTGAACATTGTTTGAATCCTCAGTGTGAGGTTAATGAAATCCCCGATTCACTCCAATAGGAATCGGGGAGGGAGAAAACTTGTGGTTAGAGATATTTACCCATCCCGATGGGGTTGGTTCCCCTCTCCTGAGCCGGAATCGGCTTGGTTTCCCCATGGGGGCCGGGGAAGTCCTCCGAGTAATCCCCCGGTGTCCCGACTTCATAGATGATATCGGTAATCCTCCACTCGGTGAGGGGATTGTCCATCAGGAGAACGTTGTCCAACTCGTCATGGACAAGACTGACAACGTTTTCGGCGTAATCCAGACAGATGGTTTCTTTCAATTGTCCCATTGTTTTCCTCTGTGGTGCATGACCCTCCATTAGGGTCATTGTTGTAAAATCCTCGGAAGGGAATCGAACCCTCATCCCCTATTGGGGAACCCTAGCCTGAAAAGGGCCGAGGATATCTGCTATCCCACTAGGGAATACCAGAAGTTGTTCGGGGTTCCATCATCATCAGTTCCCCGATATTTGGTATAAGGTCGGATGAATACTGGTTTATGGAGCACTTCGCCCCAGTCGCTTCGGTAAATAAATACCGAAACATATCCCCAATAAACATCCTCCCTGGTAACAATGTATTCCTTCCCATCTCGACCAACAACAACATCCCCGACCTCTAGCGGAAGGTGACCATAAGTCGGGTCGTGTTTCACTAATTTTCCGTCATGGGTTCGACCTTCCCTATAAGGGGTTAGGTCATTTCCATGGCGAATTATTCGTCCCCTGATTAAGGGTCCAGGGGCCAAATCGGTAACCCTATTCAGCCCTATTCCCTCTAGGGGCCATTCCTCAATGACAGTTTCAATACTTGCATCTTCCATTGTAATCCCTCCGGCCCCTATCCCCATCAACATCATTCGGGATAGGGGCCGGTCAATACTCCCTACAGGAAGGAAGCGGAGAGGATACCATCTCCACAGTGAGGACAGAGGTGGTCGTCAGTCACTTCCACGTTCTCATCACCGTCATCGTCGACGGTGACGACCTCCCTCATCTTGATTTCATCTCCCTTCATTCGACCATAGCCCCGTTGATTGGGATACCAGTCGTAACCTCCGTTGTCGGAGTACCAACCGGCGTCGCAAAGCTCACAAGAGAGATAGACGTTAGCCCACCGAATGATATCGGTAAGCTCGTCGCAGTCGAGGAGGAAGATTCGGGGATGGGTATAACCTCCCCGAACATCGCAACCTCCGTGAATGCTGAGGCAGATGTAATGGTCCCTGGACCCTTCGGGGTCAGCCCAGACAAAGAACTGAATCGTCTGGTCCAGAGAGTTTTCGGAGTTGTAGGAGTTGATGATATCCGGCTCCCAACCGGGTTCGAACGACGACAGGTCGCCGTGAGCCTCCTGAAGGAACTCCAGATAGGCCCGCTGAGCGTAGAGCCCGGCGACGTCCCTCTCCTCACAGAAGTTCTGGAACTTCTGGTCTTCCTCTTTGCAATACTCCACCCTCTCCAGAAGAAAGGCATAGAGGGAGATGGTGACGAGCCCATCTTCCAGGGTCGCCGGAGGGTTATCCTCCTCCCAAGCCTCCTCGCCGTATTCGTCGGTACGGCGGTGGTCTTCGAAGTGGTACCCATAGGCCCCACCGGAATCGAGGATGGAAGTGGGAACGCCTTCGGTGAGCATGGAACGGAGGATGGTTTCAGTTTGTTTGCGAGTCATGATAGCTCCAGTTGTTGGAGTGGTGAGGAATCCGAGTCACCCTAACCCCATTGGTTAGGATTGGACTCCCCGGTTACGAAATGTCCCTATTTGGGAATCGAACCCAAATCCCCATCATCAATATTATCAGTGGGGGAACTCACCAAAGTTAAGGACTAACACTCATTTTTTGTAGATGTAAACCAGATTCTCGGCGGCCAGAACCTTAGCACCGCCGAGCCCCAGGCTCCGCAACTCCTCCTCCGAAATCTCGGGGACTCCGGGCTTTCTCACCCATCCGAAATTCCGGGCCTCTTCCTCATCCCCAGCCATGAGGAAGAAATTGCGGAGACGGTTGACGTCATCCTTTTTACCCTCCCTGGCCCCTTCCAGATGACGGTCATATGCCAGCTTGTAAGCGACCTCTCTCCCCTCCGGGGTCTGGATTGCTTCCTGCACCACCTTTTCACACTCCCCATAGGGGTCGTTGGAGGTGAGGGCAGCGTTGACGAGTTGTTCGAATTCTTCGTAGGTCATGTTTTCTCCGTAGTGTTGTTTTGTTCTAGAGTTAGTCCCGCTTTCGGATTACATAGAATCCGATAGTTCTTGAGGGGAGGCCAAATTTATTGGCCAATTTCTTGACTTCCTCAATCTTGGCAGAGGCATCCTCAAATCCGTTGGATTCATAGATACCCTCCCCGATGTCGAGGTCATCGTGTATTCCGAACCATAACTGGTCTTTCTCATTTTTGACCAGATAGTCCCCTGCTCCATAGCAGAGTTCATAGGGCTCAAGTTCTCCATATTCCTCGATGATTCTCTTTCGGTCTTCATCATCGAGATAATTGGAATTATCAACCTCCTCAATGGAGACTTGGAACCCTACTACGAAAAGGGCGGTATAATAATAGTACATGTTAGCTCCTGGGAACGAGGATGAGTTTTGCATCCTCAAAGTGATAGATTGGGGTCAGGAAGAACGGGATTTTCCCCTTTTCCTTTATTTTTTTGAGGAGTTTTCGTCTACTCCTGGCCCATCGGCCATTGGAGGACTCCAATGGGGGAACCAGAACCTCAAAGATTCCCTCCAGCTTTCCATCTCCCTTCAGTTTCCGGAACTGCCGAATATCCTTATCGGATTTCAGCATGGTCCGGATTTTCTCCTTCCCCCGAGGGGAATAGTTGGAACCTATAAAGGAGGTATCCAACTGGAAGGATTTTGATGAAGTCTCGAAGACCTCATCATAGTGGTCCTGAATTCGTCGACCGGGAACGTCGACGATGAAGTCATAATGAGAACAGAACCACTTTCGGTGGAGCTTCAGGCTCCCTGTCTGGTTGAGGAACCTCCTCACTTCCCCCCCAATCCGGAAGTAGGTTCCCAAGAGGGCGATGTCCAGCCCTCTCCTTTGGAGCCTTTGAGCATAAAGTTGCCTAAAGGCCCAGGGTTGCCACTCCCCGGAGAGAAGAGAAACCCAGTCCTCTTCCGACCTCACCTTTTGCAGGTGAGCAAGTATTTCCTCTGTAGTCCACATAGGTTTCCTCCAATGTTGGTGTTAAAGATTTCATTGAATCTACCAGTAGGCACCCTGATAGATTCAATGAAGCCCTTAACAGGCTTCATCCCCCCTGGTTAGTGATTACTTCTTCTTACGGAGCCGAGCCACCTCGGTCTTACCCTCCTCAATGTGGTTCTGGCACTCCGGGCCGTACCCAATTGCCAGAGACTCGGGGTTCGTCAGCTTGCGGTTACATCTCCTGCAACGGCAAGCCATGGTGAACTCCAGGCCGTACCCAAGGGCCCCCTCGGGGTCCTCCAGCAGGGCGGCCAGCTGCTGCTTGACCTTTCGGGAGGGAATCTTGTCCCAATACTTCTTGGGACATTTGGTCCGGCGGTCCCTCCGCCAGACCTTGACGGTGCCGTCGTCCGTCACCTCCCCGAAGGGGAGGAAGTGACTCCTGTTTTCGTTGTCCTGTCCAATGAAGAGGGACAGGACCCGGACCCGGCGAGCGGCCCACTTGCCGTTCGCCTTCCATTCCTCCGTCCGGACCTCAAAGGTCCGGTGGCCCCCGGTCTTGGGGTTGTACACCGTGACGGTGCCATTAATGGCAGCGTCGAAGGTCGGAAGAATCTCTTGACGGTCAGTGTTCTTAACGGTGGCGGTAGCCATGATGTTCTCCATTTTGTTGGAGTTGTCGAAGATGCATCGGATTTGTGAATAGTCACCCTAACCCCATTGGTTAAGGCGAATTCCGATGCTGCGGAAAATACCCTGATTCCGGAATCGAACCGGAATTCCTACCAAGTTCAGGGTTTGAGGTTTTACAACCTCATATGTACGGATTGGGAATCCAACGGATGGTGGGGGTGCCAATGTCCCCCAGCCCCGTCAAGAGGAGGTGGAGGGCTCCCCGAAGGACCCCCCAATATTTGGGCTCCGGGCCCCAGAGGATAACCAACTCCCCGAACCTGTCCAGCCCTACTGTGTAGGTCTGGTAAGAAGGGGCCTCCCCTGGCCCCTCTTTATAGTCCATCCCCACTGTCCACAGCCCTTCCGGGTCCAGGGAGGGGAGTTGGTTACGGACCTTGAAGGGCAATTTCCCTCCCTCAGAGAAGCTGAGCATGAAAACATGCCCATATTTCTCGTCTTTCACTCTCACGACCCCCTCGTCAGTGGTGCTGAGGGTGAGATAGGGGAGGGCTTGTTTACCTTTCTGAATGGTGTTGGTCATGGGGTGACTCCTGTAGGTCTGAGGGTTGGATGAAATTTTGGGAAAATCAATATCTCAATTGATATCCCCAAAGCTTCCCCCAACCGGGGTCCCCGACCAGACCGGGAGTAGTCTGGCCGGGGGTATGAGGCTTTCACCCCGTGGCCTTCTTACGGCGACCCTGGCCCCTGTCGCCGGAGTCAAGGTGCCGGTCGATGAGCCCCTTGACCCGGTGGGCGGCGGTGGGCCAGGACTTGCCCCACGCCTTCCTCCCCTGCTTACCGCCCTCCCCGGAGATGGGGGCGGCTCCGGCGACCCAACCGTCGAAGGCGAGCGTCACCGGAGCCACGGTGATGGTGTAACCCCGATAGGTGTTGCTCATCCGGAACTTAGCCGGGTCAAGGGGCTCCCCAGCCTTGAGCCACTTCACCAGACAATCCCTGGTGACGGGGCTCGTCCCCTCGACGGTCCAGACGGCGCCCCTCAGTCGGGTCAGGGAGCCGAAGGGAGTGTGCCACTCCCCGGCCTCCCTGATGGTGGCGGCGACCTCCTCCCCGAACATGGCGGTCAGGGTGGCGTTGGTGACGGTGATGTTCTGAGTGGTCTTCGTCATTGGATTGCCCTCCTAAGGACAATGTGGCCCCTTTCCCCTGCTTTGCAGCTAGGGCCGAGTTTGTTAGTATCCTGAACAACTCCAGTAGTTATCCAGGGTTTGTTGTGGTTGGGGAAAATTCTGGGAATACCAGTCTTGAAACTGATTTCCCCAGAGCACCCCCCAACCGGGGGAGGTGCGGGAGAAGGGCCTAGCTGGCGAGGGGGACGGCGCCGTCCCCGTAGTAGACCTCACCGGAGGGGAGGATGCAGCCCCCGGAGAGGTCGGCGGCGCTCTTCAGGATGGGGGCCGGGATGCGCTCGGCCCACCACCCCACCCCCGGGTGGTGGACCTCGTTACCGAGGACGTAAGCGTCGGTCAGGTCGGCGCCGGTCATTACCGTGGCGTCGAGGTTGGCCCCGTTGAGGTTGGCGCCCCGGAGGTCGGCCCCGGACAGGTTGGCGCCGGTCAGGTCGGCCCCGGACAGGTCGGCGCAGCGGAGGTCGGCCCCGGACAGGTTGGCGCCGGACAGGTCAGCGCAGCGGAGGTCGGCCCTCCGGAGGTCGGCGCCGACGAAGAGGGCGCCCCGGCAGTCGGACTGCACGAAACCGCACCCCCTCAGGTAGGCGCCCCGGAGGTCGGCCCTCCGGAGGTCGGCGCGGTTGCGGTGCCGGGGCTCGAAAAGACGAGCCTCTTCGGCGCGGCGCTCGTCCTCCTCCACCTGGGCCAGCCACTCGGCCTCCCAGTAGGCGTCCATCTCCTCCTGATACCGCTCCTCCTCCTCAGCGTAGGAGAGGCACTCGCCCTCCTCGTGGAGGTACGCCATGTAACCCTCCTCGCAGAGGGCGGCGCCGTGGCGGCGCCGGGCCGTGTTGACCCGCTTGGAGAGCACCCAGCCCCCCTTCCAGTGGCCCGGCTCCTTCCAGGGCTTGTAACCCCGGATGGCGGTGGTGATGCCCACCGCCTCGCCGTCCACGACCACCCGGCCCCCGTTCTCCCACTCGCCGTTAGCCTGCTCCCGGAAGAGGTGCCACCGGCGCCGGTCCCCGACCCAGTAAGTCAGGTCCGAGAGCGCCTTGGCGAGGCGCCGGGAGTTGGCGTTGACGGGGGAGGTGATGGTGGTGGTGTTGGTCTGGGTCATGGGTTTTCTCCAAGATAGGGCCGGTTTACTGAAATCCGTTGTCGCTGGCCCTATTAGCGATAACGGGGGTTGGGAAAGATTCTGAGAATACCAGTCTTGAAACTGATACTCTCAGAGCATCCCCCAACCGGGGGGAGCGGCTGGTTAGAAGTCCAGGGGATGAATCCCCCACACCTCCGGGGGCGGCCCCTCCCCGTCCCCGAAGGGGTCGAGGTCCTCCCGGGCCGCCTCCAAGGCGAGGGCGGCGGCCCGGCCCTCATCCGGGGCGGTCACCCTGTAGAAGTGCTCCGTTTGGGGCTCCCCGTCCTCTCGGAAGGTGACCACCTGCACCTGAAAGGGCCTCCCCTCCCCCTTGACGAGGAGGAGATCCCCCAACTCCAGGGGCATGTCGGCCAGCGCCTGACGGCGAGCCTCCCGCTCACCCTCCAACGGGAAGCTTTCCACCGTCCGGGGGGAGGGGGCCGCCTCCACGGGGACGGCACAGAGGGGGAGGATGGCGAGGGCGAGCAGGCGGAGGGTGTTGGGGCGGGTCATGGTAGGACTCCAGATAGGGCCGGTTTTGTTAGAAACCATCAATGGTGGCCCTATTACCACTGATGGGGTTGGGAAAAATTCTGAGAATACCAGTCTTGAAACTGATACTCTCAGAGCATCCCCCAACCAGGGGAGATGCGGGAGTTATGGGATTATTGAGCGGAGACGGCGACGGCGCCGTCCCCGACGGTGGCGAAGGCCAGCCCCCCCAGCCCCACCACGCCGGAGGTGGGTCCGGCGTGGATCTCCTCCACCTCGTGGGAGTAGAGGAGATCCCAGAAACCGTCCCCGAAGTCGAGGGTTACCACCTCGGAGGGGTAGCCCCCGCCGACGCGGACGCCGACCCCCCCTCCGCTGGCCCACCCTTCCTCGGGGACGGGGGCCCCGGCGGGGACGATGTACACGGTATCCGAGGTGGGGGCCCCGACGAGGTCAACCCCCCCTCCGAACTGGAGGCGCCAACCCCGCCCCGGGGCCAAACGGGCCCCCATCAGGAGGGCCCGTTTGAGGAGGGTCTTCCCGCCGCCCTCCTCGCAGAACCGGAGCCTCACGGCTCCGGTTCGGTGCAGGGCGACCCATGCGGGGTGGGTCACGCTTTGGGCGCTGAAGGCGCCCCAGAGGCTCCCCACCGCCTCCTCCAACGCGCAGTCGTAATCCCGCTCCGGGGTGTGGAAGCTCTCCCACACCAGGGCCCCCTCCCCGTTCCGGAGGGACCACCCGAAACCTCCGCGAACCCCGACCTCGGGGTTCGCGGGGGCCTGCTGCCAGGACAGGACGGCCCCCTCGGAGTAGGTTACCGGCCCCTCCCGCCGGGCGGCCCGGAGCGCGGCGCCCGGCTCCCGCAGGAGGCGGGCGCCGTCGAGCCCGGAAATGACGGGCTTGGTGTTGGCGTTGGTGTTGGTGGCGGTGGTGTTGTTGTTGGTCGGGGTGGTCATGGATTTTCTCCGAGATAGGGCCGTTGTCGTCATAACCCACCAGTAGTGGCCCTATTACCACTGATGGGGGTTGGGAAAAATTCTGAGGATTCCGGTAGGGATACCGAAACCCTCAGAGCATCCCCCAACCGGGGGAGAGGGGCGGGAAGTGGGGCCTAGGCGGCGAGGGCGGCGAGGAGGTCGGCCCCCTCCCACCACTCGCGCCCCCCCCAGATGGCGTCGTTGAGGTCGGCGCTGGAGAGGTCGACCCCGGCGAGGTCGTCGCCGGAGAGGTCGGCGCCGACCAGGTCGGCCCAGCTAAAATCGAACTCACTCATAATGCCCTCCTTTAGGGCGGTTAGGGTCGAGTCGTCATAACCCGATAATGTGGACCCTTTCACACTATCGAGGGTTGGGAGCGGAAAGGACGGGAATCGAACCCGCAACCGGAAATCTTCTAACCCTCACCTATCCGGCCCCCAAGAGAGGGGCGGTCGCCATAGTCTCCCCCAATTCCAAACTAGAAGGGAAAGGGAGCTACAGTTAGGATAGGGTTAGACTAGAAGTCATTCCAGTCTCTGCTATTAACAGAGGTCGCGCACCATTGCGCAGCCCTTCCCTATTATCTCTCAAAGACAGTTACTCTAACATAACTGCCGTTTGAGGATATTAGTGGACCTATCAGGGTTTAACGGACGCTGGGGGGAAACCTACGGAAACCCCATAATCCGCCCTGATAGGGCCGCTAAAGCCCTCAAACGGGCGGCCCCGGTGGTTCAGTCACTCCCACCACACACCGGGGCCGGTGTGATGGTGATGGGGGCGGGCGCCGTTTCTAGCGCCGACGGCTCGCCTTGCGGCGCCGCGCCCGCATGGCGCGGGTCTGGAAAAGCTCCCTCTCCGTCGCCGCCGTGGCGATCACGCGCCCCCCCGACGAGACGAAGCGGACCCGCCGCTTCTCGCCCATCTTCTCCGAGAGGACCCTCCCGTCGTGGAGCGGGTATGTACGGAGCGTCTCCCACTTGACGCTGTCGGTGCCGTACATCTCCACAGCCCTGCTGGCGAACGGGTTGTTGTTGGCGGCGGGAGTGTTGTTGGTGGTGTTCTTGCGGGTCATGATGGATCTCCGAGATAGGGCCGATTCTGTGATATCCGCCAACGCTGGCCCTATTAGCGTCAACGGCGGTTAAGGGCCCTAGTGGGCTTACCCAGGGAGGAGACTGCAGATGAAATCCCCTGAATAGGCCCACTGAGGCCCTTAACCTGTATTCCCGGTTTATTCCTATTCCGGGGAGGCTGGCGATACCGAGCTTTTCAACCATATCGGCATCTCTTAGGGGGCGCTCAATTGTCATCAAGGTGGGCTATCCGCTGGTGAGGCGGATTGGTGGGATATCTTGAATAGATACCCTTTCTGCCAGAAAGGGAGGTTAGCCCGTATCCGATGAATACGGGAGATGGTGGGTTTCAACTGTATCCCCGGTTCCGTAAGGAAACCGAGAATACAACTGAAATAGGCGGGATTGAGCATCCCCGAAGAGATTCCGATACTGTGAAAGTCGGAATCAGTGACCCGGTTAGGAATCGAACCTAACTAACCTCGCCCCCCTTTCAGGGGGCGCGGGTCTTTCTATCTGACCGGCCCTTTCCTACTATCCTTTGGGATACTAGGGAGTCCGGCGCGTCCTTTCATTCCGGCCCTTGCCCCGTTAGGGACAGTCCGGCGCGTCCGTACATAAATTTATATCCCGCCCCCCATCATCTTTGGCAGAATCAGGGGGGCGGCGAGTTGTGTTTCTACCCTGCTAGGTAACTCAAACCCTAGCAGGGCGCCCGCTGCGTCCCTTTCCAGTCTGTAACCCAACAGACCGGGCCGGGCGGGCATTTCGTTGTTTTGCCAGTCTCTTACTTTGTCATGGCATCGAGCAAAATCAGGGGGCGGGGATTAACCCCTGTATTCAATGGGACTGGTCGCACCTCACGCGATGTGAGGGGGTTTGACCGACTGTCTCAAGGTAGGCACCTGCCATAAACCACCCACTACTGGCCGGAATGACTGCCTTAACCCACCTCCTGCAGAAAGGAGGGTCCCCGCAGTATTCCTAAACCGGGGCGGTTCTCGACCGTAACGGTACCAATCACACTCACACCACTACCGTTGCTAAAGCGGGTTTCGCCGGAGGCGACCATAGCCGTAGCGTTGGGGATGCTCGTGGACTTCCCTCGGTTCAGAGAACCATCGAATACAGGGAGGTTAAGAACCACCCTGATTCTGCCCTTAGCTCGAAAGCTAAGAGAAAGGGCAGAGTGGGAATCGAACCCACTATGGAGCACACTGGCCCCGTCCTGAATATCAGGAGCTTTTACACTCTTGATATCTGCCCTGTGGTTTAATCTGCGTCCCTGGATTCACACTATCCGCCCCGAATGGGCAAACAGTGTGTCACTCTTTTGTGTGCTAAGGGATTAAGCAGACCATCCCAAAAGGTATCAGCTTTCGCTTTCCCTTTTGTTTTGTTCCCTTGCGGGCGTGCATGAGATCCACGAGTCGCACTGGTCGCAATGGGTACGATTCGGTTGGGAGAGCACACCTCCGGCGGAATCGGGGTCGCGGTTGCAGAACCCATCCTATACGGGATAAGTGCAGTGAGAGCCGGTGCGCCCGCAACTGGCCTGTTAGACCAGGGCAACACTACCCCTTCACCGCTCGAATCCTAAAGCATGGGCCACCTCCCCCTATCATTATAGGGGTCCAGATTTGGCTACTGGCTAACCCGGCTCCGCTCGCAACCTATCGTTGGCGAGCGATGGTCACTCCTAAGAGTAGACCGGCGGTCGTGGATACGGGGGGGAGAGTCAAGGGCAAGCCCTATCGCCTCCCCCCTCCACTATATACACAACTGCGCCCCCCGGAAAATTAGGGTTTGGACAGAGAAAGTTTGAAGTTTCTTTGTCCGGCCCGTCCTTTCCAGGGAAGCAAGCGCACAAGGGAAGGGGGAGAGTCAAGGGCAAGCCCTATCGCCTCCCCCCCGCACTATATACACAACTGCGCCCCCCGGAAAATTAGGGGCGCGAGCAAGAAAATTTGAGAAAGTTTTCCCCACCTGCCCCACTATTCGCACCAGAACTCCCACCTCTTATCCCATAATGACACCCTCCCCTATGTGGCCCGTTATGCACACTTTATGGTGTTCCTCCCCCCTCCCCGATTATCCGCACCAGAATTCGCAGAATAGAATTCGCATCTTAGGCTCTATTC
>WJMS01000349.1 GCA_014727815.1 candidate division GN15 bacterium
CCCCTGACGTCATTCTCGGACGAGCGCCAACTTGCGGCTAAATCTGGGTGACCATCGTCGTTGAAGTCTCCCACTGCCAGCTTTTCTCCGAACGCGACGTACGGTTGAAGAGAAACCTCTGGACCAATAACCAAGTCTGGGACTGAATCGCCGGGAGCGGCATTTGCCCTTTGTGTGATACTGGTCTCGCTCGGACTAAACATGTGCGTAACAAGCTCCTGTGTATATGGAGCCAATTCATAGAAGACAATGGAAGCATCAAATGGGCTAATCTCCTGAGTGATTAGCTCAGGCGAGCCGTTGTGGTTGATATCGTTCGCTTGGAGAACGAGAAAATGGGGGCCATCCAGAGTGTCTACCCAAAACCACTGGTCAGGGATAGAGTCAAGGAGCGGCCTACCTCGATACACGTTAAGCCTATCGCCAGTCTGCACTATATTCCTCGAGGCAAAATCATTGTATCCATCGTTGTCAATGTCACCTATTCGACTCTGCGTCCTGCTAAGTTGATTCAATCGAGTAACCGGAGATGAATTGACAGACACGCCACCATGGTATAGTTGAACAACTTTGCGATAGTCCCAAACCAGTAAATCCGCATAGCCATCATCATTCTGATCACCTAGCGGGATGATTTCGGTTCCGAACAGCGAGTTGATTGTGTCTGAAGGAATACTCCCCAGATAAGCAGGCTCTTGGGCACGGCCTATGTCGGCGGAGAAGAACAAGAGAACGAGAAAGGCTGTCAGCGAACGAATAATCATACACTCCCCCGGAGTTGGTGGTCTGTGATTATGATAGGGGCGGAGGACGGATTGGCCAAGAGATTTCGACACGCCGCAAGACGTGTCACCCCGGCCGCCCATTCTGTCATCCCGGCCTGCGAGCCGGGGTCCAGTCTGTGCATACACGTGCAGTCAGAACGACGCGACAAAACCGCGTCCCCGCCGGCGGCGCGGGAGACAGCTAAAGATGGATTCCCCTCCTAAGGAGGGCAGGCTTCCTGCGCAGAAGTGACACGCCATTGGCGTTTCTGATATGGCGGTTTCGAGGACGGAACCGCCCTACATTGCCTTACGGTTTGGCGAGGTTCTTGTTAGACCGGCGCACCGCATGTGGTGCGCTAGCAATGACGTTCCAACCGAAGGGGTTTCGACCTACTTCTCTATAATCCCGGCAGTAAGGAGTCGGAACTGCAGGAGTTCCGACCTACACTCAGAACTTCGCCCAGCGGGGGACGCGGGGAAACGGGATGACATCGCGGATATTCGCCATGCCGGTGATATACATCAGCGCCCGCTCAAAGCCCAACCCGAACCCGGCGTGCGGCACCGAGCCATAGCGACGGATATCCAGATACCAGCCGTAGTTCTCCAGCTCGCCGATCTGCTTTTTGACAATCCGTTCAGCCAGCACATCGTAGCGCTCCTCACGCTGCGAACCGCCGATAATCTCACCGACCCCCGGCACCAGCACATCCATCGCCGCCACCGACTTGCCGTCATCGTTCTGGCGCATATAAAACGCCTTGATCTCATCGGGGTAGTTGTAGACGATCACCGGTTTGTTGAACTTCTTCTCGGTCAGGTAGCGCTCGTGTTCCGACTGCAGGTCGGCGCCCCAGTGGACCGGAAACTCAAACTTCTGCTTCGACTTCTCGAGGATCTCGACCGCTTCGGTATACGTGACCCGCTCGAAACTGGAGTTGACGACATGCTCCAGCCGCTTTCGCAGCTCTTCATCCCTGGCGATCCACTGGTCGAAAAACTCCATGTCATCGGCGCACTGCTCCAGCGCATATTGAAAGAGCCATTTGAGGAAGTCCTCGGCGAGGTCCATGTCGTCATCGAGTTCGGCGAACGCCATCTCCGGCTCGATCATCCAGAACTCCGAGGCATGCCGGGAGGTGTTGGAGTTCTCCGCGCGGAAGGTCGGGCCGAACGTGTAGATATCCCCCAGCGCGGTGGCCAGCAGTTCGCCCTCGAGCTGGCCCGAGACTGTCAGGTAGGCCTCGGTGCCGAAGAAATCATCATCCCAGTTGACTTCACCGTCGGCCACAGGCACATCGGCCAGGTCATGCGTGGTCACCCGAAACAGGTTGCCGGCGCCCTCGCAGTCGGAGGCGGAGATGATCGGGGTGTGGATATAGTAGAAGCCGCGCTCCTGGTAGTACTGATGAATCGCGTAGGCCAGCTTCGAGCGGATCCGGTTGACGGCCCCGAACGTGTTGGTGCGGGGCCGCAGATGGGCGATCTCCCGCAGGAACTCAAACGAGTGGCGCTTTTTCTGCAGCGGAAACGTCTGGTCAGCCTCGCCGACCAGGTCAAGTTCTGTCACATCGATTTCGTACTGCTGCCCCTTGCCCTCGGATGGCTTCAGCGTACCTTTCATCCGCACCGCCGCGCCGGTGCCGAGCTTCTCGAGAATCGGGAAAGCCGTCGGATCACCGATCACGCCCTGGATATTCTTCATGCAGGAGCCATCATTGACTTCGACAAACGCGACATTCTTGCTGACCCGGACAGTCCGGATCCAGCCGAGCACAATCACCTCGTTGCCGACCGGGACCGCTTCGTCGAAGAGGATGCCGGCGATTCTGGTTCGCGTTTTGTAGTCCATAGTATCTCTCCTGCGGGTATGTATCGGGGCGATGGCCGCCTGTCTAAGGTTGAAGGGGTAAAAATAACACGATTTGGGCGGCGGGCAAGATTAAGAACGGGTTAAAAACAGTCGGCTCCGAAAAAAAACATGGACCGGTGAAACCTGCGGCCCGAAGCTCCCGTATAAACGAGTGACTGACCGAGACACAATAGCCTAAGTCAATCACATCTTAGTTCCCAACCTATCATTGGGCCGCCGGGCCCCACAACCCGGCGGCCTTCCTCTTTCCTGTCGAGCTTTTTGCAGTCCGGATAAACTTAGACAGCGGGAGGCTTTCAGCTCTGCCACTCCTCGACCAGCTGGGCGTATTGCTTGAGCAGCGCCTCGGAGGTTTCGGCCGAATCCGATTCGGCCATGATGTTAAACGACGCTTTGGCCCGATCCGGCGCCACCAGGACCCATCCGCCGTTCTCGAAAACCCGGACGCCATCGATCAGCTCCCTCTGCTTGTCCTGCGTCGAGGTGATCAACTGGCGCATCACCGTACCCTTGCGCGACCAGGGACAGGGGACCGAACCGGCCCGGCGCTGGAAACGGTCGTATTTCCGGCGCAAGTCACCAAGACTGGAGCGGGTGCGCGCCATCAGCTCGAGAATCTTCGAGGTCGCAAAAAGGGCATCGGCGCCCATCTGGAAGCCGGGGAAGATAAACCCGCCACGGGTGCCGCCGACAAAGCCGACCTCGCCGCTGCGCCGTATCTCCATCATTGACCGATGATCCGAGCCGACCCGGACGACCTCGACACCGTGGTCCGCGGCGATCTGGTCTACGCCCATTGAGGCCATCACCGGCACGGCAATGCGCTGCGGCTTGACTGCCCGGATAAACAGGTCGGTGACGATCATGAGCAAGAGCTGGCTGTCGAGTGGCGTACCGGTTTCATCGACGACCGTCAATTTTTCGGCGGCCGAGTTGTAAATGACACCGAAATCGGCCTTGATCGAGCTGACTATCGCCGAGAGCTGGACCAGCGCCTGGGAGCGATCCGACGATGTGCTCGAGAACTTGCGCGGATTGAGGTTGGCGTTCAACTCGGTTGCCGAGACACCCAGCACCGAGAAGAGATCCGGGAAGAGCTGTGACGAGGGACCGTTGGAGTGATCGACCACGATCTTGAACCCGGCCTGGCGAATGATATCCGTATCGATCTCCTGGAGGAAGTCGTGGCGGTAGTCGAGCAGAACGCCCTGGGGGCGTTCGAGGTGACCGATATTGTCGAGCGAGGCCCGGTCGTAGTCCTCGCCGAAGTAGTTGCGCTCAATCTTCTTGAGCCGGGCGGTCGGCATGTCCAGCCCGGAGCCGTCAAAGAGAATGAAATCGATCAGGCGATAATCGAGCGGGTTGTGGCGCACGTAAATGCCGGCCGCAAAATGGCCCTGACTGAGTCCGTAGCGGACGATCGGCACCGGCATCGCTTCGAGGTCGGCGACATGAACGCCGGAGGCCAGCAGGCCGGACAGCAGCGAGCGGCGCAGCAGTCGGGAGAGGTCGGAGGCATCCCGGCTGGTGACAACCGTCGAGCCGGTGCCGAGCGAGGCGCCGAGCGCCGAACCGAGCCGGACGGTCATCTCCGGGGTCACCTCGGTCAGGGCAAGGCCGGTCAGTTTAGAGTCGGTGAACAGTTCGCGGTTCCACTTGTCGCCCCAGATGAGCGAGCTGGAGACAATCGCGCCGTCATCGACCGTCTTGCCCGGCCATATCTTGCAATTTGGTTTGATCGTGACTTTGTCGCCGACCACGCAGTTATCCGATATAATCACCTTTTCTGCGAGCCTGCTGTCGCTGCCGACCTTGGAGCGGTTACAAATGATGCCGTCGTCGGCGCTGACACTGTGGCCGAGCAGGTTGTCCGCCCAGACGATCGTGTTGCGCAGGGTTGAATCGCGTCCGATCCGGCTGCGGCTGCCGACCGCGCAGTTGCTGAGCGTGACACCGTGCTCGATGTACACATCATCGCCAAGGACCACCGTCCCTTCAAACCGGGCGCCATCCTCGATGGTGACGTTCTGTCCGCGGTAGATAGAAGCATCATCGCGACGCTCGAGATCCGCTTTCAGGTCAAGCGACAGGTTGTTGTGGAACATGTCCTGATGGGCCAGGCGGTATTCATTGACGTTCCCGACGTCTTTCCAGTAGCCTTCCATGATCTTGCCGTACAACCCCATCCCCTTGGACAGCATGAGCGGGTAGAGATTCTGGGAGAAATCGAAATTGGTCTGTTTGGGGATGTGCCGTACTGCCGCCGGATCGAGAATGTAGATACCGGTGTTGATGGTGTCCGAGAACGCTTCGCCCCAGGACGGCTTTTCCAGGAAACGAACAATCCGGCCATCGGCACTGGTGATGACGATGCCGTAGGCGAGCGGGTTTTCGATCCGGGTGAGCAGGATAGTCGCCTCGGAGCGTTTCTCCTCGTGCCAGGAGATCGCTTCGGAGAGATCGAAATCGGTGATCAGGTCACCGGAGATAACCAGGACGCGGTCCTGGCTGTCACCGAGCGCAAACCGAACCGCCCCGGCAGTGCCGTAATCGGCGTCGGGCAAACAGTAGTCCATTTTCACGCCGAAGCGGGAGCCGTCACCGAAGTAGTTTTTGATCTCATCCGGCTGGAAATACAACAGCGAGGTGATATCGGTGATGCCGTGCCTGGCCAGCAGGGAAATGACATGTTCCATGATCGGGATATTACCGATCGGGACCATCGGTTTGGGCAGGTTGATGGTCAACGGTCGCAGCCGGGTGCCAAATCCCCCGGCCATCAGGATCGCCTTCACAGGACCTCCGGAAATTCAGTCGCTAAACACAGAGCGTGTGACCAGTTCCCTGGTGACATCGTGGAATGTATCGAAGGCAGTATACGGAATATTTTTGCGGTCGCAATATCGCTGGAGGTCTTTTTTGGCGAAAAGGATGTCGACTTCGCCAAGGGCGCCGATGTCGGAGAGGCCGTCGCCGATGAAGATGACCGTCATAGGTCCGTTTTTCTGTCGAAAGTCGGCTATCCGGTCGCCTTTGCAGACGCCGCCGCCGGTTTCACCCGGGTCGGGGTACGGGAATTCGATCACCAGGCCGCCATCGACCAGCCGGCCGTGGTTGGTGATCACCGGCAGGTGAGCGACACCAAGTTTGTCGAGCAGATAGTGGACATACAGATCGAGCCCGTCGGAGATGACCGTGAGGGGAATATCCTGGCGTTCGGCCCGCCGGGCGAAATCGGCAAAGCCGGGATTCATCTCGAACTGATCGAGAAAAGCAAAGACCTCATCCGGCTCGCCGCGAAACATTGCCGACTCTTTAATCAGGCAGTCCCGGGTGGAGAGTCGCCCGGCTTTCCAGTCGGGAATCAGCTCGTCACATTGGCCGTTGGTGAACTTGTGGTAGAGATGATAGCCGACATCGCGACGGGCGAGGGTGCCGTCGAAGTCGCAGAAGATGGCGTAGTGCGTATCGGTCATGGCCGTCCCCCTCGGAGCAATTCAACCGCGGTGCGGATTTCGGGTCGCTCCCGCACGATTACATCGCGGTACATCCGATACGCGCCGAAGCGGCGCTCGTAGGCGATCTGCTTGAGCCGGGAAGTAATGTAGCCGGCGTAGGTTGCAAACGCCCGCTCGTCTTGAGCTGCCGAGGTTGCCACCAGCCGTTCAGCGGTCTCGACTGTCCGTGCACTCGCGTTCTCGAGCTGCGCGATATCGAGCATCTCCCGGGCGGCTTCAGTGCGCTCCGAGGTGAAGTCGAAATCCTGTTCGCGGGCGTAGTCGGCGAAGTCCTCGGCCCAGCTGCGGTCGAGCGCGAACTGGCCGGGGTGGCTGATGATTGCGTCCTCGTGCAGGTGGGCGAACTCCTGCAGCAGCAGGGATCGCTCGATTGCCCGGGGGAACTCCTGACGGTCGATAAACTCGATCGGGACATCGGGCGGAATGCCGTGGCCGGTGTCGTTGAGCGTACTGTCGAATTCGTTGAGATAGAGGCTGTCGGCGAGGTAGTAACGCGAAATAGTCAGCCGCAACCCGCTGCCGTCGGAGAAACGCGAAAAGCCCTGAACCAGTCCCTTGCCGAACGTCGTGTCACCGGCTAGTGTCGCCCGTTCGAGCTGACCGAGCGCGCCGGAGACGATCTCGGCCGAGGAAGCCGTGCCGTTGTCAATCAGGATCACAAGGGGGAGGCCGTCGGTGATATCATCCCCGGACGAATAGTACGATTCTTCTTCCCAACGCGAGCGCCCATCGGTCCCGACAATAAACTGCCCCGACTGAAGAAACAGGCTGGCCGTGCGGTAAGCCTCAGAAAACAGCCCGCCGGGATTGCCGCGAAGGTCCAAAACGATACCGGGCGGGTCGGCGCGTTGCTCGAGCAATGAATCCAGAGCGGCCTCGAGATCATCGGTGGCGCCGGACTGGAAATCGAGCAGACGAATATAAATGGCACTGTCGGGCGTGAAACCCGCAAAGGGAATATGCAGCAGATCGATCCGCGCCCGGGTGGCGGTAACGCTGATCGTGTCGTCACCGGCCGGACGGAAAACCGTGATATCGACCTCGCTGTCCGGTTCACCGCGAAGCAGGCGGGAGGCCCTGTCAATGGTCAGGTCGGCCAGCGACTGACCATCGGCTTTGATAACGATATCCCCGGTCAGCAGACCAACTTTGGCCGCCGGGCCGCCCTCGCGGACCGTCATGATGAGCAGGCCATCATCGTGGGGCACGACACTGACGCCTATACCGCCGTAGCCGCCGGTGAATTCCTCGTCGAGCTGCTCGAACCGGGAGCCTTCGATATAGCCGCTGTAGCGGTCGAGATTGGCCAGCATCTCGGCCCGGGCCGATTCGATTGCCTGCGGCCAGTCGAAATTCTCGCCGTAGATATTGTGCAACTGGGCCGCAACCGTAGCTATTGTATTGGCGTGTTTGAGATTCGGTTCGGCCAGGACATAGATACCCATGCCACCGGCCAGCAGAATCAGCAGCATCATGAAAATGGCCGAGAGGATAATATCCCGGCGGGCGGCAAAAGCGGACTGGGTCATGGCAGCGGCGGCAGTTTCAGTTTCCGGTCAAGTTCACGTTGGACCGCCACAAACACGCGGGCGGTCGACTTCCTGGCATCTAGTACCGTCACACGTCGCGGTTCGTTCCGGGCAATTTCGCGAAAGCCCCGCGCCACGCGCCTGAAAAAAGCCAGCGACTGCGATTCCAGCCGGTCGGGGTTCTTGCCCCGCCGGGTCAGCGCGGTCTTGAGCGGCAAATCAAAAAGCAGTGTCAGGTCAGGTGTGTACGCGCCGACCGCGACCTCGTGCAGGCGCCGAACCATCGTCAAGTCGAGCCGTCGGCCGTACCCCTGGTAGGCGGTGGTGCTGTCGTAGTAGCGGTCACACAGAACGATTCTGCCCGCCGCAAGCAGCGGTGCAATCTCCTTGTCGACCAGTTCGGATCGCGCCGCCTCGTACAAGAGCAGTTCGGTGATGTCACTCATGTCGAGTCTTGGGTCGAGCAGCATCCGCCGGATTCGTTCGCTGATTCTCGTCGAGCCCGGCTCGCGCAGAGTGGCGATATCGAGGCCGCGGCTGCGGAGGTAGCGGGCGGCCATTTTGAGCTGCGTGCTCTTACCGCAGCCATCGATCCCCTCGAATGTAATCAGCAGGCCGTTTGTCTTGCGGGATGGCATAGTCCGTTCCGTCCGTGCAGCGTCACAGAAAAAACCGGCGATGGTTCTCATCGCCGGTTGCAAGCTACACTATCGTACCACCCGAGGAAACTACTTTTTCTTCTTCACGACCCGGCGGGTCGTGCTCTTCTTCGTTCCCTTCGTGGTCGTCTTTGTCTTCTTGGCGGTGCCGGCCGTCTTTTTCACCGCCGGCTTTTTGGTCTTCTGGGTCTTGGCCGCCGCCCGGGTCCTGGACTTCTTCTCCTTCTTGCCCTTCCAGCCGTAGCGCGCAATGAACTCCTCGGTCATGGTGCGCGCCTCGGAGTCGGTGTACTGCACCGGCGGCGACTTCTTGAAGTAGGCCGAGGGTTCAATCAGGGCGCCGGCGAGACCGTTGTCCAGGCCAAGCTTGCAGCAGCGGACGGCATCGATCACCACCCCGGCCGAGTTCGGGCTGTCCCACACCTCGAGCTTGAGTTCGACATTGAGCGGGACATTGCCGAACGTCGTACCCTCCATCCGGATGTACGCCCACTTCCGGTCATCGAGCCACTGCACGTAATCCGACGGACCGATATGCACCGTCCCCGGCTTCATGTCATAGTTGAGCTGACTGGTGACCGCATTGGTCTTGGAAATCTTCTTCGACTCCAGCCGGGCCCGCTCGAGCATGTTCAGGAAATCCGTGTTGCCGCCGACATTGAGCTGGCTGGTGCGTTCGAGATGTACCCCGCGCTCGAGAAACAGACGGGTGAGCACACGGTGGGCGATTGTCGCGCCAACCTGGCTCTTGATGTCATCGCCGATCACCGGCAGGCCCCGCTCCTTGAAGCGCTTCTGCCAGTACGCCTCGCGCGCGATAAACACCGGGATGCAGTTGACGAAACCGCAGCCGGCATCGAGCACCTGCTCGACATACCACTTGGTCGCCTCCTCGGAACCGACCGGCAGGTAGTTGATCACGACATCCGTTTTGGTCTCCTTGAGCAGCTTGACGATATCAACCGTATCGCCCGGCGCTTTCTCGATGATCTGCGAGAGATAGAAGCCGAGACCGTCGTGCGTCATGCCGCGCGCCACCGGCACGCCCAGTTTGGGGACATCGGCGAACTTGTAGGTGTTGTTCGGCTCGGTGAAGATCGCTTCGGAGAGGTCCTTGCCGACCTTGTTTTTGTCGATATCGATCGCGGCGGAGAACTCGATGTCGCCGACATGATAGCCGCCGAGATTGGTGTGCATGATCCCCGGGATATTCACCTCATCCCTGGTCTTCTTGTAAAACTCGACGCCCTGCACCAGCGACGAGGCGCAGTTGCCGACGCCGATAATGGCTACTCTGACTTTCGGCATAGAGTATCCTTTCTCCTGTACGAATAGAGTGTAACAGATTGTAACCGACTTCGGGGGAAAGGTATGGACCGCTATCGGCGCCGGTCAATCGGATATTGACATATGACTGGATTTATGAAATAATAGTCTATATATTATGACCAATCGGTCATTCATGCCACGAACGGCACAACGGCTTAGAATGGCCATGCTGACAGAAAGCCAAACCGCCGTCATGCTGAGCCCATCGCCAGGCTCAGAATAAACTCGATCGTAGTATGACGGTCGATCGAGAACAGCCATGCTCAACGAAAACCTCATAGCCGAACTGGTCCACGCAGGCGTGGTCACCGATACCTTCCGACGCCTGCCGCCGGAGAAGAAAGAACAGGTCTACCAGCGCGGCGTAGAACTGTTCGGGAAGTACGGCTACGATGGTCTCTCGGTTGACCGCATCTGCCGCGACTGTGCGATCTCCAAGGGATCGTTTTTCCAGTATTTCCCCTCGAAAACCAATCTGCTGGAATTCTGCCTGGTCGTCTTCGATGACAACCTGGCGGCATGGATCGCAGAGATTCGTCGAAAAGAGCAGGCCGCCCTGGCGCGCGACCGGCTGGGCTACCTCTACCACGAGATCGTCGTCAACAGCAAACTGCACCGTCCCGAGCAGACCTTCTACCTCTTTGCCACTCGCGGCTTGAAACATGCCGGGGTGGTGATCGAGGGCATCGACCCGGAGCGTCACTTCCGGGAGTACATCGCGGAAATCATCGAGCGCGGCGAGCAGACCGGTGAGATTCGCGGCGATTTCGATATCGAGCAGACCGCCTATCTGGTGTCGGTGATAATCGATGGTATCGTGGCGCGCCGCTTTTCCGAGCGAGCCCCGATAGGCTCCGGGCTGGGCGAGTACCTGATTTCGTTTCTGTTTGACGGCATCAAGGCGTAGGAGGGTTGATTGGTAATGGGGGATGAAGTGCAGTAAGTCCGAACCCCTGTGGTTCGGATAGGTCTTCGTAGGGCGGGTCCGACCTCGAACCTGCCGGATTGGACAGAACGACGTTCTGTCATACCAGCGAACGCGGGTATCCATCCTGATTCTCTCTCGCAGGACAACAGTGCAGCAGGTCCGAACCCCCATGGTTCGGACACGCAACACAGACAGACGAAGTCTGTCACTCCTGCGAAAGCAGGAGTCTATCTTCAACAAGACTCACAACCGGTCCGACGGCCAATGGTTACCGCCTACACGCCCTTCGCATCACGGAAACGCCGTGACACCGCCGGCCAGTTGACCACGTTCCACCAGGCATTCACATAATCGCCGCGACGGTTCTGGTACTTCAGGTAATACGCATGCTCCCAGACATCGATCCCCATGATCGGCATCGACCCCCACATCGCCAGCTTGTGCTGGTTCTCGGCCTGGGCGATAACCAGTCGGTCATCCATCGGACGGTAATGCACCAGCCCCCAGCCGGAGCCCTCTACTTTCGACGAAGCCGCGGTGAACTGGGCTTTGAAATTGTCGAAATTGCCGAAGTCCTTGTTGATGTACTGCAAGAGCAGTCCGGCCGGCCGGCCGCCGCCGCCGTTGCCAGCGGGCGCCATGATCTCCCAGAACATGCTGTGCAGGTAGTGGCCGCCGTAGTTGAACGACAGCTTTTTCGACCAGTACTCGATCATCGAAAAGTCGTTGGCGTCGCGTGATTCGGCGAGGGCCTTTTCCGCGGCCTTGAGGCCGTTGACATAGCCCTGGTGGTGTTTGCTGTGGTGGATCTCCATCGTGGAGGCGTCGATATGCGGTTCGAGCGCATCGTAGGCGTAGGCGAGTTCGGGAAGGCTGATCTCGGGAGTGGCGCCGGCATCCTGGGCCGAAGACTGGGCGGCCATCCACAGCGGTGAGCCGGCGAGGCCGCCGGCGAGGGCGGTCATGCCGGCCGTTTTCATGAAATCACGTCGGGTACGCTGCATTGGTGTTCCTCTCCTGAAAATGGGCAATTGTTATCTATGTTATGATTAGCCCATAAACAGGGG
>WJMS01000047.1 GCA_014727815.1 candidate division GN15 bacterium
CCACACGTCCTTCGGAGTCATAGATCCTCGCATAAAACGGATACGGATCACCCACGGCCATGCCCGTAACCGTCCAGAACAACTCATACGGGTTGCTGCCGCCAGTCACGGTACCGAGCAGGGTCTGGTCGCGGTAGAACCGGACCGAATCGATCGAGGCAAACGCCGTAACATCAACCGTGAAAGTTACCGTATCGCCGAGGATGGCATTCTCGGGCGGCCAGGTGATCGTACCGCTCGGCACAAACGGGTCCGTCTCGGTAACAAACGGCCAGGTGTACGCCGAGGCCAGGGCGATACCAAAGGTGTCCTGCACCGAGCTTGCGACAGTCACTTCATAGCGGGCGCTGAAATCAAGGCTGTCATCGGGCGTGAAGGTCGCTGTTTTCGACGGGACATCATAGCTGACTGCGCCCGACACGGTGGCGCCGGTTGAATCCTGAAGTTGCAGCGATGAGATCGTGAAGGTGGTCGGGTCCATGCCCTTGGAGAAGGTCACGGTCGGCGCAACATCGACCGGGACATTGGCGGCATTGCTGTCCGGTTCGACATCGACAATCTCCGCCGGCAGGCTGTTGGGATCGATCTCGGTCGTAAACACCCAGGTATAGTCGGCGGCGAGGTTGTTGCCGGCCTGGTCGGTGACGGCGGTGGTGACCCGCGCCGTGTACTCCGTTTCGTAGGCCAGGTCAGCGCTGGGCCGCATCGTGACCGCGTTATTGGAAAAGGTAAAGGCGCCGGAAACCGCCGAGCCGCCGTCCGGGGTCAGCGTAAACGAACCGGCGCTGATCGTCCCGTTGGAAATCGGCTCCGAGAAAGTTGCCGTGACGTTGGTAGTGATGGCTACCCCGACAGCGCTGTCGGTCGGTGAGGTTGAAGTTATGGTCGGCGGGGTGGTGTCGTCGGAGTCGGTCGGACCATCATCGCCGCCGCAGGCCAGGGCGAGGGCGATCAGCAGAGCGGCGGCAAGGCCGGCAAACAGAATTCTTCTCATGGTACTCCAGGTAGCTTATGACCGAGATAATGAACGGGCTCCCATCTACTATTATACATCGGTATCGCGATTTGGGCAATGGAAGAGAATCGTGGCGGACGAACCGCCCGATGCAATGGATCGGCGAGTCCCGGGTCAATCTTTTTTGGGAATGTGCCGACAGCAATACGGTATAAGGGTCAACATGTTCGGTGGGGGAAGCCCGATACGGAACAATGCCATCACGTAACAGCCCGCTAGTCGGGGAGGTATATGCCATGATGAGGCGAATTCTGGCCATCGTTGTGATATTCGGCTGCACCACGGTCGCCTGGGTCATTCTGGGCACCACAACCGTCCTGCGCACGGAACACCAGGACACCAAACTCACCGAACGGGTCGGCAAGATCTGGGGACAGACCCAGCACCAGGTCGCTCCGCGACTGACCTTCCAGACCGAGGAAGAGAAGCTCGTCCAGTGGACTGTTGACGGCCAACCCCGGCAGGAACGCCGGATAGTGCCGGTCGACAAAGTGCAGGTCATGGACAGCAGTCAGATTACGGTTTCGCTCGATCTCGAACACCGCAAGAAAGGTCTGCTCTGGTACGCAACTTACCGGGTGCGTTTTGACGGTGAGTACCTCATTACCAATACCGGCAATGAAGAACGGACATACGCTTTCCGATATACCTTTCCCACGAGGGATGGCGTCTACGACAATTTCGTCATGGCGGTTGATGGTGAAGCCTTGACCGATGTGCAACCGGTCGACCGGGTCGTCACGCACAACCTGACTCTCGCGCCAAACGAAGAGGCACGGGTGCGCGTGGCCTACGGTTCACAGGGACTCGACGAGTGGTGGTATGTGTTTGGCAGCGATGTTGCCCAGGTGCGCAACCTGGATCTTACGATGGTAACCAACTTTGCCGACATTGATTTCCCCGACGATGCCATCTCGCCGACCGACAAGAGGCAGACCGACGACGGCTGGCAGCTGACCTGGGAATACGACAATCTGATATCAGGCATCCAGATCGGCATGAAGATGCCGCAGCGACTGAATCCGGGGCCGTTTGTCAGTCGCGTAACATTTTTCGCGCCGGTCTCACTGTTCTTGTTCCTGTTCCTGATGTTCATCATTACCACTCTGCGCGAGATCAAGGTTCACCCGATGAACTACTTCTTCATCTGCGCGGCGTTCTTTTCCTTCCATTTGCTGCTGGCCTATCTCGTTGATCATATCGACATTCACCTGGCCTTTGCGATCAGTGCCGCGGTGTCGATACTGCTGGTTATCTCCTACATGCGGCTGGTGGTCGGGCCGCGCTTTGCGATGGTCGAGGCGGGACTGTCGCAGCTGGTGTACCTGGTGGCCTTTTCCTATGCTTTCTTCCTGGAGGGGTACACCGGTCTGACGATTACGATCCTGTGCATCCTGACCCTGTTTGTCGTGATGCAGCTGACCGGACGGATCAATTGGGAGGAGAAGTTTGCGACGACGAAACCGGAGATCGCTCGCCCGGCCCGACCCCTGGGTGGTGGCGCCCAGCAGGAAACGGAGAGATAGTTTAAGTACCGTCAGGTGCCGCCCGCCGCACGGCGGGTGTCACCTGACACCCCCCCACCCGGAAAAATACTCCCACCTCAGCCGGATTTTTATTTGATTTCAGGTCCATATTTGGCTACCATCAGTCCTTAATCGCAGGGGTAAACGTACGTCTATGAGTGACAACATGGTAAAGCGTGAGACAATTCTGTCGGGCATGCAACCGACCGGCGCCCTTCACCTTGGCAACCTCGAGGGCGCCCTGCGCAACTGGGTCAACCTGCAGGACACCTACGACATGTTCTGCTGCATTGTCGACTGGCATGCCCTGACCGCCGATTTCGAAGACCCGTCGATCCTCAAAGACCGCATCTTCCAGATGACGATCGACTGGCTTGCCGCCGGGCTCGACCCGGACAAGTGCGCCATCTTCATCCAATCCGAGGTCAAGGAACACGCTGAGTTGCACTTGCTCTTTTCCATGCTCATCACCGTGCCGACCCTGACCCGCCTGCCCACCTACCAGGAAAAACAGGAACAGCTCGATTCGTACGGTTTCCTTGGCTACCCGGTCCTGCAGGCGGCCGACATCTGCCTGTACGGCGCCCACAAAGTCCCGGTCGGCAAGGACCAGGAAAAGCATATCTGGCTGGCCAACGACCTGGCCAAGCGGTTCAACAACTACTATGGCGAAACGCTGGTGGAGCCGGAGGCGATGTTTACCAGGATCCCGTTGATACTCGGCGCGGACAATCGGAAGATGTCGAAGTCGTACGGCAACCATATCCCGATCGAAGCAACCGAGGATGAAACCAACCAGATTCTGCGGAAGTACTACACCGACCCGCAGAAGGTGCGCAAGGGCGACCCGGGCCGTCCGGAGATCTGCCCGATCTTCCTGCTGCACAAAGTCTACACGCCGGGCGCCGAGGAGGAGATTGCGCCGCCCTGCACGACCGGAGAACTCGGCTGTGTCGATTGCAAAAAGCGGCTGAGCGCGACCTTGAATCCGGCCATGGCGCCGATTCGTGAGAGGCGCGCCGAACTCGAACAGAAGCCGGACCATATCTGGGATGTTCTCGCCGATGGCGCCGCCCGAGCGGGGAAACGCGCCGGCGAGGTGATGGAGCGGGTGCGCTCCGCCATGAAGATGAATTACCGAAAGAACTAACCATGGTCGAAGAACTGCTCAACCAGCATTCCGACAACTACCGTGTCAATCTCGAAGTCTTCTCGGGCCCGCTCGACCTGCTTCTGTATCTCATCAAGAAAGAAGAAGTCGATATCTACGACATCCCGATCGCCCGCATCACCCAGCAGTATCTCAAGTATATCGAGATGATGCAGGTGCTCAACCTGGAGATCGCCGGTGAGTTTATCCTGATGGCGGCGACGTTGATCCGGATCAAGGCGCGACTGCTCCTGCCGCGCGATGAAACCGATACGGAAGAAACCGATCCGCGTGAAGAGCTGATCATGGCGCTGGTCGAGTACAAAAAATACAAGGAAGCCTCGGAGATCCTGCGCGAGAAGGCGCTGATCGAGGAGCGCAACTACGTTCCCGAAAAGCCGCTGGGCAAGATCGACTCGCGGGTCGAACTCGAGCCCGGCACCTCGCTGTTCGACCTCCTGACCGCTTTCAAGGAAGTCCTGGAGCAGCGCCGCGACGAGACGGTACACGAAGTGAATGTCGAAGAGATCGCGATCGAAGATCGGATCGCGACGATCATCTCGATGCTGCAGCGACACGAGTCGGCCACTTTCGCGGAGCTGTTTGTCGATATCCCGCGCAAGATCGTGGCGATCGTGACGTTCCTGGCGATACTCGAACTGGTCCGCACCCGTCGGATCAAAGTGATGCAGTCCGAACCGTACGCGCGCCTTCGCATCTATCGCGGCGAGCGATTCGGCCAGCCCCGCGAGGCGATCGACCTGGTAGATGTCGGCGCCCTGCGGCAGTTTGACGAGAGTGAGTAATGGAAGATACCTATTTTGAATCATCGGTAGAGGCAATCGTCCTCGCCTCGCCGGAGCCGATTTCGGCCCGAAAGATCGCCGGGGTGATCGAGGATATCACACCGGCCAAAGTCGCCGAGGCGGTCGCCCACCTGAACGAGCGGTACGCCGAGACGGAATCGTCATTTCGCATCCGCCAGATCGCCGGCGGCTACCAGTACTACGTGCTGCCGGAGTATACCGGCTTCGTCGAGGAACTGTTTGCCCGCCGCCGGAAACTCCGCCTGACCCGCGCCGCGCTCGAGACGGTGGCCATTGTCGCCTACCGCCAGCCGGTCACCAAGGCCGAGATCGAGCATATCCGCGGGGTCGCCTCCGACGGCGTCCTGCACAACCTGCTCGAGAAGAAGATGGTGACGATTGTCGGCCGCGCCGAGACAGTCGGCAAGCCGCTGCAATACGGCACGACCGATGACTTCCTCAAGTTCTTCGGCCTTAACCGGCTCGAAGACCTGCCCAAGATGAGTGAGATCGAGGAACTGGTCAAAGCGTCCGAGGGCCAGCACCAGACGGAACTGATCCTCGAAGAGCGGGCCGACGGCAAGGTGAAGCTCAATATTGCCGACGGCACCTTTGACCCGACCAGCCGTGAAGACGAGTTCGACGACGACGATATATCCGCAGAACAGAGCGAATCCGATGCGACCGAACCCAGTCAACCGGAGACCGCGCAGGACACCGGGCCGGAGCATACCGACTCCGATGACAACACCGCCGCGCCACGCTTGACCATGAAGCGGACCGGCTCCGATGAGGCGGTCGACGATGCCTCAGAGGCAGCGGACGAGACCGCCGGCCGGGACGAGAGCGCCTCCAACGATGACGACTCCGTGGCGGTTGACGCCGACAGCAGCGATACCGAGCATGATCGATAGACGCGTACGCGTGTCTGGTTCTCGCGTGGATTAGCGATGTCGCAGATTCGAATCAACAAGTACCTTTCGCTGAGCGGGGTGACCTCCCGACGGGGCGCTAAGTCCCTGATCGAACAGGGGCGCGTGTCGGTCAACGGCAAGAAGATCGATGCGCCGGGGTTTATCGTCGATGATGAGCAGGATGTGGTCAAAGTCGATGGCTCCGAGGTCAGCCCGGTCGAAGAAAAAATCTATGTCGTCCTGAACAAGCCCCGCAATGTGATGACGACCCTGTTTGACCCGTTCAAACGCCGAACCATCAAATACTACCTCAAAAAACTCAAGCATCGCGTCTACCCGGTCGGCCGGCTCGATTTCGACACTACCGGCGTGTTGCTGTTGACCAACGACGGCGATTTGGCCTATCGGCTGGCTCATCCACGGTACAAGGTCCCCAAGGTTTACCAGGCGCGGGTCCGCGGGCATTTCAAGCAGGAGAGTGCCATCCAGATCGACCGGGGGATCAAGCTCGAGGATGGCAAGGTCGGTAAGGCTTCAGTGTCGATTCTCGGATTCGTGCGCAACACCACCCGTATTCGCCTCACCCTGACCGAGGGACGCAAGCGCGAGGTCAAGCAGCTCTGCAAACGGGTGGGACATCCGGTGGAAGAACTCGAGCGGGTGGAGTTTGCCGGCATCACCAGCAAAAACCTCCGGGCCGGGCAGTGGCGTCATTTGACCCAGCGTGAGATCTCCCGGCTCAAGGCCGAAGTCGGCCTGTAACACGCAAAAGAAAACGCGCCCGCCATTGCGAGCGCGTCTTGTCGTTTTCTCAGATCAAATCGCCGACGATCAATATTCTTCGAGGTTGGTCCACTCGGCATCCTCGAGCCAGTGATTGGGGCGGTCGATGAACTTGATGACGTTTTCCATCGTCACCCAGTGCTTGTGTTCCTCGTCGGCGATCTTGTTCAGGATACGCTTCTGGTTCTCGTCGTCGACTTCATTCGCCTTTTCGCGATAGAAGTCCTCGGACTTTTTCTCGACTTCCTGCGCTTCCTGCCAGATCTGCTGAGCGTTGTCCGAAAATGCAAACTCCTCGTTGCCCGCCTTCATTTCCTCGAAGACGTTCTTCACGGTCTGGAGAATGCCGGTTTTGGCGGCTTCCTCGTACGAGGCCGGCTGGCCATCGCGCAGCGCCTTGAAAATGGCATAGTGCTTGGCCTCATCGTCGGCCAGCTCGAGCAGGATCTTTTTAAACTGCGGATGCTCGGCCTTCTCCGCCTGCTCCAGGTAAAACGCCCGGCCGTCCTGCTCCATTTTCATGGCATAATCATAGATATTCATTCCTGTCTCCTTGTTGCCGTCTGTAGTACATTCTCTGTCGGTCAAAGTATACCGGAAGGTCCGGAATGTCAATCGGATATCCCGATGATATCTGCCCGATATGCCTTTGTTTCGGCTTTGCGCAGCCTTTGTCGTCGCTGCCGGCGGGCCGCTCTTACCGCCGCTTGTGTTCTGCGGCCAGAACGATATCTTACCGGGTATGCGATTTCTTGCGATTGTATGGCTCATCGTTGTCCTTTGCATCTGCGCCGCCTCGCCTACTTCAGCTCAGGAGCCGGTGGCGGGAAACTGGGCCGACTACTATCTCGCGGACCCGTCGGATCTGCCGCTGGTCGACTCGATTGTCGAGCGCACCCGCGCTGAATTGATCCGCCTGATTCGAGACTCGCTGGACTACCGCCCGGACATACATGTCGTCGGCGAACCGTGGGAGTTCGAACGTTTGCTCGGGGGTGCCTTCCCGGACTGGGGCGCGGCTGCCGCCAATCCGGTCAGGCAATTGATCGTGATCAAGTCACCGGATCGCTTCAATGTCAACAAGTCGCTGCCCGAACTGCTGGCGCATGAATACGCCCATCTCGCGCTGCACGACCGCACCGGGTTCAACAGCCCGCCGCGCTGGTTCGACGAGGGACTGGCAATGTTGGTCTCAACCGAGTGGGGCTGGTCGGAAAACCTGACCATGTCCAAGGCGGCGGTCTTCGGCAACTTCATCCCGCTCGAGGAAATCCGCCTGCTCAACCGGTTCAAGGCGCCCAAAGCCTCGGTGGCCTATGCCCAGTCGTACATGACGGTTAAATATCTGTTTGACGAGTACGGGGTAGATGCTGTTAATATCTTCCTGGATCGAATTCGCGAGGCGCCCGCCGTCAGCGGCCACCGCCTGCCCGGTCAGCCGACCGTGCTGGACAGCGCCCTGATCGCCGCCACCGGCTCCGATCTGGCCGGCTTCGAGCAGGAAGTGCGTGTGTACCTGACACAGCGGTTCAACCTCGCCTCGCTATTGGTGGATACTATGTTTTTATGGGTACTTCTCGCCGTGGTCATCATCATCGGTGGCATTCTCGCCATCAAACGTCGGCGCGACTACTATCGCAAGTGGGAAGAAGAGGAGCAGTTGCACTCCACCGACTTCGACTATGGCGATCCGGACTTCCCGGAGCGGACCGACGATGATGATGACGAGCCATGGCGTCGCTAGCTCATCGTGTTGAATACCTGCTCGCGCGCGCCGCGCACGGTCTGGCCAACAGTCTGTCGGCGCGATCGGCCGATCGACTCGGCGGGGCCGCCGGACGCCTGGTCGGTTTGCTGCTGAGTTCCCGTCGACGGATCGCGCATGACAACCTGCGCCGCGCGCTGGGCGACACGCTCACCGAGGCCGAGCGACAACGCATCGTCAAAAACGTCTTCGCCAGTATCGGCCGGACCTTCTTCGAGGTTGCCCGGTTTCCCCGGCTCACCCCCGAGAATGTCCAACAGACTGTTGTTCGGCATGGCTTCGACGCGTTCGACCAGGCTCTCGAGGCCGGCCGCGGCGCGATCCTGGTGGTGCCGCATTTCGGCAACTGGGAGCTATCGGCGGCAACCGTAGCGTTGTCCGGTTATCCGATCGATGTGCTCGTAACGACGCAGCACAATCCGCTGGTTGACCGGATGATGACCGAGCTGCGCACCAGCACCGGCGTCGGCGTGATCCGGCTTGGCTCGGCCGCGCGGCAGGCGTACAAGGCCTTGAAAAACAATCGGGTGATCGGAATCGCCGCCGATCAGCATGCCCCCGCCGGCGAACTGGTCCTCGACTTCTTCGGCCGTCCGGCGTCGGTCGCCAAAGGGCCGGCCCGCTTTGCGATCCGGGCCGGGGCGCCGATCCTGCCGTACGTGATCCTGCGCGAGCGCTACGACCGCCATGTCATGCTGCCCGGCGAACCGATCTACCCGCCGGAGAGCGGCGATGAGGAGACGAACATCCGGCGGATGACAGAGCAGTTTCTTCGCTACTTCGAGGAACGCATCCGGGAGTACCCGGACCAGTGGATGTGGACCCATCGCCGGTGGAAATTGGAGAGGAAATGAAGCAACTCTGGCCGAATTCCGGCGTACAACAGAGCAGACCCGGCGTGTCTCGTTCCTGCCGGGCAACATGGCAAGTGGAAGTAACCGGCGCCCGCCGGTTGACCTGTGCATAAAGAGGTGTGTGCGTGATACGATGGATAATTGCCGGTGTCGTGGTGGTGGTGCTGCTGGTCAGTGCCTACGGTGTCAAAGCAATCTTCTCGACGTCAATTGATATTCCCGTCACAACGGTCAACGAAGGCGAATTCCTGATCTCGCTCAAGGCGAGCGGGACGGTCGACGCTAAGCGAGCGTATACCGTCTCCGCGCCGCGGGTACGCGGCCTGCAGATTACGTGGATGGCGCCCGAGGGCAGCATGGTGGAAGAAGGCGACCCGATCATCCGCTTCGATGCCACCGAACAGACCGCGGAGCTGAACGAATACCAATCCTCCCTTAAGATTGCCCGTACCACCCTGGAGCGCAGCAAAAAAGAGTACACCATCCAGGAGAAGCAGCTGACCCTCGAGGTCCAGAAGGCACAGCGCAAGTATGACGAGATGAAGCACGAAGCGCCGGCCCTGGCCGAAGAGGCGCGACTGGAACTGGAGCTTGCCGAATTGAATTACCAGGCCAAGCTCGATCAGATCAAGGCGGACATGGAGAAGGCCGAACTCGAAGTCCAGCGCGCCCAGGACAAAGTTGCCATGGCCGAGAAGGAACTGGCGCAGATGAGTATCGCCGCGCCGATCCCCGGTATGGTCGTCTATCTCGAAATCTGGAAGGGCGGCCAGATGGGCAAGGTGCAGGAAGGCGATTCGCCGTGGCCGGGCCAGGGACTGATCAACCTGCCGGACCTCTCCGAGATGATCGTCAAGGCAACCGTCTCCGAAGTCGATGCGGCCGCGGTCGATACCGGCCAGACCGCGCTGATAACGCTCGATGCCTTCCCCGACAAGCAGTACACCGGCATTGTCACGAAAAAGGGGACGCTGGCTCGCAAGAAAGACCACAACTCGAAAATCAACGTCTTTGACGTCGAGATCACCTTCCAGGATCAGGACGACGACCTCAAACCGGGCATGTCGGCCGCCTCGGAAATCGTGATCGATCGGCTGCAGGATGTCGTGTCCGTGCCGCTCGAGTCGGTTTTCGAGCGCGATGGTGAGACGGTCGTGTATCTCGAGGGCGGCGATCGACGTGAAGTGACGGTCGGACGGCGCAACGACATGAAGATCGAGATTGTCGACGGGCTCGAGGGCGGCGAGAAGATCTGCCTGGTGGATCCGAATCTCGATGCCGAAGGACTGCCGGGTGATCGGGCCACCGAGCCGGAACTCAATGAGGGCCGGACGAAGCCGATGGACGTGACGCGAAACACCGGTCGGTGAGGCGATAGATGAGAAAAGACTACGGGCAGATTCTCCGTCTGTCATTCGATTCGCTCTCCGCTCACAAGCTGCGCTCGTTTCTGACCATGCTGGGCGTGATTATCGGGGTGGCGGCGGTGGTCTCCATGCTGTCGATCGGCGAGGGCGCCGAGAAAGAAATCATGCAGGAGATCCAGGTCCTCGGCATCAACAATATCATTATCAATGCCAAGATACCCGAGGAGGCGGCGGACTCCGAGGAGGGTCTGCAGCGCTCCAAGGGGCTGTCGATTGCCGACGGCGTCAATATCGGCCAGTACACGGATCTGATCGTAAATGTCGTGCCGCAACGATTCGAGGCGATTCCCACGGTCAGATACGGCTCGCTCGAGGCGCCGGTGCGGGTGGTGGCGACCCGACCGGATTTCACCCTGTCCAGCTCGATCGAGGTCGACTACGGCCGCTTCGTTCACGATCTCGACATGGAAACTTTTGCACAGGTCTGTGTCCTCGGCGCCAAGGCCAAAAAAGCGTTGTTTGCCTTCTCCGACCCGATCGGCGAGACGGTCCGGATCGGCGAGCTTGACTTCACGGTGGTTGGTGTGATGGCCGACAAGTATATCGGCCGCGGCAAGGTTGAGGGGTTGGAGATGCGCAATTTCAACGAGGATGTCTACATCCCGCTCTCGACCGCGATGAAGAAGTTCGACCGCCGTGAGCTGCCCTCGGAACGTATGACCCGGTGGGGCGGCGAAAGCAGCGAACAACGCCAGGCCTACAACACGCCCGAGGTCGACCAGTTGACCGTGACGGTTGCCGACTTGAAATTCGTCCCGGCCGTGAGCAAGCTGATCGATCGAATCATGGAGCGCCGACACGGCGGCATCCAGGACTATGAGATAGTCGTTCCGGAGTCATTGCTGCGCCAGGCGCAGAAATCCCAGCAGACATTTAATATCGTCATGGTGGCGATCGCCGGGTTGTCGCTGCTGGTGGGCGGAATCGGCATCATGAATATCATGCTGGCCACCGTCCTCGAGCGCACCCGCGAAATCGGTGTGCGGCGAGCGGTCGGGGCGACCCGCAACGACATTCTCCGTCAGTTCCTGTTCGAATCCGTGGTGATTTGCCTCTTGGGTTGTACGATCGGCCTGGCCCTTGGTCTGATGATTTCGCAGATGATCACGTTCTACGCCGGCTGGTCGACGGTCGTTTCGATCTTCGCCATCGTTCTCGCGGTTGGCGTGTCCACCGCGGTGGGTGTCATCTTCGGCATTTATCCCGCTCGTAAGGCGGCGCGACTCGATGTCATCGAGGCGCTCCGGTACGAATAGACGTTTCCCTGGCATGAGAAGGAGTATCCGATGATGCGACTGGTAGTGAGGTCGACCCCGATGCGGGTTGTGATCATGCTCGCCCTTGTGTTTGCGTGTGGCGCGCCGGACAGCTTTGGTGTTGAACTGACCTTGCATGAGGCGATCGATCGCGCTCTCGGACGCACCTCGCGCGGCTCGATCATTCAGGGACGCCTCGAGGTGGCCGAGCAAACCTACCAGGCCCGCCGCACCAATTTCTACTTCCCGGAAATCTCCATCAACGGCGAACTGCCGACCTATTCCGAAGTGCAGGACTATCGTTTCTACGGCGGTCTGTCGGAAAAGCAGGTGATCCAGACGACCGACCTCGGCTTCAACTCCAATATCCGGGCCAGACAGAGCCTGATCACCGGCGGCGACCTGAACATCACCGCCAACCTCACCCGGCGCAACGAGGAATACCCCATCCCCAATCAACAGGGCAACCTCGTCGATATCGATGAACTCCGCGAGGAAGGCTTCTTCCGCTTCGAATTAAACCAGCCGCTGCTGAAACCGTCGGATGCAAAAAACGACCTGAACAACAAGAAGGATGACCTGGAACTGGCGCGCATCCAGCAGATAGAGGATGAAACCGCGCTGGAGAAGGAAGTCATCGAGGCCTACATGGGGGTGCTGCGTCTTTCCGTTGCCCAGTCACTGGCCGAGGACAAACTTCGGTCGGCCACCCTGCAGGCGGAGATCGATTCGGCCAAGTTTGCCGATGGCATCATCTCCGAGGAAGAATACCTCGAGAGCGTGTCGGCGCGGCTCGATGCCGAACTGGAGTTGTTCGAGGCCGAGACCAACGCCGGTGAACAGCGACGGCAGCTGGCGCTGCTGCTGGACATGGACCCGCAAACCGAGTTGAACACCAGCCAGCCCGAGGTGACCCTGGCGGTCGACCAGCAGCTTCGCCGCAAGTACATCGACAACTGGGAGAGCTCGCTCAGCGTGCATCGCGCCCGCTACCAGTACAATAAGGCCGACCGGCAGGCCGGCTATTCGGCGTCGTCGCACGGGCTCAACGGCGATCTCTCGGTCAGCTATTCGTTCGGCCGGGGCACGATCGATGCCGACAACCGTCCCGACGATCCTATCCGGACCAACAGCTGGGGCGTGGCCCTGAACTTCACCTATCCGATCTGGGATGGCGGGGCGTCCTCGGCCGAAGTCCAGGCGGCGCGGCTCGAGGCGGAACAGGCGCGGCTCGAGTATGTCAGCGCCGAACGCTCCGCACGCGGCGAGATCATCAACCTGGTAAACCGGCTCGATGTCGCCTATCGCCGGCTCGATATCGTTCGGCAGCAAATCGATCTGGCGCAAAACCGGTTGAATATCGCGCAATCGCGGCTTTCCGACGGGCAGATATCCGAGTTGACCTTTCTCGAGAGCCGCATATCTTACCTGGAGGCGAAGGACAAGTACCTGGAGGAGCTGAAGAACTTCCTGCTCAACAAAGCCGAGCTGGAAGGTACTTTTGTGAGTTGATGGGCCCGAAAATTCTCATACGCACTCCCAACCATCTCGGCGACTGCATCATGGCGCTGCCGATGATCAACGAGACGCGGGAGGCGTACCCGGGCGCGTCGGTCACTGTCCTCACGCCCCAGTCGCTCGCCGAACTGTTTGCCCATAACCCGGCCATTGATGCTGTCCTGCCGATTCCCGATCAACACGTGCACGGCCTGATGGCGGTGGTGAAGATCCGCGAACTGATCAGCCGGGAGCCGTATGACATCGGCTATATCCTGCCGCCCTCTTTTGGCGCCGCCGCCGGATTCAAACTCGCCGGCATCCCCGAACGAGTCGGGTATATTGCCGATGGTCGCCGGCTGCTGCTGACCCGTCCGCTGGCATTGCCGGTGCCGCTCAATGCAGAGCATCGTTCTGAGGTGTACTTCAATCTGCTGCGGCGCGGGGCCGGGTTGGATTTGACCTATGTCCACCCGAAGCTGTTTCTCAATGAGGCCGATGTTGCCCGCTCGCGAGAGATTCTGGAAGGTTTCGGGGTCGAAGACGACGAGGAGTATGTCGCGGTGGCCTGCCGGGCGGTGGCCGAATCACGACGCTGGGGCACGACCAACTACCGGGCCCTGGTACAGTTCATCGTCGATGAACTGGGCATGAAGGTGGTGCTGGTCGGCTCGGCCGACGATCGCCCGGACGCCGTCCGGGTGTCGGAAGTTGCCACCGATCGCAACGTCATCAATCTCGCCGGCAAGACGACCCTGCGCGAGTCGGCGGCGGTCCTCTCCCGTGCCGCCTGCTTTGTCGGCAATGACTCCGGCCCGGCCCATCTGGCGGCAGCCGTTGGCGCGCCCCTGGTGGTGCTGTCCGGGGCCGATGATCCGAGGGAGACGTCGCCGCTGACGCGACGCAAAGAACTGATCTACCTCGAACATCTCGATTGTATCAGTTGCGTGAAGAACAAGTGCCCCCTGTCCGGTGAGCAGCACATGCAGTGTATGAAAGGGATTTCGGTCGCGATGGTCTCGGAGCGGGTGCGAACGATTTTGGGCGGTCAGACGGCGCCCGAGTAACCGGCCCTACTCCGGCTCGGCAGGAGTGCGGTGCGATACCCCCAGCGCAGTGAGCAGGCGGCCGATCGGCGGCAGGTCGGCGAAGTTGGCGGCTGCCCGATCATAAATGTCGGACAACTGGTACTCCATGGCGTCGCAGTTGACCGTAACATACGGAACCTCGGACGCGACACACAACTCGACAAACTTCAGCAGTTCCACCTTTCCCGAAAAGCGAACATCGCAAACCGCCACATCGGCCATCATCGATACATCCACGGGAATCGCTCCGATATCATCGGACACCAGTACCTCGACGCCGGCCTGACAGGCGCTCTCGAAGTAGTGGCGCACAATCGCTTTCTCCAGCGAAAAGATCAGGATCTTGGGCGTGTGGCCGACAGTCGTTTCGATGGCCGTCGAGTCGCCGTCCGGTTCCTGCAACGGCAGTTTCAGGGTGAAGGTCGTACCCATGCCGACCCGCGACTGCACCGTCAGGTCGCCGCCGTGTTCGCGGGCAATATTGCGACCGATCGACAATCCCATGCCTGAGCCGACGATGGCGTCTTTTCCCCAGACACCCTTCGTCGAGTAGAACGGGTCGAAGACCTTGTCGATATGCTCTGCCGGGATTCCCGAACCGGTATCGCCGACCTTCAGATGGACAAACGAGCCCTCGCGAATAAGTGCGATCGTAATGACGCCGCCGCTGGCGATGGCGTGCTCGGCGTTGATTACCAGATTGAGCAGGACCTGCTGGATCTTGCCGGCCGAGACCATTACCTCGGGTACGTCATGGAAGTAGGTCACGATCTCGATCGATCGGTTGCGCAGCTCCTTTTCGACGAGTGTGAGCGTGTTGCGAATCAGTTGCTGCAGGTTCTCGGGGGAACGGTCGTCCGGCCGTGCTTTGGAATAGGTCAGCAGCGACATCGCAACCTTGTTCGCCCGCTCGCCCATATCGATAATCTGTTCGAGCGTTTCCTGCGCGACGGCCGGGTCCTCGGGGATCTCTTCGAGGGCGTACGAGGCGTTGCCGATAATCCCGCCGAGATAGTTTTTGAATTCATGCGCCACGCCTGCCGCGAGCATTCCGACCGCAGCCATCTTTTCCGACTCGGCCAGCTTCTGCTGGGTGGCGATTTCGATCGTGATATCTTCCGAGGTTGCCAGGTAGTTCATGATGCGGCCGTCGTCGGAGAAGATCGGTGAGATCGATTTGCGCTCCCAGAACAACTCGCCGTTCTTGCGGCGATTCTGGATGACACCGCTCCAGACATTGCCGGTCGAGATCGTCTCCCAGATCTCCTTGTAGAAGTCGCGGCCGTGCCGACCGGACTTGAGGATCGAAATCGAGCGGCCGACCAGTTCCATGATACTGTAACCGGTGAGAGCGCTGAAACGCGGGTTGGTGTACTCGATACGACCGTCGATATCGGTAATGCAGATCGCATTGGCCGACTGGTTGACTGCCGCCGAGAGCTTGCGCAATTCCTGCTCGCTGAGCACCCGATCGGTGATATCCTCCAGCATCGCCTGCAGGCCGGTCAATCGGCCCTGATCGTCGCGTACGGGGGTCAGCAGGTAGCGAATGTGGATTTTGCCGCCCCATTCGAAATGGTACGACAATTCGTTGATCACCGGCTGCCCGTCGTGCAGGCACTTGTCGATGTCACGACGGAAGTTGGTGCCGCTCAGTCGGGCAATTGAATCGAGATCAAGGGAGGCGGCGCTTTCATGATCGGGCAATCCCAGAATCTGAAGCAGCGTCTGATTGACATCGACTATCTCGGCTTCACGATTGACCGACATAAGACCAAGTGGGGAAGATTCGAACAACAACCGGAATTTCCGTTCGCTCTCTCGAAGCAGGTCTTCGGCTGCGCGACGTTCGGTAATATCCCGGACCACCCCGATACTGACCAGCGGCTTGCCGTGATCATCGAGGATGAGCTTGAGCGTCAACTCCAGCGGCAGACGCGTCCCATCCTTGCGAAGGCCCTCGAGTTCTATGATCAGCGGCTCGGACGGATCAGTCCGCTCGGCCAGACGGCGGCGCAGTTCCCGGCGGTAGTCCGGGGCCGGGAGAATGTTGGTCGATTTACCCACGATTTCGTCGACTTCGTAACCGAAAATGCGGCTGGCCCCGCCCAGCCAGTGGGTGACGTTGTCCTCGGTGTCCGCAACTATGATACCGTCGGGAAGCTGCCGCAGGACCGCATCGGACAGCCGCAGTTCCTTCTCGGCATGTTTGAGCTGGGTGATGTCGGAGATAAAGCCCTCGAGCGCCACCACCGCCCCGGAACTGTCCCGAACCGCCCGGCCCTGTTCCCACGCCCAACGGGTCTGGCCGTCATGTGTCACCAACCGGTAGGTGAGCTGAAACGCTTCGTCCTGTTCCACGGCGCGCTGGATCTCTGCCCACACCGCCTGGCGGTCGTCAGGGTGGATGATCCCCTCGTAACTGATCTCGCTGTTGTCGACGAGCTGTTCCGGCTGGTAGCCGGTGATGGCAAGGCAGCCCTCGCTGACGAACTCCATCGTCCAGTTCTTGTCGTTGCGACAGCGGTAGGCCATCCCGGGGAGATTGCTGATCAGGGTGGACAGCGCGCGCCGGCTTTCCTCGAGATCGGCTTCGGCCCTTTTCCGTTCGGTGACATCCCGGACAATGGCCAGCAGGTAGACATCGTCGCCGAATTCCATGCGATTCAGGCTGATTTCAGCGTCGCGAAGCTCCCCGTCGGCCGTCTTATGCTGCCAGGGGAAAAACTGAGCCTTGCCCCGGGCCGCAGCCTGGACATAGCCGAGAGACGCGGCCACCGACGGACGACCGTCCGGCTGCCGGTTCGGCGAAAAGTGATACGGCGACTGGCCGACCAGCTGGTCGCGCGAGCACTTGAAGAACGTGCACGACTGCTCGTTGCAGTCGACAAAGACATCGTCCTTCATGATCAGGATCGGATCGCGGGCGGTCTCGAAGAAGGTACGGTACTTGTTTTCACTCGCCGCCATGGCGTCCTGCGCCTGTCGCCGCACGGTGACATCACGGCCGACCCCGATCACTTCAACCACTTCTCCATCATCGTCGAGTACCGCCTTGTCGGCCCAGGCCAGCCAGCGCCAGCCGTCCTTCGTCAGGGCGCGCTGCTCGAGATAACATTCGTACGGCTCGCGGTACAGGTCTTTCATCGCCGCCAGGGTGGCTTCCCGATCCTCTTCGTGCACCAGCGGCAGGAACGACTCGCCGAGCAGTTTGTCCTCGGTTTTGCCGAACGTCTCGCAATAACTCGGGCTGACGAAAACCAGGCGACCATCGGCATCGATCTTGACCACCATATCCGTCTGGTGTTCGACGAGCAGGCGGTACTTCTCTTCGGACTCCTTCAGCGCCCGTTCGGCTTCCCGGCGTTCGGATATGTTCTCGATCAGCGGCAGGAAGTACAGCGGCGCACCATCGGCGTCGCGCAGCAGACGCATCGACTTTCTCACCCACACCACGCTGCCGTCGTTGCGCACGTACCGCTTTTCGACGACGGCATGATCGATCTCCCCGGACAACAGTCGGTCGTAGTCGGACCGGCCGGCAGTGCGGTCATCGGGGTGAGTTATCTCCCGGACGGTCATCCGCAACAATTCATTTTCGCTGTAGCCGGTCAGGCGGCACAGTTCCCGGTTTACCCGCAGGAAGTGATAGTCCAGCCCGACAATTGCGGCGCCGATCGGCGACTGATCGAAGGTGTGTCGGAACTTCTCTTCGCTCTCGCGTAACGCCCGTTCCGTCTTCAGACGCTCGCCGATATCGAACACGGTACCGACAATCCCGGCTAAAGAACCGTCGGCGGTCGTGTAAGTCGCCTTGGTCACCAGGATGTCGTTGGCGCGGCCGTCGGCAAACTCCAACCGCGTTTCCACGCTGTGCTTGCCCGGGTTGTTCATCAGCTCGACATCATGCTGACGGAACGGTTCGGCTCGGTCGGAGCCGACAATATCGCCCAGCTTGCGGCCGATTATCTCTGAGCGCCCCACGCCGAGAAACTGCCCGTAGGCGTCGTTGCAATCGATGTAGTAACCGTCGATGCCCTTGTAGAAGATCGGCATCGGGACGGCATCAAACAGGCCGCGCAGAAATGCGATCTGGTCCTCGCGCTCCTGCTGTACCGACACCGTCTCCGTGATATCGGTAGCGTTCACACAGACACCGGCGATATCGTCATCACCCAGCCGGATCGCGCTGTAGACCACCCGGATCCAGCGCTGCTGTCCGTGAAGCGTGATCGGTCGCTTCTCGACCGTGATGGTCTCCCCTTCGGCGGCCCGTTCCACGTGCTTTTCAGCGTCCTTCTGGAGTTCGGCGCTGATGAACTCTCGCCAGTAACTGCCGGGACTGAGCGTATTGCCGGTCATGGCCCGGGAGAGTTCGGCCGCCCGCTGATTGAACGCGGCGATATTCCATTGCTTGTCGAGCAGGACAATCGCCTGCTCGGTACTGTTGAGCAGAGATTGCAGCTGGGCCTGGGACAGACGAAGCTTGCTGGTGGCAGCGGTCAGATCGGCGATCTGGCGTTTGACGCGGAATCGCAATTCGACCAGGTAACCGACAACGGCAGTGGCGATAAGTGAGATGAGGATCTCCGGCAACCAGACCGGCGAAAACAGCTCCGGCCAGTCGATTCCCGTCTTGAGATGGACGAACCAGTAGCTGCCCAGTACGAACATGAACCATGCCGGAATACCGCCGCGCAGCCCCCACATCGCCGCCGCCGCCACCATCGGCAGCAGGAAGGCCGAGATCAACTCATGCCCGTAGTGAGGCCAGCCGAAATAGACCGCCGCGACACTGACTCCGGCGGTGCCAAGGACAATGAGCCACGACCCGAGTATCTGACCCGTGCCGCGCCCGGTAGCGGACTGGTGTTTGGCTGTCTGGTTATGGTCGGTCACGTGTTCTCGTCGGTTAACTGGCTGTCACCCTGCGGCTTGCCTCGTGCCGAGGCACCCTTGCTTTGTATATCGGCAGTTTGGAGGCAGAGCTTAGCGAGTAACGGCTTGATTCATAGATAGATATGTGCGACTGAACACGGCCGTTGGGTGGCCTATTGGCCGCTGCATTGCAAATAGATCAGGAGGGCTACAATCGCGGAGAATACGACGCCCGTGATGAAGCCGTTGCGGAAGGTATTGAGCGAGTTGAAACGGGTCGGCTTCTTGCCGGTCGCCTCGCTCAGATCGGCATGGCAGTGCTTGCAGCGCACCGCGGTGGCATTGATGACTTCTTTGCAGAAGGGGCAGCGTTTCGTCTCTTTAGCCAGTGACATAGATGCCACAGATAGGCCATCAGGCCTCCCTCCGGCAACAAAAAACAACCGGCCGCGATGCGGCGTAGCCTAACGGCGGACGCCGAGGAACATGGCCGGGTCGATCTCGGCAAAGACTCGATCACGCGCCTGGCACTGACGCAACCACCGCTCGTTCTCCTCGCTCAACGGGAGCTCGTCGGCCACCTGCGCGACCATTCCGGCCAGGCGAATAAAGGTCGTGAAGTGGTAGTCGATTCTCGATTCGGCATAGTCCCGCGCCGCCCCGTTGGAGATCAGGAACTGCCAGTCGGAGGCCGCCAGGAGCATCAACTCACGGGCCGCCTGGGCGATCAGTTCGGCCGCCTGCCCCGCCCGGATCGTCTCAATCCGCTCCCAGGCCTGCACCAACTCCTGCATCGAGGTCTCCGCAGTGTAGATATAGCGCCAGGTCCACTCGGTGTCATCGTTGAGCCAGACCAGGTGGTGATTCCCCAACCCCCAGCTTCCCTCGGCCAGCTCGACCGTCTCCTGCGGCGGGTCGGTATCAAGCGACTCCGACAGGAAGGTCAATTCGACCGCGTCATGTTCGCAGAAGCGACGCAGCGTCTGTTCGATAAAGGCCGGGCCTTCGTGCCACCAGTGGCCGAACAACTCGGCGTCAAACGGCGCCACCAGCAAACCCGGGTGGGCTGTCCTGGCGTGGTAGTCGGTCAGGATACCGGTCACCCTGGCAACAAAATCGGCCGCGTGACTGTGGACCCGGTGCGCCGCCGGCTCCGGGTGGTAGGCCTGCTTGTCGGCCAGGTCACCGCGCGGCTCGGTGACCGACCAGTAGCGAAGGCCGCCCGGCGTCCGCTTCTTGTGGAATTCCAGGTAGTGCGCGTCGCCGGGGTAACCGTGCTCGCCCGACCAGACCATGTAGCCCGTTTCCGGATCGCGCACGAAGACGGCCACCGGTCGGCTCGATTCGGAACGCGAGGCGACCCGGTAAGCGTGTCGCGGCAGGTCACCGGCTGGCTGCAGGTGCTGTTCGGCCGAAAAGAGCAGGCCCTGTTGCAAACGCATCAGGTCGTTCATCGACGATTCCGCCGACCCGGCCGTCGCCTGGTAGGCGTGAAATACGGCTGTGTCGGCTACGAAGAAGTCCAGGTTGTTTTCGGCCAGGAACTCCTCGATCCCCTTGCGATGGTAGCGCTCCGGCAGCCCGCCCGACATCACCGGTGGAGACCAGGGCCCCGCCGGACGATAGCCGCACTCCGGCAGCCAGATGCCGCGCGGCGGCCGGCCGAAATGCTTGCGGTAGTTTTCAACCGCGAGTTTCGTCTGGGCCGAAACCGTCTCGTCGCGTGCCAGTAAAGGGAAGTAGGCATGGGTGGCGCCGCAGGTGATGATCTCCAGATAGCCGTGATCCTGCAACTGCCGAAACCGCCCTATAATATCGCCCCCGAGCCGTTCGAACGTATCCCGCGTCTCGGCATACAACTGCTCCCACCGCTCGGCCAGACCGGTGAAGTGTTCGTCACCCTGCGCTGCGAAAGTATCCCGGTCGCGATGGGCGGCTGTCTGTTTCTCCGAGAGATACCGGTAGAACTCCTCGCCGAAGCGTTCATCGGCCAGCTGCTCGCACAATATGGGGGAGAGGCCGAACGTCAGTTTCGGGTGGTAGCCCTCGCCGGCCAGCCGTTCCACTGCCGCGATCAGCGGCAGATAGGTTTCCGAGGCCGCTTCGCAGAGCCAGTCACTGCCGTGCGGCCAGCGACCGTGCCCGAGCACGTACGGCAGATGACCGTGGAGAACAAATGCGAATCTTCCCGCAGTCACTCGGCTTTCCTGTCGCTGGTGTCCTGTGCGCTGAAGCCGATCGGATTGCTGGCCTGATTCTGCGATCCGTGGACTTTGATTTCCCCAAACTGTGATTCAAACTTGGCCAGGTTGTCGGTCAACGCTTTCTGCAGCAGCCGGGCATGCATCGGCGTCATAACAATCCGCGACAACACCCGGGCTTTCGGCAGACCCGGCATAACCCGCGCAAAATCGAGAATGATCTCGGTCGGCGAATGCGTGATCAGGGCGAGATTGGCGTAAATGCCTTCCGCTTCCTTATCCTGCACTTCGATCTTCAACTGCTGCTGCTGCTGGCGTTGTTCCATGGCGATATCCCCTGAACTGGTGGGTGGGTATTCAGTACTTGTACGGTAGGGTGAATTCTAATATATTCGGGGATCATGTCAACTGGATTGTCTGTGATACAGTACGCCGCGGGTAAGCTATGTCGTTGAAACGTCCCCGGATCGAGGAATTGCTCGATGGTATGGGGCGTTCGCGGGTCGTCATTGTCGGCGATATCATGCTCGATGAGTATCTCCTGGGCGTGGTCGAGCGGATTTCTCCCGAGGCGCCGGTACCGGTAGTCGAGGTCACAGCCACCCGTACCCTGCTCGGTGGCGCGGCCAATGTTGCCGCAAACTGCCGGACCCTGGGCGACGAGCCGGTCCTGATCGGGGTGGTCGGCCCCGATGATGCCGCCGACAAACTCGGCGGTCTGCTCGAACAGCGCGGCATTTCCCGACAACACATGATCGTCGACACCAGCCGCCCGACCACCATCAAAACCCGTCTGATCGCCCACAGCCAGCAGGTCGTCCGGTTCGATCAGGAAAAACGGACGCCGCTGACCAACGATACCGAAACGGCAGTGGTGGACAAGCTTCGCGAACTGATCGGCAGCATCGATGCCGTGATCATCTCCGACTATGGCAAAGGTGTCATTACCCCCAGTCTGCTGGCAAGCGTGACCGACCTGTGCAATGACAATGACATCTTCATCGCGGTCGACCCGAAAGAGACGAATTTTCACAACTACCGCCGGGTCTCCCTGATTACGCCCAACCATCATGAGGCGGGCTTCGCATACGGCCGAAAGATCATCACCGAGGAAGACCTGCATGAAGTCGGGACCGGTCTGCTCAAGAAACTGGAAGCCCGTTCGATACTTATAACACGTGGTCCGCAGGGGATGAGTTTGTTCTCGACCGAGGATACGCCGACACATATCCCCACTTTCGCCCGGCAGGTCTTCGATGTTACCGGCGCTGGCGATACCGTCATCGCGACCTTCGTCGCCGCCGTCTGCGGCGGCGCCGGCCTGCCCGAGGCGGCCACCTTTGCCAATGTTGCGGCCGGTTGGACTGTTGCCGAAGTCGGCACGGCCACGATATCGCTCGATCAACTGAGACAGCAACTCACGCAGCATATTCGAAATGGGAAACTTGAAGCACCGGTGAAAACGTGATGCCACGCTCACCCGTCAAAATCGTAAAGAAACTCATCGCTCGCACGCGACTCAACGCCCTCATCCGCAGCCTTCGACGAAAAGAACAGAAGATCGTCTTCACCAACGGCGTGTTCGACATCCTTCACCGCGGCCATGTCGACTACCTGACAAAGGCCAAATCGTACGGGGATGTGTTGATCGTTGGCTTGAATTCCGATGCCTCGGCGCGCCGCCTCAAAGGACCGGATCGGCCGCTGCAGAAACAGAGCGACCGGGCCGCTGTTTTGGCCGCCCTTGAGGTGGTCGACTACGTGGTAGTCTTCAGCAGCGACACGCCCGAGAAGTTGATCCTGCAGGTGCGTCCCGATGTGCTCGTCAAGGGGGCGGACTACGCTATCGATGAGATTGTGGGCGCCGACTACGTTCGCTCTTACGGCGGCAAGGTCCGCCGGGTGCGGGTCACCAAAGGTCGCTCCACCTCGACGATCATCGAGCGCATCGAGTCCTCCGGCCGCGACAAACCGTAAGCTGCGCTTGCGTTTGCCGCCGAATTGCGTACCTTTGCCTCCATGCCTGAACACCGGCCGGACCATTACGAGAAAATCGCCACCACCGAACTGCACTCCAGGCTCGATGCAGCCGTGACCGATCCTGGTGTGTCGAGTGCGGCTGGCGAGCGTGTCGCACAGTCGAGCGATTCACTGACCGACCGGCTGGCCTCGATGGGCTACTGGCCGGCCCGGGCGCAGAAGCTGGTCCGGCAGGGTAAGTACGCCTCGGCGGTAGAGTTATGCAAAGAGCATCTGACCGCGGAGCCGGAACTGGTCTCGGGACGGGTGATCTATGCCACCGCGCTCTATCTGGCCGGACAAACCGAACCGGCCGCCGAGCAGTTTTACGCCGTGCTGTCGCGCGACCCGGACAACCTGGTGGCGCTGAAATATCTCGGTGACATCAAGTACGCCTCCGGCGACGAACTCACCGCCATGACCTACTACCAGCGGGTGCAGACGCTTGATCCCGATGGTCGCGGGCTGGCCTGCCCGTGTCACCCCAAACAAACCGAGACGACTCGCACGGTGACTATCAAG
>WJMS01000350.1 GCA_014727815.1 candidate division GN15 bacterium
CAAGCGGGTCAGTTTGCCGATCACGCCACCCAGACGTTTGGTCTCCCGCTCCTCCTGACCGAACGCCTTGACCGTCTTGATCCCGGTCAGGCTCTCCTGCAGTCGACCGGACAACATCGCAATCGTTTCCTGCAGACGGCGGCTGATGCGGTTGAGGCGGCGGCCGTAGAACGTCGTGATCAGGATCGTCAACGGCACCGGCAGGATTGCCACCAGCGTGAGATACCAGTTGACACTGAGCAGGTAGACGAGGATGGCTATCAACAACATGATATTGGTGAAGAACATCAGCAGGGTCGAGGTCAACAGGTGCTGGACGCGGTTGACATCGGAGAGAAACCGCGACATGATTTCACCGACCTGGTTGCGCTGGTGAAAGTCGAGTGAAAGCGACTGGATATGCGTGTACAGATCGGTGCGCATGTCGGCGATGATGCTGGCGCCGATAACCCCGGCCAGGTAATCCCGCGCCCACGACAGCAACACATGGGCGGCGTAGACCGCGACCAGAAACAGGCCGAATTGAATGATCGGGGTAAGGTCAACTCCCGCGTCACTCGACTGCACCAGTGAGGGGATCAGATCATCGATCAGGTAACGCACCGCGCCCGGCAGGACCAGCGCCAGCCCCGCCAGGGTCATCATGATGACCAGCGTTACCAGCTCCCGGCCCCAGTATGGTCGCAGATACACCCACAGCCGGCGTGCTTTTGTCGTACTTACCTGCATCCGTCACCGCCCGGTCCGCCTGCCGCCCGGATGCAGGCGAACCGTCTTGTGCATCCTTATTGCTCCACCGGCAGTTTCTCGCCGATCTGCTCGTACACCGAGCTGAGCAGGTTGGTTATCAACTCGTTGTCGCGGCAGGCAATGCCCTGCTCGTGCTCGATCCGGTAAATGCAGTAGGGGTTGTCACCGCGTGAGCCCGATGCCGACACCGCGGTTGTCGCACAACCGGCCCGGCACATCGGCAGATACTTGCAGTCGTGGCAGAACCCGCCCGCAGAATCGCGGGTGAATTTGCGATTGTACGCAAATGCGTCGGGATCATTCCAGATCTCCGTCAACGAACGGTCGCGGACGTTGCCCTCGACAAACTCCTCCGGCATCGACAGGCAGCCCTTGATATCACCGTTGGACTCGATCCCGATCCCGCGAGTGCCGGCAAAGCAACCCCAGTACGGGTGCCCGTCGAGCAACGCCGTGCCTTTGCAGCCGAAATAGCCGATATTCTCGCCGACATCGATATCAATCCGCTTATCCTCTTTCAATTCGAGGATCTTATCAATGAAGCGCGGATAGTTGTCCAGCGACATGACCAGCTCGCCGTGCTCCTTCATGCGACCGGTGGCGGTCGTCATCTGAATCCGCCACTGCGGACAGCCGACATCGACCAGGATATCCCGAATCTCATCCATCTCGTCGAGATTGATATTCGAAATCTGACTCATGGCACAGAACTGGTTGAGTTCGGGATGCGCCGCCATCATGCGGAAGGCGTTGAGCACGCGGTCGTAGCTCTCGTCGCGCTGGCGGATATAGTTGTGCGTCTTCTTCGTCCCATCGAAACTCACGCCGACGTTGCGCATGCCGACCTTTGCAAAGGTATCGACCGTCTCCTCGGTGACCGAATAGCCATTGGTAATAATGTACGGCCGGGCACCGCGATCGGTGATACGCTGCGCCAGGAGCGACCAGTCCTTGCGCATCAACGGCTCACCTCCGGAAAGCGTGATATTGACCGCGCCAAGATCGCACAACTCGTCGGCCAGGCTCAGCGCTTCCTCGGTGGTGAGTTCGTCCGGGCGCTGCTTGCCGGCCGCTGTGCCGCAATGCAGGCAGCGCATGTTGCAGGCAAACGTGATTTCCCAGACCACCGCCTGCGGGTACAGTTTGAATTCGCTCATGACTTCTCCTTCGCGGCCGCGCGCATCCGCTGCTGCCGGTCTTGTGCTATCGTGTGCAGCATTGGTTCCAGATTGTGCTTCCAGCTGTCGCATAACTGTTCGCCCGCCACATCACCTACGGCCCGACGCGCGGGGCAGCCGCCGAGACAGATCGGCAGGATCGAACACTCCCGGCACTCGGCATCCTCGAACGGATCGAACGCAAACAACGACTGGAAGTTGGTATGGTAAAGATCTAACGGCTGATCGATTCGCCCCGCCGCATGATCGTGATCACCGACATAATTGAAGCAGCGATAGAGATACCCCTGGTGATCCACCAGGATCGAACTCACCTGCTGCGACATACATACCGTCGCGGTCGGCGACGGCAAGGACTCGATTCGAAAACCGTTGTCGAGTAACAACTGATAGAACGCCGCCTCCACCTCGGCAAACTCGCGGCTGCCGTAGCACTGCTCCGAGATGTTTGCGCAGGCTTTGGTGGCCGACTCGATCTTGCCGAAATTCACCGCCACCCGCTCGCGAAGCCCGGCCGCGGCCAGCTCATCGAGCAGACGCTGAATCATCTCGGTAGTGAAGCTGCGGTCGACATTCACCCGCACACTGACAAACATCAGCGATGCGGCATACCGAATGTTCTCGACGATCGCCGCAAAACTCTCCTTGCCGTTCTTGAGCGGTCGTTTGCGATTGTGGATGTCCGACGGACCATCGAGCGTGACCTGCAGTTGGTTGATCTTCAGCCCGGCCAATCGATCGGCAGTTTCCCGACTCAGCAAGTAGCCGTTGGAG
>WJMS01000351.1 GCA_014727815.1 candidate division GN15 bacterium
ACGGTCGCTGAGCCGTAAACCGTAGGGGATTAAAGTCCATATCTTCGCATGGCTCGGAGCCGTCACCATACAGACAACGAAGTTCCTCCAGTGTGAACGGAATACTATGCACTTCGTAGTCACCATTGACTCCAATACCCGGATTGAACACATACTTATCGAAGTTCTCCCGGTCGAAACTCGCAACCATCGACAGGCTCGACTCCCGGTCATCACGACCGATATAGACGCGGTAGCCCTCGAAATCGACAATGTTCGAGAAGATGTCTTTGGTCGTCTCGGACAGATGCCCGTTGAACCTGACATGTATTCCGTTCAATGTCGGTGTCAGCCAGAACTTGGGCGCCGGGGGAGGGCCGGCGGCGCGCCAGTCGGGGACGCCGTCGCCTTTGTACCAGTTCGTGTCGGCCTCGGTGACAATCCACTCGCCATCGATAAACTGCGAATCAACCACACTCACACGATACTCGCCATAATACCCATCACCATCGGTGTCGACCCCGGGGTTATCATACACCCACCCCGCCCACACGGCATTTTTGGCGATATCCGAGAAGTCCAGGTTCTCGTAGTAGAGATCGATTTGCTGGTTCTGCAGATGCCCGATATTTTGCGGATAGGTATGGAAGTTCTCCCCGGCGACATAGGCAAAGGCAAATGACTGTGTGGCGCCCTTCGGAATAAAAAATGGCCCCACCGACAACAGGTACATCACCGACTTCCCATCGGCAACATCCAGTGCAATGTCCTGCGGCGGGTCGAGCCAGTCCGGATGGTTTGGGCCAATTGTCGCCGTGTATGCCTGGTCATAGTCGATCTCACCGTTCGACAGAACATGATATTTGTTGCGGTCACCACGAGGCATCCCCGACCCGCCGGTGTGAAACCGCCAGAACGGTTGACCCGGTCCCGGCCGCCTCCGCGGACCGAATTCGTACAGCAGGTCTCCCAGTACGTTATTGACCCACCAATTGTATGACATGCGCGATCCCGACGGAAGGCCGCTCAGAATGCGAATACCGGCCACACCGGTACAGGAGCGATACGGTGCGGGACGATCAGTGAACCTGCCCTGAACCGGATCACCATCATCATCGGCGTGCCAGGCAAGTTTGATCGTGTCAAGAGACTGTGGATCACGCCATGAAGGATGCACTGGGAGGAAACCACACAGGTCTCCGGGCGTGCGGTCAGGAAAAATCATGGCAGGGTCGTAATGCACGTAAGAAGCCCTAGGATTTATCATGACTCCAATGTACACCATGTGCAGGTCATCATCTCCGATATTGCGCAGCTGCAAATCAAACAGAATGAAATCCTCGGCATAAGAATAGGACCATGCGTATGTGCCCTGAATCACCTCGAGTCCCAATGGCTTGTGTGGCCGTTGACCGAAGTAATCTAAAGTCAATCCCGGCAAACCAGTCGTGAAAGTATCTCTGTACGAGGTCAGGAAGTCCTCTTCAGATATCGCTTCGGAATATTCTGGTGCGGAGGGTTCCATTATGGAGCGTTGCTCAAATGCTCCAAAAGGCAGAGGCTCCGGATAGAACTCGGAATTGTGGGAGTCGCCGTCCCAGGTGACTGAGACAATGGCACCATCCTTGTCCATGGCGCCTACCCAGATATCGCCGGCAAGCAAGTACTCTATCCGGGAGCCCTTTGGATATCCCCCGCGATCCGGGTGTCTGTCACCTACTGCGCAATCACCGGTCGTGGTAGATCGATAATCCCACCCTCCAAATCCGCCGGAATTGTAGACACTGCAGCACAACTTTCCAATCGAGTGGAACGCGCGGCAATACGTAGGAGTTGAAACAGATGCGTTTTTGCCGGCGGGAATAAGCTCTCGTCGCTGGGCCATTGAGCTGGAGCAGGCCACCAGCAACGTAATCACTAAGAGTACTTTGAAGTGCCTCACGGGATTCCTCCCCCGTTAGATCAGCTGCACTGGCTCCGCCAGGGATCGACTAGTATAATACAACGTACATCAACTCCGGCATTCATCCAAGTTCGTTTTTCCCATGGTTCCGATATTTTCTTCTTGACTGACTGACTGTATACTAATGCTATATAATGACGGGGAGGCGGGGGAGCTTATCCAGCCTAATCACACATCACATCGCCTCTGTCACATGATTTGTGTGTCTCTTTCGGCAGCAGTCCGTGCCTGCTGTGGCAGGGCTGCAGTCTGGCCGGGGGAGGAGGTGACACGCTCGCTGACCATGTCTTTGAAGACCTCGAAGAACAACCCGTGCGCCTGTCTGATCTTGTCGTTGGCAATATGCTCATCTCTGTCGTCATGCCGACCTGTGAATCCTGTCTCGATGAAATGCTCTATATCCGGGACCAGATCGACAATCCGGATGACTACCGCCACCTCGTGTTTATCACCTCGGCCAACCCGCGTTTCATGCGCGATATCAAAGAAGAAACCGGCCTGACTGCGGCCTTCCTCTACGATCCATCGCGGAGTACCTCTCCCGCTATGGCGTCCAGACTTTTCCGCTTAATATCATAATCGACTCCAGCATGGTCGTGCTCGACATATTCGGCGGCGGCCTCACTCAAACCGACCTCGCCAAAGTCCTGGAGTGACAACGGAAACCCGGGGCGGGTCAGCCCGCTTTCGACCTGCCAAACCGTCAGACGAGCAAGCCGCCTGACCTACTCAGGCCCCACAGCCGCGAAATCCTTTCGAGGGCATTCGTCAATCCACCAGCGCCCGCTGCTCACGAATCCAGTGCGAGAGACCTTCAGAGAGAGCCATCCCTGACTGGGCGCGCTCGAAATATCGCGCGGCATCGGCGTACCGGCCCAATCGCCGGCAGATCTCGCCGCACAGATAGAGGTTGTCGGCCGGCGTCATATCGTCGGGCCACTCGGCACAGGCTTCTTCTAAAATCTGTAGCGCAATCTTCTGATAGTGTCGTTCCCTCTCTACCGATGCCAGTAGTGAATCGTAAAAGGTCAGGAATTGGTCGAGAGCAATCAGTCCCTCCACCTGCTCGGCGGTTTCGAGCGCTTCACCATTCTCGCCGTGAGATCGAAACAGCTGAACGACGCCGAGCGTGGCACAAAGTCTGACACTGTCGTCCAGTTGTCGAAGCTCGGGCGCAAGCCGGCGCGCCAGCGCAACTTCCCGGCAGGCCCGGGTCCCCGAAGGCAGATCGATCACTTTGATCATGCTGTCCGCATAATTCGCCGCGCACAGCCAGTAGTCATCACCCAGTGGCGACACCGGATCCTGTATTTCCCGCACCGACCACGCGGCTCGCATGGCGGCGAACTGAATGCGCTGCCACGACTTTCCCAGCAGTCGCGAAGTCTGTATGATCAGCTCATACTTGGACCATGCCGGTACCATAGCACGGCCCTCGTGGATCGTATAGTCCGCGGGCCGGGCCAGACTGTCTCGCAACAACTGCCTGGTTGCATCATCGAAGTGTACGGTCGAATCGAAATCACGATGGTACCCGGAATACCAGCACGAGGTGCACGTGATCGGGTGCATCAACACCGGCGGAAAGCCCGCAGCGCGCTCGTAGAAATCTCTGTCCTGCCCCCTGAAATTGTTGGTGGAGGCAACGACATGAGCGGTGAAGGTATTGCCGCAGACCGGACACTGTATTGCTATCTCCACGGTGGATGTGGCCCATGACGCGGCTGTCCACAGCCATGCTGCAGCTGCCAGCACAAGCGTAATTCGTTTGTTACATGACATCTCAACCCCCTTTTTTCGGACATGCCGCCCTACAACGTCAGCGACAGCTGCACCCCGACCGTGCCGTCGCGGTATTCATACCATGGCCCGGTGCGAAACCGAGCCGCATCGACTTTCGTGTTGTACTCCTTCGCCGACCGGCCGGCGCGAATCAGGTCGTAGAACGTGTAGCCCGTATACGATACCGCCCCGGCGATGAACAGTACGCCCGCGGCGGTTTCCGTACCGTCATCGTTGTCACTGAACGCGTTGCCGAGACCGATTCCGAGTCCGGTCACCGAGACGCCCAGAAACAGCGCCCGCATACCCGACCCACTGACAAAGCGTCGCGTGTTGTCGGCATACAAGTGTCCGGCGCCGGGACCGAAGGTCAAGGAGCCCAGCAACAGAAAACCGCCGGCCACCGAAAGATCATCATTGTCACCATTACTGCCGGCGTTGATCATCGCTGCCGACCCGCCCCCGGCCAGGACGGTTGTCCCGATCGATATCCAGCAGGCGGTCGCCGGCGACTTGTAGTCGAGTTGATCGGAACCATCATCGGCCGTCACCCCGGCCGCCAGACAGAATGTGACCAGTAACATCAAAACCAGAGGATTGAACTGTCGCATAGTACTGCTCCCCGGATTAAGACAACTCCCTCACACCCACAAGGACGCAGGCGGCCCCGCTATCGTCTACTAAATTCTTTTTTCAGGATCGCATACCAGCGCACATCGAACCAGCGACCATGCACATACTCGGCCCGCCGCCAGCAGCCCTCGTAGGTAAATCCAAGCTTCTCCAGCAGTTTGCCCGACGCAGTATTCGGGTGGAACACGCGCGCCTGCACCCGCTGCATCCGGAGATAGTCGAATGCAAACGGCAGGATCAGCCTGATCGCCTCGCTGGTATAGCCGCGCCGCCAGTACGTGCGGCCAATCCAGTAGCCGAGTTCGCACAGACGGTTCGCACGATCGATATGGTGCAGCCCGACCATGCCGATCACCTGCCGCGACTCCTTGTGCTCGATACCAAACGCATACATCCGCTTGCGCCGCGCCAGCGAATGCGTCTGCTTCACCCACTGCTGTGCATCGAGCAGCGTGTACGGGTGCGGCAGGTGCAGGTAGCGGGTGACCTGACGGTCGTTGGCGTTGTGGGCAAACGAGGCGGCGTCGGAACGCTTGAGTTGACGCAGTCGGATCGTGACGCCATCGATAGTCGGCAGCATCGGCATGGAGTTGTTCCCGGGATTGATCGTTACCTGATTATACGGCGAGATCGGATATCCGATCTCGCACTGGAGCAGGCGGCCGGTATCTCCGTCAGAACAGAACCGACAGCTGCAGACCGACCCCGCCGTTTTTCAGTGTATAGTACGGGGAAAGCGTGACCCTCATGCGGGTCGGCGGATCGTTGTACTCCGCTACGGATTTCTCGACCCCGACGATATCATAGATCGCATGCCCCAGCATGACGCCGCCCGCGACAGCAGCGACGAACACGGCGCCATCATCATAGCCGGTATCTTCGCCCTGGGTTCGCAGATCCATGCTGCCGGAGAGAGCCACCGCGGAGGTGTAGCCAACAACTCCGACGAGTCCTCGAACGAGGGCGCCTCGGTTGAACCGACTCTCTTTGTCGGCATATCGATGACCGGCACCCGGTCCAAAGACAACACCCCCGAAACTGACAATTCCGCCGGCAAACATCCGGGAATTGTCTTCGCCACGGTCGCCGCTGGCAATCAGAGCAGCGCCGATAAGCCCCGGTATCACCGTCGCGGCCACCGAACTCCACCGGGCCGTCCGAACTGATTTCGTGTCCTGGGCAACCGCGGTACCGCCGGCTGCGATTATCACGGTGACCAGGACGCCTGCAATGAATGCTCCGTACATCATTATGCCCTCTCCTCAAGACCGCCAGGACAGCTGCACGCCAAGGGTGCCGTTGGTCGGCAAGAAGCAGGGGGAGGCGAACATCGTCGGTTTGCTCACCCGCTCGTTGTATGCGTCGACCGACTTATCAACATTCACAACATCATACATGCCGTGTGTGAAGACGGCAGCGCCCGTGGCGAACAGTATCACTCGTTCCGACGATTCCATGTCTTCCGTTTCGCCCTCGTATCCCATCGACACCAGTACGACGCCGCCGGCAAGGCCGATCAACAATCGGGTGCCGGCGCCCGACATGAAACGGCCATTGTTGCCGGCATAGCGATGCCCGGCACCGGGACCGAAATAGCTGCCGAGAGCGCTAATGTTCAACCCGGCCGTCTTCAGGTCATCGCTGTCCTGGTTGTCGCCGCCATCGATGAGCGCACCTCCCACGATGCCGGGAACGAGAGTAGCGGTAAAGGAAATGAAACGAGCAGTGCCGGTTGACTTGGGTGCACTACTCACCGTTTCGGGGAATGGACCTGCAGAAACGGCGGGGGACAGAATCAAGAGAAGCGAGGTACAGATGATCAATCGTCGCATGGAATCTCTCCCCAAGTAAGACAGATCCTCCCAGCCCCGGATGAATCAACCATGCGGCACAATGCGGCACAATCATCCACGACATGACACCGCAATATGCACCATCATTACGGATAAATCCATCGTTTTTTCGGCGCAAAGAGACGAGCCAAACAAGTCCCGACCGGCGATTGACTTAGCCCCACCGAGCGGCTATATTCGCCACACTGAATGACATCAACGACGGGAGTGTGTGTTATGGCTGCCAAGCCGAAAACCTGCCGCGCCCCGCGCGGAACCAAGATATCCTGCAAGGGCTGGCATCAGGAAGCCGCCCTGCGGATGATCAACAACAACCTCGATCCCGAGGTCGCCGAAAAGCCAAAGGAACTAATCGTATACGGCGGTTCCGGCAAAGCCGCCCGCAACTGGGATTGCTACGCCGCTATCGTCAAGTCACTCAAATCACTCGAGAACGATGAGACCCTGCTGGTGCAGTCCGGCAAGCCGGTCGGTATCTTCCGGACGCACGAGTACGCCCCGCGTGTATTGATCGCCAACTCCAACCTGGTGCCCAAATGGGGGACCTGGGAGCACTTCCGCGAACTGGACAAACGCGGCCTCATGATGTTCGGGCAGATGACGGCCGGGTCGTGGATCTATATCGGCACCCAGGGAATCATCCAGGGGACGTTTGAAACCTTCGCGGCCATCGCAGACAAGCACTTCAAGGGCGACATGCACGGCAAGTGGATCCTCACCGGCGGCATGGGGGGGATGGGCGGCGCCCAGCCCCTGGCCGGGACGATGGCCGGGGCGTCGGTGTTGTGTGTCGAGGTCGACGAAGCCCGGATCAACCGCCGGGTGAAGATCGGCTACTGTGATGTCAAAGTTCGCTCGCTCGACAAGGCGATGCAACTCATTGAAGAGCACAATGAGAAGAAAGAGCCGATCTCGGTCGGTCTGGTCGGCAACTGCGCCGAGATTTTCCCGGAGATCTACCAGCGGGGGATCGTCCCGGATATCGTCACCGACCAGACTTCGGCCCACGATGAACTCAATGGCTACATCCCGAGCGGGTATACGGTCGCCGAGGCGACCCGGCTGCGAAAGCAGAAGCCAAAGGACTACATCAAGCGGGCGTACAAGTCGATGGTCGCCCATTGCGAGGCGATGGTCAATTTCCAGAAAGCCGGCTCGGTGGTGTTCGACTACGGCAACAATCTGCGCGGTCAGGCCGAAACCGGTGGCTTCAAGAAAGCCTTTGCTTATCCCGGATTTGTCCCCGCTTATGTTCGCCCGCTCTTCTGCGAAGGTCGCGGTCCGTTCCGGTGGGTGGCGCTCTCGGGTGATCCGAAGGATATCCATGTTACCGACGAGATCGTGCGCAAAAACTTCTCCTACAACAAAATGCTGATGCGCTGGATTGACCTGGCCGCCGAACGGATCCCCTTCCAGGGCCTGCCGTCGCGGGTCTGCTGGCTCGGCTACGGCGAGCGGGCGAAGTTTGCCGACATCATGAACACGTACGTCAAGAAGGGCAAAATCTCCGCGCCGATCGTGATCGGC
>WJMS01000352.1 GCA_014727815.1 candidate division GN15 bacterium
ACCGGCATACTCTACGGGCAACTCCAGGTAGCTTATCGGCACGTTGTTGCGCGCTGAGACCTCGACCACGACCGAGGTTCCGGCAAGACCGGTCAGCGTATCCGGACCCTGAAGGGTGTCCGCCAGGGCGATGATGTAGTTTGGCTTGACCAGTTCCCGGCTGGCGCCGCCAGTGGTAGTAATACCCATTCCGACGGTATAGAGACCGCCGACGGTGTACTCGTGACTAGGTGATTGGACAAATGCGGAGTCGCCATCGCCAAACGACCAGACCCACGATGTCGCATCGAATTGTGTCCCACCGGTGAAGGAGACGGTAAATGGAGCCCAGGCCACGCGCTGGTCGGCATCGAATGACATCCAGCCGGCCTGTTCGCTGATGTAGTAGGCGGTGGCTCCCGAGGCCTGTGTCATGCGGTGGAAATAGTCCATGTTTACGTACTCGATGCTATCGCGCGGCGAGTGGTAGACATTGGAGAAGATGTATTCATGTACAAACGTCACTTCCCAGCCGTACTGTTGGAAGGGATAATGGTCGGAGTACGCCGAGTTGCCGGCCAGTTCACCGGAGATACCGACCAGCGAATCGGCCAGGCCGATCCAGAGTTCGGTGAATTCCGTGAGCGGGCCATGGAAGAGATTGGCCTGGTTGGAGTTGGGAAGATTCCCGATCATGTCCATATTGAGCATATAGACGACCGTATCCCCCCGAGCCCAGGCGTTGTCGGCATAGTGCTCGGAACCATACAGACCCCACTCCTCGGCATCAAAGAGCGCGAAAATGATGGTCATTTCAGTCTCAACGTCAGCCAGCGCCCGGGCAATCTCGAGCACGGCTGCGGTACCGGTGCCGTTGTCATCGGCACCCGGTGAGTTGGGCACGGCATCGCGATGTGCGCCGATAATGACATGGTGGTTGGGGAAGCTGGCACCGACCTTGGTGGCAATGACATTGTAGCAGTTGGTCGGCGTGCCCCAGATGCTGGCTACAAACGGGTCAAGGTGGACTGAATCATAGCCGTACGCCACAAACCGGTTGTACAGCCAGTCCCGGGCGACGTTGTTCTGGGACAGCCCGGAACGGCGAAACAGTGACTGGAGATACTCAACGTAGCTCTCGAGCGAATCGACTGAAATGCGAGCAATCAGCGAATCAAGGGACAGGGCCATCGAACGAGTCGCCTTCAACGATACGCTGCCGTACGGGTTGCGCTCTACGTACGAGATCGGCGCCGGAATCGGCTCCAGCCGTCGAACTTCAAGGAATTCTGCCGCCAGATCAGCCTCGTTCCAGTTGAACTGATACAGACGCACGCCATCCTCGTCGAAAACAAGCGGGTACTTATCGACATTGGCCCGGTCCAGTCGGTTGTCAACCGCCAGTTGATCAAGATTGGCGTCAAGGACGACGGCCCGGCTCTCGACCGGCAGACCAGCGAGTTTTGCGGCGGCATCCTCATCGGCGAGCACGAGGTACCCGTCGGTCAGGCGCATGAGCGGGGTCACGCCGGTGGCATCGACATCTTTGGCGTCGCTGTCGCTGGAGATCCAGACTCGGTAAAGGTCGGTGGCGTGCGCAGGAAGGACAAGCGCCACCAGTACTACGGTAGTCAGTAGCAGTCTTTTCATCGTTACATTCTCCTTGACGGTATCGTAGTCCCGATCGATGGTCGGCTGAATTGGCGGCAGCCCGACCAGGACGGGGTAGAGGAGTTCCGATTAAAGGACGATCTACCCCCGCCCGACGTGCACTGATGAAAAGATAGTAAAATGTATCTACTTAACCAAGCTTAATACGTCCCGTCGCAAAGAATGCGCCTGGCAATGGCCTGGAAATGTTCAGCTTTTGACAAGGGTGCGGTAGCGATTGCGACGGTTCTCGAACAACTTGTCGCCCAGTTCGCGGGCCCGCCACTGCTCATACTGACCGAAGTTGCCGTCGAACCAGCGCACCCTGCCTTCACCCTCGAATACCAGCAGGTGGGTGCAGATGCGATCCAGGAAGAAGCGGTCGTGACTGATCACCAGGGCACAGCCGGCGAAACTGAGGATAGCTTCTTCGAGCATACGTAACGTGTTGACATCAAGATCGTTAGTTGGCTCGTCCAGAAGTACTACATTACCCCCGACCTTGAGAATCTTGGCTAGATTGCAGCGGTTCATTTCGCCGCCGGAGAGTTTCCCGACAGTTTTCTGCTGATCGGAGCCGCGGAACCCAAACTGGGACAGATACTGCCGAATCTGGACCGAGCGCTTGCCGAGCTGAATCTCATCGGCGCCTTCGCCAACCTCTTCGATCAACGGCCGATCGACATCGAGTGATTGCCGCTCCTGATCGACATACGCCAGCTTGACCGTCGACCCCAGCGTGACCGCACCGCTGTCGGGTGTTTCCTGCCCGGTGATCATTCGCAGCAAGGTCGTCTTGCCGGTACCATTTGGGCCGATCAGGCCAACCACCGCTGAGCGGGGAACCTTGAAAGAGACATCGGTGAAGAGCAGGTTTTCACCAAACGCCTTGGAGACACCCTCAAACTCGATCACCTGCTGGCCAAGCTCCGGGCCGGGAGCGATCTGAATCACCGAGGCAGCTTCCTTGCCCGCCGTTTCACGGGCGACCAGCTTCTCGTATTCGCTGATCCGGGCTCGGGCCAGTTCGTGCCGGTCGTTGTTGGACATGCGGATGAAGTCCAGCTCGCGTGACAGGGCCCTACCGCGGGTGCTGTCCTTTTTCTCCTGCTGGGCCAGTACCGAGAGCTTCTGTTCCAGCCACGAGCTGTAACTGCCCTCCCAGGGGATGCCATGGCCATTTTCCAGCTCCAGAATCCACCGGGTTATATTGTCCAGGAAGTAGCGGTCGTGGGTAACCACGATGACGGTGCCCGGATACTCGCGCAGCTGGGTCTCCAGCCACTCGACCGTTTCGGCATCGAGATGGTTGGTCGGCTCGTCGAGCAGGAGCAAATCGGGGTGTTTCAGCAGCATCTGGCAGAGCGCCACCCGGCGCTTCTCACCGCCGGACAGGGTGCTGACCTGCCGGTCATCGGGAGGAAGACAGAGTGCATCGGAGGCAACTTCCAGCGTGCGATCCAGTTCCCAGGCATTGGCGGCATCGAGCATGTCCTGGAGCTCGCCCATGCGATCCATGGCCGCCTGCATCTCGTCATCGGACATCGGCTCGGCCATCTTGCCGGTGATCTCGTTGTATTCATCCAGCATCGCTTTGGTTTCGGCAAACGCCTGTTCGAGAGTCTCCCGGACGGTCAGGTTGGGATCGAGCTCGGGGTCCTGGGCCACCATGCCGGCCCGATAGCCGGGCGTGATATCGGCCTTGCCCTGGTATTCATCATCGCGACCGGACATGATGCGCAAAACGGTCGATTTCCCGGCCCCGTTTTCGCCGACAATACCAATTTTGGCGCCGGGATAGAAACTCAGGTTGATGTCCCGCAGGACCTGCTTCTGGCCATAGAACTTGTTGAGTCGCAACATCGTGAAGATGAACTTGTCCGCCATAGCGAGGTGCCCTTTGTGCCTGATGGTTAGCTGGAATCGGCCGGTGAGCCCGGAGAACTTCGTCTGTAATCGAATAACGACGGTTGCCGGCCGGACTTCAAGCAGAATCTGCGTTTACACTGGCTCACCAACAGGTCTAGGGGAAAATCAGCCGAGACCGACGCAACCCGCTAAGCTCGTCATGCGTATACACTTGATATGATACGCCCGCGGCCGATTCGCCTCACACGACCCCCGGGGAACGACTCACCTGCTCACTGAAGGAC
>WJMS01000353.1 GCA_014727815.1 candidate division GN15 bacterium
GGTGTCCCCGACTGGCGCGCGGCCGGCCCTCCCCCGGCGCCCAAGTTCTGGCTGACACCGACACTGAATGGAATACATGTGCGCTTTAATGGGCATTTGTCTGAGACAACCAAAGACATCTTCTCGAACATCGTCGATTTCGAGGGGTATCGCGTCTATATCGGCCGCGATGACCGCGAGTCGAGTCTGTCGATGGTTGCGAGTTTCGACCGGGAGAACTTTGATAAGTACGTGTTCAACCCCGGGATCGGACTCAATGGTGATTACGAAGTGCACAGCATTCCGTTCACACTGGAAGAGCTTCGTTGTTTGTATGGCGATGGCCCGGAGCCATGCGAAGATATGGATTTCAACCCGCTGAGATTTACGGCCCAGCGACCGTATGTCATGCCGGATCACTACAACTCGGTGTTTTATTTCGTCAAGCACGACCACAACAGTTCGGTGCTGGGCATCTCGACACCGATTACAAAGCGCTTTCCGAACCAGCCGAAAACGGAACCACAGGACACACTCAATCCCGAAGCACTTACCGACGACGGCTATCTCAAGTACTACGAGTATGAGATGACAATCGAGGGTTTGCTGCCGACTGTACCCTACTATGTCAATGTCACGGCGTTTGATTTTGGCTCGCCGGAATCGGGCTTGCAGGCGCTGGAGACCTCGAAAGTCAATGGACTCCAGTACACCTGGCCGAAGGCAACCGCTGATCAACTTGGTGATGAACTTCCGCCGGTCTATGTCTACCCGAACCCGTTCCGGCTGGATGCGCACTATCGTGACCGGGGCTTCGAGGCGCGTGGCCGGGAGCACTTGCCGGAGTACCGGACACGGGAGATTCATTTCGAAAATCTCCCGGCGAAATGCGTGATCTCGATATTCACGCTTGATGGCGACTTAGTCCGCAAGATCCGCCATGACATGGATCCCTCGGACCCGAACAGCACGCATGACAGTTGGAACATGATCACGCGTAATGCGCAGTTGCCCGTGAGCGGGATCTATTATTGGACGGTTGAGGATGACAATGGTGGCGTGCAGATGGGGAAGCTGGTGATTATTTTGTAGGGAGCGTCAGATGTTACTCGTCGGTCCCGCCTGCGCGGGTATGACACACCTTGGGCGTGTCGTGAATGATGATGAATGTTCTGTCGGATGCTTCCGAGTCGCCGCGCCGAAGGCACACGACGAGGTACATCCGACAGGCCGTAGGGCCCGTTTGTCTTCAATCGTGCCGAAGGTCACTGCAAGATGCCTCGCATACGTCCCCGTACGCCACCCAACCGAGCACATCTCCCCACATTCGCCACAACTTCGACGCTGATTACGAATCCGTCACCGTTACCAGAGACAGCCGGCACTCGAACTATGCGGTTTTGCTACAAAAGGAGTTGCGATGCGACCCATTAAGCCGTCCGTCGAAAAAACACAACCGACCACTCCACGGGCACATACGAGGATCCACCAGAAAAAAACACCCGAAAAACAACAAAACGAACCTATTTTGCCCCAACCCCCTCGCACTCATATTTGTACAACGACTTTTTCGATTTCGCTGTGAAAGGAGCAAGGGCGGGTTCGAAGACGGACCTGCCTTGCAAACTCTACTCCTTCCCCACAGCGTCCATCAGACGCTGGTGGGGGTTGAGGAAGAGCATTTTCAACGCACCCATCGGGGCGTCATCCCATCGATGGGGATACGGGACAAGGGTCAGGATGCTGTAGTGCAGATGCGGTGGTGAGTTTTCGGCACTGCCGGAGTTGCCGACCCGGGCGATAGTCTGGCCCTGCCGCACGTACTCGCCGATTTGTACTTCGATCGTGTCGAGATGCGCGTAGTAGTGCAGCCGCCATTTCGGACCGGCCACGAAGATGATATTGCCGCCCAGTGAGGCTTTCCCGGTTACCATGACAAAGCCCGAGGTCGCCGCCAGCACCGGGGTGCCGCGGTCGGCGAAGATGTCGATACCATCGTGCACGCCCTTGGTGCCCCACGGATGATACCAGAAAGTCTCGTGGTTCCAGTCGGCGGTGGTGGCGCCTTTGACCGGGATGATCAGTATCTCGGGGGTGGTGAACCCGGCGAGAAGAATATGAAAGAGCGTTACCAGTAGAAAGTACATCGATCACACACCTGGTGTCGGTTGGGGTCGTTGCTTCGGTAACGTTGTTCGGGCGCAATGGTGCCGGGGAATCGGTGGTGGAGTGTCTGATAAGACATGAGAGGTCGGCCGGGTCGGAAACTCACCGGGGCCGAGCCTGCGGGTGGTCAGACCAACCAGATTCATGTTGAAGATAGACTCCTGCTTTCGCAGGAGTGACAAACTTCGTTTGTCCCGTTGCGTGTTCGAGCCGCAGCCGGGCTGCAAGTCTGCCCCGGGCGCGCCCGGGGGCAGCCTCGGCCCGCGTAGCTTGCCGGCATCTGGCGAAACGATGTAGGGCTCGGTTGGATACTTGCGAGCGAGTGGGCCGGGTTGTCTTGCAGTACGGCGCAAGAGAGCAGGTCAGGCGGCTTGCCCGCCTGACACACTGTCAGGTCGCACGTTCGTCCTGATCGAAGTCGAAGGGCGAGGTGACCTGCTCATGCAGGTCGATCAGTCGACGGTCTGGATGACGTTGTTGTCGCGTTCGGTCAGGCGAGTCAGGATGTTGGTCGTGCGGAGAATCAGGTAGACGATCGCAATGATCGCGCCGATACCCAGCGCCACGTAGACGATATACTGCCATTTCAAGTCACGCATGTTCATAAATCCCTCCTTCGAGGTCGTTAGTGACATTGTCGGTCGGCGGCCGCGGTTAGCTTAACCGGACGGCATCACCGATTTGATGGCCTCGAGCAGCTGCTGCTTGTTGGCCATGGATATCTCCCGCCCCTGGATCGGTAAGTTCTCGATTGACCGGGCGAAGCGGCGAAGTTTGACCACGGGCAGTTTTTCAAGTTCGGCTATCGAGGGCCCGGATGTGCCGATGTCGGGCGGTTCCGATTCGACCGGTGGCGGCGGCGGTGTTGTCTCGGTCGGCGCGACCGGCTCCACGGTTTCGACCGGCGCCGGCGGCTCCACGTGCGGCGGCGGCGCGACCTCGGCCGGTTTCGGTTGGCCTGGTCTGGCCGGCGCCGCCGGTCTGGTTTTCTTTTTCGGGGCCGGTTTCGGTCGGGCGGCCGCGGTTCGGGCCGGGATGGCATGGTCGAGCAGGGCGATCAGTTCCTCCGATGGCCGCCCGAACACGCGGGCGGTGATAAGCTGGCCCAGATTCTGCGCGGCTTTCGCGCCCGCTTCGACCGCCGCCTGCACGGCGCCGAGTTCGCCCTCGATCCGCACCGTCACCTGGGCATCATCGTTGGACTGTATCGAGCTGATCGTCACCTCAGCCGCCTTGCTGGCGGCATCGGCGGCCTCGATCGCCCCGACCAGGCCACGGGTTTCGATAAGTCCCAGAGTGGTGCGCTGCATATAGTAAGGGTAAGGATCGGGCGCGATCTTGTAAATACAAAACGAAAGTGCGATGGTGGCGCACTTGTTCGGCGTCCAATAAAAAACCAGGGCCGCGGCTGGCAATGACAGCGACCCTGGCTGGATGGTAGGGGTATGTACACAATCGCGTGAGCGATCCTTTTGTTGTCAAATACACCACCCGCACTCCCCTCGAATGCGGGTGGCAATCCACCAAAGAAAAGAGGACCTACCAAGCACTAACAGCGCTTAGGAGTAAAATGACAGACTTAACTTAAGCAAGGGCTGTGCCATAATTGCACAGCAGACGGCTATCTTGTTGTGTAACAATGTGATCGTGCGTGAGCGCAAATATGGGTGTGAATGCGGTGTGGGAGCCAACTCGTATGATCGTACGAACGAGATCTCGAAAAAAAGCGGTAAGCGCCTGAAAATCAGGCGCTTACCGCAACCAGGGAGAATTTGTGAGATTCGTGTGAGTGAACGAATCACTCGCGCGAATCACACGATATATTGGCCTCGCACGTCGGCCTGCCGCACCAAGCGATTCCCATCAGGGCATATCCGGCCGGGAGCGCCGCCCGGGGCGGCGGTCCCTATGCCGGCGCCGGCCCCTGCATACTGCCCCCGGGGCCGGAACAGATGGCCCGTGACGGTGGGATCGCTCAGTTCGGCAGCGATGCCCCGTACGAGATATTGTACCGTTTCAGCTTGGTCCGCACGGTTGCTTCGTGGATACCGAGCAGCCGGGCAGCCTCGCTTTTGTTGCCACGTGCCGCCGAGAGCGCTTCGAGGAGCAGTTCGCGTTCGAACTGTTCCACCCGCTCGAAGAGAGTGGCGTTCTCGTGTGACATGGTCGCGGTCTCGCCGCCGAAGACGGCATGGGTCAGTTCACTGAGGTCACCATCATTGACCAGCTCGGCCATCACCTCGAGCCGTCGGACCTTGTTGTCGAGTTCGCGCACATTGCCGGGCCAGTCGTAGGCCAGAAACGAGCGCAGCAGTTCGGCCGGGACCGATTCGCTGTCGCCGAGCAGGCCGCGTTTGCGCATGAAGCTCTCGACCAGCATGCCGATATCTTCGCGACGTTCGCGCAGCGGCGGAATCGTGAAGGAGATACCGCTCAGGCGGTAGTACAAGTCGCGACGGAACGTTCCGTCATCGACCATCGCTTCCAGATCCTGATTGGTCGCCGCCACCAGCTTGATATCGAGTTCAACTTCGGTAGTGCCGCCGAGCGGGATGAGGGTGCGGCGTTCGAGCACACCGAGCAGCTTGGCCTGCAACGTGAGCGGCATGTCACCGATTTCATCGAGGAACAGCACGCCACCGTTGGCGCGAAGGAAGAGACCATCCTTGTTTCCGTCGGCGCCGGTGAAGGCGCCTTTGCGGTAGCCGAACAGCTCCGATTCGAGCAGGCCTTCGGGGACCGAGGCGCAATTGATCGCCACAAAGGGACCATCGGGACGCACCAGTGAATGGTAGTAACGGGCCATGTGGTCTTTACCGACCCCGGTTTCGCCGCTCAGGAGCACCGGCAGGTCGGAGCGAGAAAGCATGGCCAGTTGCGCCTTGAAGCGATTGATCTCTTCGCAGTTGGTGTGATACTCGGCGGTTGCGGTGGTGGTCACACTGTCGGCATGGCCACCGCTGTCGGCCGGGCGGGAATCGAGTCGATTGATCGCCCGGGCAACCCGGTCGAGCATCTTCGTGTTACGCGTATGCGCATAGAACTCCTCGGCGCGGAAGAGCCAGGTCATGCGCTGGCGCGAGTCGAATGACTCGGAGAGCCCAGCCGCAACCATCGCCTCGACCTTCTCCCAGCGCACGCCGGAGGAGTCGAGCAGTTCGATCGACTTGCGGAAGGCATCGGTCGCCTGACGCTTCTGGCCCCTGGTATCGGCCACCTGCGCCCGGATTTTCCAGAGGGCGCCAACCTCGACCGTATCGCCGGCCTTGTCCATGATGACCAGGGCGGCGGCGGCGTGGCGTTCGGCCTGGCGGACATCCTGGCGGCGCAGCGCCAGTTCGGCCAGGTGACGCAGCGCGCGTCCGAGCGACGGCGACTCGGCGCCATCGGCGCGAGCTATCGTGACGGCCCGGTTCAACACCTCGCCGGCCTCGTCGAGACGGCCGGAGCGGTAGTACAGTTCGCCGAGATAGGTCAGGTAGCAGATCTCATCGCGGCGGCTGTTCTCGTTGACGATCATCGGGTAGGCCCGGTTGAGGGCGGCCTCGGCCGAATCGAACTGCGACTGCTGGATGTAGACGTAGGCCAGCGACAGCTCGGCCCGGGCGCATTCCAGCTGGTCGTGCAGTTCGCGCGAGAGTTCGATATTGATCTGCAGGTGCTTGATCGCATCGGTAAAGTCACCGGTGAAGGTGCAGATGCGACCGATGTTGCCCATCATAAACGCCAGCTTCTTTTTGTCGTTGAGCCGGCGGGCGATTTCGACAGCATCCATCAAAACAGTGAGTGAGTTGCGATAGTCGTTCTGCCGGAAGAAGAGGCCGGCGAGCTGGTTGAGCGCGCGGCTCTGGCCTTCGGGGCAGTCGTTGCGACGAAAGATCGACTCGGCATCGCGGAAAGCACGTTCGGCTTCCTTGAATTCGCCCATATCGCGCAGGATGGCGCCGATGGTCATGAACACCTCGGCCAGCAGGAGGCGGTCGGTGTCGGCTTCAGCGGCGGTTTGTGCGAGGCGGGCGGTTTTGAGCGCCGGTGTATACTCGGTCCGGCCGGCGTAGGCCTTGGCGGCCAGGCGCAGGACGCGAGCGGCAGCGGCGCCGGTCGGCTCGATCTTCGTCCGGTGCGACTCATACTGCTCGATGGCGCCGGCAAAATCGCGCGTGCCGATCAGTGACTCCATGTAGTGGGCCACGGATTCGACGAAGCTATTGCCGTTGTCATCTGTGTATGTCATGGTCGTCACCTCTATCGCTGCAGGTCGTTGCGGTTGTGATGCATGCTCGGTCGCTGCGATTCGAATCGTGCGGCCGGCTGGTCGAAACGGTGCTTGACCGAATGGCGCCCGATCTGATCGACTTCGTCCATGGTCGGCTTGACGAAGATGTAGTGGAAGACCAGGTCAAGCATCGGGAAGCCGGTGCTGCCGAGGGTGGCCGGGTTGGCCCGACGGGGATCCTCGACACCGTCGCCTTCGGGATCATCAGCGTTTTCATCACCACCCCACGGATGGGACTCATTGTCAGCCGGGTAGCCATAGGGCCGGTCCTTGGCCAGAGGCGTGTCGGCTGTGACAAACAGCGCCAGCAGCAGGACTGCCAGCAGGGTCAACAGGCTTTTCATGATTTACTCCCTGGTTAAAGAGTGTATGGTTCGCGTAACTGTTTTTTGTCCGACGCAGACAGGGGTCCGCGGAGGGTATCCGGGTGTGAGGGGAAGGAGCGAGGGTAACTCCATGAGTAAGATAGCTCTGCTGCAAACCGGTGTCAAGGCGTTTGTTTGTTTACGGTTAGGGTGGTTGTCGCACACCTCGGCAGGGACCGATTGCCAATGTACCGCACACGCTTTGTACACATGTCGTGACGAGGTAGTTGCTTACATGACAAGACAACAAGTGGGGTGGGGCGGGGCGGGTAGTGCACAGACTGCTTAATCAGTTCAGCCTGGCAACAGAGGAGGCCGGGGCCTCCTCGGCTCTGTAGCGCTCTCCTGATGATTGCATGTTGGGACGATCAAGAGATATCTACGGCAAGGCGGGCGTTGGGGCTTCCCTGCCTTGCCTCAGGAGAACAGCATGGTGCGAGCATGCTGTAGCCCGAGCGTACTGCTCCAGCATTACGCGGCTATAAGCCACCGATTAAGCTGTCGTTAGCCTTGTCGTAAATTGTCACGGTTATCTTGCTGTCGTGAAGCATCTTAATATTTCCCGACAGTACTCACCCTCAGAAAAAAAGAAGCTCTTTCGAAAAACGGTGGACCTTTTGGCGATTCTGTCGTATATATAACTAAACAGTTGGTTAAACCAAATGGTTAGTTATCTATGAGCAAGCCAGAAGCCAGTCACAGCCCGCCGGAGCCGGAATCGACCGAGTCGACCCGCCGGCGGATTCTCGAGGCGGCCCTCGATGAGTTTTCCGAGCATGGTCGGGCCGGGGCCCGGGTCGACCGTATCGCCACCGCCGCCAAGATCAACAAGGCGATGATCTACTATCATTTCTCGTCGAAGGACAACCTCTACCGTGAGGCGATCGCCGATATCTGCGGTCGGATCGCCGGTGATGTCGCCCAGCATGCGCTCGCCGGCGGGACACTCGAGGAAGTCCTGCGCGCGATTGCAAGTGCGTACGCCGAGCTCTTCAGGTCCCGGCCGCAGCTTCGCTCAATCTTCCTCGATGAGCTGGCCCGGCCGCAGGGGGAGATACTCGAGGTAATCGCATCGGCGCTGCGGGACTCCGGCGCCCCGAAGCTGCTGTTCGGCCGGCTGCAGGAGGAGAGCGTGTCGGGGCGGATGCGGGAAGTCGATATCAAACAGGCAGTCACCTCGTTTATCACCCTCAATCTCGGCTATGTCTTCCTGCATCCACTGATCGACCGCCTGCTCGGGATCGAGGATACCGGGGCGTTTATGGAGGAACGAAAGACGGCGCTGGTTGATCTGTTTTTGCACGGTGTGGAGGTGAGGTCATGAAGATCGCGGTGAGCGTACTCGTGACTCTGCTGTTGTGCGGCTCGTTGTCGGCGCGTGAACTCAGCCTGGCCCGGGCGCTCGAGCTGGCGCGGGCGCATTCGTACGTGTTAAAGCAGGCGCGGGCCGAGGCGGAAGCATCGGCGAGTCTCGAATCGGCGGCTGAGCGGGAGCGCTGGCCGACGCTCGATGTGTCGGCGAGCGGTGCGTATGCCAGTTATGTCCCGACGCTGGATCTCGAGTTGCCGTTCGGCGAGAGTTTCTCGCGCGAGATCGGCACACACCAGAACTACCAGGCGGATATTCGCCTGCTCTTCCCCGTCTACACCGGCGGGCGGATTTCGGGCGGGATTGATCGGGCCGAGGCGGTCGTGCGCGTGCAGCAGGCGCTGGCGCAGGCGAATCTCGACCAGGTTTACCTGCAGACGCGGGTGGAGTACTTCACACTGGCCCGGTTCGATCAACTGGAGACGGCCGCGGCAGCTTCGCTGCGACGAGCGCGGATCACCGCCAAGGATGTCCAGTCGATGTACGAAGCCGGGGTGGCCGACTCGACCGACCTGCTGGAGGCCGACCTGAATCTGACCGAGGCGAGTTTCGCCCTGACGCAGGCGAAGAACATGCGTCGGCGTTCCGAGCTGCGTCTGCTGATCCTGCTCGGGTTGAATCCGCAGGACTCGCTCACGCTGAGTGATGCGCTGGTAACGCCGAGTGTCCCAACCCTGCCGCCAATCATCGCCGACAGCAAACCCGAGCTTCGCGCGGCCGAGGCGACAATGGCGATGCGCCGGGCCGAACGCGACCTGTCGCATAGTGCTTACTTGCCGACGGTCTCCCTGATGGGCGGGTGGTCGTACGGCAAACCCAACCTCGATCGGTTCAACAATGAATGGAACGACTACTGGACGGTGGGCGCACAGATATCCTGGTCATTCAATATCGGCAATAAGACCGGCGAGCAGGTGCGGGCATCGACCTGGCAGCTTCGTGCGGCCGAACGGCAACGTGACGAAGTTGCCGAGACATTGCAGCGGGAAGTGCAGCTTCGGTTCGAAGAACTGACACTGGCGCTCGAGCGCTACCGCAGCGCCGACCGGCAGTGGCAGCTGGCGCGAAGCAACTACCGCTTGGCCCGCGACCGTTTTCAGGCGGGCGATCTTCCGAGCAACCGTCTACTGGAGATCGAACAAATGTTGTCATCGGCGGAGTCATCACGGGCCGCTGCCGCGGCCGAGTATCATATCGCGCGTTCCGCCTACCTGTACGCGCTGGGATCGGATCAACTGAAGGAAGGACGGTGATATGCGATATCTCTGGCGAATGGCCCCGGCCACATGGCTGGTTGCAGGGAGTCTTCTCCTGGTGTTCGGCTGTGCCGATGAGGACAGAACCGGCGCCGGGTCGGGGTTGATCGAAACCGATGAAGCGATTGTGTCAGCCGAGGTCTCGGGGCGTGTGCTGGAACGGCACTTCCGGGTCGGCGATGATCTTGCGGTTGGCGACACCCTGGCGACAATCGACAACAGCCGGCTGGTACTTCGGCTCGAGGCCGCCAAAGCGGGGCGTGATGCAGCCAAGGCCAACCTTCGCACGACCAAGGTTCAGGTGGCGCAGGCCGAGGAGACGGAACGGTTCGCGCGGATTGAATTCGAGCGGGCCAAACGGCTGCTGGAGTCGGGTACGACCACGCAGCGTCTGTTTGACCAGGCCGAGCATTCGTATCACACCGCGGTCAACGCGCGCAAGAGCGCTGAGGCGCAGGTGGTGGCGATCGAGGCGGAGATCCGTCGGATCAGCGCCGAGATCAACACGCTCGAGCGGGAACTTCGCGACTATACGCCAGTGGCCCCGATTGCCGGGACGATTACCGATGATTATGTCGAGACCGGTGAGCTGCTGGCGCCGGGCAGGCCGATCGTGCGGATTGCGCAGCTGGATACGGTGTGGGTGAAGGTCTATCTGTCGACCGGTGATTTTGCCCGGGTGAAACTCGGCCAGAGCGCGACGGTCGATACCGAGTCGGGCGACCGGACGTTTCAGGGCACGGTGATCCGGACATCCGATGAAGCGGAGTTTACGCCGAAGAATGTGCAGACGGAGGAGTCGCGAGCCGATCTGGTGTATGCCGTCAAGGTGTCAATCCCCAATCCGGATCGCACGCTCAAGGTTGGTATGCCGGTGTATGTGACGATGGATCTGCCGTGAGTTTTTTCGACGCACGACATATCAGCAAGAGTTACAACGGCGTGCAGGCATTGGATCGCTTCTCGCTGTCGATCGACGAGGGCGAGGTGGTCGCGCTGCTTGGCCCCGATGGCGCCGGCAAGACGAGTTTCATGCGGATCGTGTGTGATCTGATCGATGCCGACCGATCGGAGGACATGTCGATCAGCTTCGATGATGTCGATATCCTGCGCGAGTTTGACCGGGTCAAACCGATGATCGGCTACATGCCGCAGACATTTTCGCTCTATCCCGACCTGAGCGTGGAAGAGAACATGACGTTTTACGCCGGCATTTACGGCTTTACCGGCCGGGCGTATCGTGAAAAGCGGGACCGGATGTACGCCTTTTCCAATCTCGGGCCATTTGCCAGGCGTCGCGCGGGGGCTTTGTCGGGCGGGATGAAACAGAAGCTGGCGTTGTCGTGTGCGCTGCTGCATGATCCACGGCTGCTGATTTTGGATGAACCAACCACCGGGGTTGATCCCCTCTCCCGCCGTCAGTTCTGGGAGATGCTGCTGCAGTTGCGCGAGTCGGGTGTGACGATCCTGGTGGCGACACCATATATGGATGAAGTCGAGCGGACCGACCGGGCGGTGTGCATCTTTGGTGGGCGCAAGCTCACTGAAGCGTCGCCGGAAGAACTGGCCCGTCAATTCGAGGGAAACATCTACTATCTGGGGATGGATCCCACGCCGGAGTTGATCGGGAAGTTGAGTGACATTGAGGGTATTGTTGCACGACGGTTTGGGTCAGGGCTGCATCTCTACACTGATGAAGCGACCGATGTTCATGCGTTTGACAATGACCTGCGGGTGGCGGGAGTTGAGCCGGAGCAGATCGAGCCGCTGCAGCCATCGGTGGAGGATCGCTTTATCCAGTTGATGGAGCGGGAGCGGGAGTAATGGCATACGCGGTTGAGATAGATCAGCTGACTCGTCGTTTCGGTGATTTCACGGCGGTTGATGCGATCAGCCTGACGGTGGATGAAGGCGAGATATTCGGTTTTCTCGGCGCCAACGGCGCGGGCAAAACGACGGCGATCCGCATGCTGACCGGCCTGCTGGTGCCAAGCGAAGGCACCGGCCGGGTGGCGGGATATGATGTGTTGGGTCAGTCGGAGATGATCAAGAAGTCGATCGGGTATATGTCGCAGAAGTTTTCGCTCTACCCCGATCTGACCGGCCGGGAGAACATGCACTTCTACGGCGCCGCCTACGGGCTTTCGGGCAAGCAGGTGAAGGAACGGATCGGCGAGCTGAGCGAGCGCCTCTCCCTTGCCGAGTTTGTCGACCGCCGCTCCGGCTCGCTGCCGATCGGCTGGCGCCAGCGGCTGGCGTTGTCGGTGGCGCTGCTGCACCAGCCGCGGATTCTCTTTCTCGACGAACCAACCGGCGGGGTCGACCCGGTTTTCCGTCGCCGCTTCTGGCATATCCTGTACGACCTGGCATCGGAGGGTGTGACGATATTCGTGACGACGCACTACATGGACGAGGCCGAGTATTGCGGTCGTATCTCGATCATGCACGCCGGGAAGATTATCGTGAAGGGCAAGCCGGCCGAGCTGGTGCGGGAGCGCGGCGCGGCCAGTCTCGAGGA
>WJMS01000354.1 GCA_014727815.1 candidate division GN15 bacterium
CAGTGCACGCCGTACCTGCGCGAACAGATTCGGTTGATCAAACCGAAAATCATGTGTGCGCTGGGCCGTATCGCGGCGCAGGCGCTGTTGAACACGACCACGCCGCTCGGGCGACTGCGCGGGCAGTGGCACCAGTTCGAGTCTATCCCGCTGCTGGTGACCTATCACCCGGCGGCGCTGCTTCGCTTCCCGCAGTACAAAAAAGACACCTGGGCCGACATGCAGATGATCATGGCCCGGCTCAACGAAACCGCCTGAGAAGGATCGCCCCATGGCAACCCGTGCGCAGACGGACAAGGATGTTTCCCGGTTGCAGCCGCCGCAGTCGCTTGATGCCGAGCAATCGGTACTCGGCGCCGTGCTGAAAGATCCCGAAGCGGTAAACCGGGCGGTCGAACTGCTCGACAGCGATTCCTACTTCTACTCGCCGCGCCACCAGATTATCTACAAGGCGGTGCTGGAGTTATACAACCGCAACGAACCCTGCGACATCACCACCATCACCCATGAATTGACACGCCACGGTCAGCTGGACAAAATCGGCGGGCGGGTGTATCTGGTGGAACTGGTTGAAGGTGTCGTGTCGGTATCGAATGTCGAGGCACACGCGAGCATTGTGCTCGAGAAGTCGGTGCTGCGACGGTTGATCCAGGCCTCCAGTGATATCATGCAGCGCTGCTACAACGGCGAACAGGCTGTTGACGATTTGCTCGACGAAGCCGAAGCGGGCATCTTCACAATATCGGAGAGCCGGCTGCGACAGGGCTTCGTGGCGATCGAGGGCCCGGTGCATGAAGTCTGGCGTGAGGTCGAAAACCCCGACCTGGCCCGCTCGGCCCTCTCAACCGGGTATCACGAACTCGACCGCCTGACCGATGGTCTGCGCAACGGCGATCTTGTTGTCGTGGCGGGGCGACCCTCGATGGGCAAAACGGCCTTCGCCCTGAATATCGCCGAACATGTGGCCATCGAAAGCAAAAAGGGCATCGGCATCTTCTCAATTGAAATGTCGCGCGAGCAACTGGTCACGCGCATGCTCTGCGGCCGGGCCGGTGTAAACCAGCAGAAGGTCCGCTCGCAGCGTCTCTCCGACCCGGAAAAGCGCAAGCTGGCTATGACAGCCGCCAAGCTGTCCGAGTCTCCGATTTTTATCGATGACTCCCCGCTCTTGTCCGCGCTCGAGATGCGAGCCAAGGCGCGGCGGCTGAAAGCCCAGCAGGATGTCGGCCTGATTATTGTCGACTACATCCAGATGATGCATGCGTCGGGCCGGCTCGAAAACCGCCAGCAGGAGATCGCCCAGATTTCCCGTTCGATGAAGTCGCTGGCCAAGGAACTGAATGTCCCGGTCATTGCAATCTCGCAGCTCTCCCGCATGGTCGAGCAGCGTGGAGGCGACAAGCGCCCGCAACTGGCCGACCTGCGTGAATCGGGAGCGATCGAGCAGGATGCTGATGTTGTGATGTTCGTCTACCGCCCGGAGTTTTATCTTTCGCATCTGGAGAAGACTGACCCTAAATACATGGAAGTCGAGGGCAAGGCCGAGATTATCGTCGCCAAACAGCGCAACGGCCCGACCGGCGTCGTCCAGTTGTCGTTCCGCAAAGAGCTGGCCCGGTTCGGCAATCTCGAACGCGGCCATCGCGAACTCCCGCCCGGCGCCATCCCGGTCGACCGGGGTGAGGGCGATGACAGCGATGCCGGCCCGAACGTTCCATTTTAGGAGTAACTTTGGTACGACCGATTCGCTCGCTCGGACGACAGGGCATCACACTCGTCAACGCTTTCGGCGGCATGGCGATCTTGCTGGCCCAGTTCGTGTATTCGCTGCGAAAGATTCATCGCTCCCTGCCGCTGATTATCGAGCAGTTTTATCAACTCGGCGTGCGGTCGCTGCCGCTGATTCTGGTGATCTCGATTTTTGTCGGCGCCGTGTCCGCCTGGCAGGCGGCTTATCAGTTCAAGTTTATCGGCGCACCGCTTCGGTTTCTGGGACAGGCGGTCGGCAAAGCGACCGTCATCGAACTCGCTCCCGTGCTCTCCGCCCTGGTGTACGCCGGGCGGGTCGGGGCCGGGATCACCGCCGAACTCGGCACGATGAAAGTCACCGAGCAGATCGACGCCCTCGAATCACTCGGGATCAGCCCGGTGCGCTACCTGGTCATGCCGCGCATTGTTGCCTGCCTGATAATGGTGCCACTGCTGGTGACCTTTGCCAATTTCGTCGCCATCATGGGCGGCCTGGTGGTCTCCGTCATGGGGGTGAATGTCTCCTCGGAGACATTCCTGTTCGGCTTCCGCGACTCTTTCAAACTCACTGACTTCCTGGCCGGACTAACCAAGGCCGGCGTGTTCGGGCTGCTGATAGGCCTGGTCGGCTGCTACGAGGGCTTCCGCACCACCGGCGGCGCGGAGGGAGTCGGGATGTCGACCACCACCTCGGTAGTGACCTCATCGGTCCTGATACTCGTGTTCAATTTTGTCTTTGCCATGATCCTGTTCAGGTTGTGAGATGAACGATACGTCCACACACAGCGGTTTTCTGGTCGCCGAGCAGGTCTGCAAGCAGTTCGGTTCACAGGTGGTGCTCGACCACATCGACCTGAGTATCGACAAAGGCGAGGCGGTCGTGATTATCGGCCAGTCCGGCACCGGCAAATCGGTCCTGCTGAAACACTTCATGCGGCTGATCAAACCCGACTCCGGCAGGATACTAATCGATGGCCAGGATATTGCCGATCTGTCCTTTGACGATCTCGTGCCGGTGCGGCGACGGTTCGGGATGCTCTTTCAGTCAGCGGCGTTGTTCGACTCGATGGCGGTCGGGGAGAATGTCGGTCTCGGCCTGAAAGAGGCCGGGGAGATGTCGCGCGACGAGATTCACGACGCGGTGATCGAAAAACTCGAGATGGTCGGTCTCACCGACGCAATCGAGAAGATGCCCAGTGAGCTTTCCGGCGGCATGCGCAAACGCGTCGGCCTCGCCCGGGCGATTGCCGGCAATCCGGAGATTCTGCTCTACGACGAACCGACCACGGGGCTTGACCCGATCACCGCCGATGTCATCAATGACCTGATTGTCGATCTCAACGAGAAGCTCCATGTCACGTCGGTAGCCGTCACCCACGACATGACCTCAGCCTTCAAAATCGCCGATCGTATCGTCATGCTTTATCGCGGCAAGGTAGAATTCGCGGGGACACCGGATGAAATCCGTTCGTGCGACAACGAAGTCGTGCAGCAGTTCGTCAGCGGTCAGGCCGACGGTCCGATCCAGGTGCGTTGATGACCACCCGCCGCAAAGTCAAAACCGCCTACTTCTGTTCGCAGTGTGGCGCGGAACATCCCAAGTGGCAGGGGCAATGCCGCGAGTGCCAGGCCTGGAACACGCTGATCGAAGAACGAGTCACCACCCGCAAAAGCGCCCCGTCGCGTCCGGCCGGCGCCCGCCCGACCAAGATCAGCGAGATCACACGCGAAGAACGCGATGGCTACATCAGCGGTATCGCCGAACTCGATCGTGTCCTTGGCGGCAAAGTCCTTCCCGGCATGACCGTCCTGCTCGGCGGCGAGCCGGGGATCGGTAAATCCACGCTGCTGTTGCAGGCCGCCGAAGCCTACTCGAAAGCCGGACTGCCGGTGCTGTATGTGACCGGCGAGGAATCGCTGCCGCAAATCAAAGTCCGGTCACAGCGGCTCGATGTTGCCGGGGACAATGTCACGGTCATCAATCTCACCGAACTCAACGACATCGTCTCACTCATCGGCACGGGCGACTACGCGATTGTCCTGATCGATTCGATCCAGACTGTCGCCAGCGAGCAGTTCGACTCACCCCCCGGAACGGTCGGGCAGATCCGCGAGTCGGCCTCGCAGTTGATCCGCGCCGCCAAGACTGAGGGCTGCGCATTGTATCTGGTCGGCCACATCACCAAGGAAGGCATGATCGCCGGGCCGAAGGTACTCGAACACATGGTCGACACGGTCATCTATTTCGAGGGAGACTCGGCGCACCTGTACCGCATCCTGCGGGTGACCAAAAACCGGTTCGGTTCGGTCGCCGAGATCGGATTGTTCCAGATGACCTCGAACGGCCTCGCCGAGGTTGCCAATCCGTCATCGTTTTTTCTCACCGACTCCGACCAGCCGCAGCGCACCGGCGCGGCCGTGACCGGCATTTGCGAGGGCAATCGCCCCCTGCTGGTCGAAATCCAGGCGCTGGTCTCCTCGGCTGCCTACGGCAACCCGCAGCGGGTGGCCGGGGGAATCGACGGCAAACGCCTCGCCTTGCTGCTGGCGATCCTCGAGAAACGCTGCGGCTATCCGATGGGGACGCAGGATGTCTTCGTATCAGTTGCCGGCGGACTGAAACTCACCGAACCATCGCTCGACCTCGCCGTCATGGCGGCAATTGTATCATCGCTGGAGAACCGGCCGATCGGCTCCGGGCTGCTTGTGCTTGGCGAGGTGGGCTTGTCCGGCGAGCTTCGCGGTGTGACGATGATCGAGCGACGTATCGCCGAGGCGAGCAAGCTGGGCTACAAAACGGCGGTGCTCCCCAAGAGCAACCTGGCACAGATTGGGTCGACTGATATGGAGCTGATCGGTGTCGCCGACCTGCAAACCGCACTGGACAAGATTCTTGGCTGACGCATCTATCTACACCCTCAAGGCCACTGACCACGCCGCGCGGCGCGGCGAAGTGCGCACCGCCCACGGCGTTTTTCAAACACCGGCCTTTATGCCGGTCGGCACCGCCGGCGCGGTCAAAGCGATGACTTCCGATGACCTCGAGGAAGCGGGCGCCGAGATTATACTCGGCAATACCTACCATCTCTATCTTCGCCCCGGCCATGATATCGTTCGGGCAATGGGCGGTCTGGCCGGCTTCAACGGCTGGAACAAACCAACCCTGACCGACTCCGGCGGCTACCAGGTCTTTTCGATGAAAGACCGTACCAGGCTCGGTGATCACGGGGTCGAGTTCTCGTCGCATATCGACGGCTCCCGGCACCTGTTTACACCGGAGCGCGTGATGGAAATCCAGCATGCGCTCGGCGCCGATATCATCATGGCCTTCGATCACTGTGTCGCCTACCCGGCGAGCGAGCAGGAGGCGGCCGATGGTGTTCGTCGCACGCACGACTGGGCGCAGCGATCGCGCAACCGTCACACCGAACTGCTGCAAGAGAGCGGGGAAGAGCGTCTGCTGTTCGGAATAGTACAGGGCTCGGTCTACAATAATCTGCGCACGACTTCGGCCGAACAGATTGTCGCCCTCGAATTCCCCGGCAACGCGATCGGCGGTTTGTCGGTCGGTGAGTCGAAGCAGGAGATGGAGGAGACGCTGGCGCATACGATTGAGCTGCTGCCCGAGGATCGCCCGCGCTACCTGATGGGGGTCGGCTACCCCGAAGATATCCTGATGGCGGTGTCGTACGGCGTAGACATGTTTGATTGTGTCCTGCCGACTCGCAACGCCCGCACCGGCCAGGTCTTTACGTCAACCGGGCCACTGGTCTATCGCAACGCCGATTATGCTCGCGATGATCGCCCGCTCGATGAGCACTGCGATTGCCGGGTCTGCCGTCGGTACAGTCGGGCGTATATCCGGCACCTGTACAATCAGTCGGAAATCACCGGCATGGTGCTGGCGACTTACCACTCGGTCTACTTCTACCAACACTTGATGCGGGGGATACGGCAGGCTATCGAACGCGGCCGGTTCGCGGCATTTCGCTCCGAGTTTCTCGAGCGCTATTTGAGCAACGTAAAGGCATAGCCGACCGACAACCGGAACGAGTTATTGCGAAATGTCTCCCGTCGAATACGATCGACACCCGGCTCGGGGCGGCTATGATATACCAGCGATGGTTTCAATTCGGTGATGGCGATTTCGAGCGAGAAGTTTCGTTGATAACGTAATCCCAGTGTGATGCGATACCCGAGATCCGTGCCGACATCGATATCGTACGTCTGGTCCTCCTCGAATAATCGTTGCTCGGTCATCGCGGTCGGCACGAAGTGACCGAATCCCCAGGCCATGCCGAGGCCGAGATAGCCGGTCAGGTGATTGGTCCCGCGGTAATATATCGTTTCGAGGACAAACAGTCCCTGGTGGAAGGTCCCGTCGGGGTATAACGAAGACCGTACACGTCCCAACCTGTAGTCAAGCCCGCCCCGCAGAATGATCGGGTGGACGGCGAGCATCTCGTACTTGACGGTCAGATCGGGGCCGGTTCCGACGATACCGTTGGAGGTATTGACACCGGCGGTGACATGCAGGGCCATATTGTCCAGGGTATCCTGGACGACCGGATTCAGGGGGGCGATGGGCAGGGCGAGCCAGCCCGCGAGCAGCAGTCCGTACATAATCTCTCCTATAAATCGCTACAATATAAACGATTACCAACCCGGATCGAGCCACAAATATTCGAAAAAATCTGTTCGGCCACTGCCAGCGCCGATTCGCGGTCGGGCGACGTGAAATTTGTAACAATCCGGCGTTTCGGTCAAGGTCGCTTGTACCGGCGTAACATGTTGTCCGGTATGCCGAAAATGGCTCCTTTCCGGGGTGAAACCGGTTGACATTGCCTATCGACATCCTATATTTACGGCTTACTGTGCGGGGTTAGGTCCGGTGCCGACCGGCGCCCCTGATGAGAAAATGAGAGCTGTGAATATCTCTTTGCGATGGAGTCAGTTATGGCGACGCCAACAGTCTACAAGAATTTCATAAACGGTGAATGGGTGGAATCCAAGTCGGGCGCCACGTTCGAAAACCGTAACCCCGCCGACACCAACGAGGTGCTTGGCGTCTTTCAGCAGTCGAC
>WJMS01000355.1 GCA_014727815.1 candidate division GN15 bacterium
AACGCTGCTTGGTCAGCAGGTTGGCGGCGCCGGCGGTCGGTCGCGGATCGGCGGTGTAGCCGGTCGAGATAATCTGGACGATAGCCGGCGTAACCCGGTCGGACAGCGCCTCGAAGGAATCGCTCAGTGATTCGAGCGCCTGCAGGTCATTGGCCGTCCGCGGCTGCGCCTGTGCAGTGGATTGGAATAATCCTGCGGCTGCGATCAGGACAGCTATGATCAGTGTGAGTGAACGCACGCGTTATGCTCCTTGTACTGTGCAGTACATTTCTTCTCGAATGACAACATTCGTCGAGTGTGAGTAAAAGACCGGGGGTAAGTAAGGGAAAAGCAGGAGTGAGGGCAAACGATTATGCGAATTGCCCACACGCTACAGGAACGCCCGGGTGATCTCCCGAAAGACATCGACCGAGCGAATGACTCCGACCACCTGGTCATCGCGCAGCACGGGCAGGAGAGCGAGGCCGGTGGCGTTCATCTCGTAGACCACCCGGAAGATATGGTCGTGGTAATCGACGGTGTGTTCGATCGGGAGCATGATGTCGCTGACGGTGGTTTCGGCCTGCTGCTTGACGCCTTCGAAGATCTCCTCGTACGACATCTCCTCGATCTTATCGGCATGCTCGGCGGCAAACATCCGGCGACGGTCGTCGAGCGGCCGTTCCCTCAGGATGGGTGGTTCCAGGCCGCGCATGATATCGCGCCGGCGCACCATGCCCATCAGTTCGTACTTCTCGTCGAACACCAGTACGACTCTCGGCAGCGATTTGCGCCCGGCCACATCCAACTGTGACTTGTCCATCTCGACCATCGCCTGCCGCAGGGTGAACCAGAAGGGAATATGCGGGTACTGGTCGAGCGGGATCATCACGTCGCCGGCTCGAATCTGACGCATCCGTTCGGTCACTGGTCGCCTCCGGAGTTGTTGTCGCGCAGTTGCGTGACGGTTTCGACCGGCAGACCGGTTTCGTTCGCTATCGTCTGGTTGTCATCGCCGGTGCGTCGCGCCACCCGTCGTACCCAGGCTGCCTGGAAATGGTCCGGAGCCAGGTCAAAGATGGCCGGTTCGAATTGCCCCGAGGATGCCTGTCGTCGCGCCTCCTGCCAGGTCATGACGTTGGCGATCGTGGTCAGCAGTTGTTCTTTCTTGAACGGTTTGGTGAGATAGTCGAAGACACCGAGCTGTTTGGCCTCGTTGGCCGTTTCCATCGAGCCGAAGGCCGTGATCAGGACGACCGCTTCATCGCGATTGTCCTCATCGACCAGACGGAGGATATCCAGGCCGCTCATGCCGGGCATCTTGAAATCGCAGATGATGACATCGAACCCACGGTCGGCCAGCAGATCCGGAACCTCGAGGGAGTTGCTGGTGGTGACCAGTTCGTAGGGCGTGCGCTCGCGGATGATCCGTTCGAGCAGCATGAGCATGTGCGGTTCGTCGTCAACGGCCAGTATTGCCTGCGCCATTTCCTGCGTCCTCGGCTGCGTGTCCATCATTCGCGACCGGCATCGATACGGTGAAGGTGGTGCGGCCCGGCTGGTCCGGGAAATCCTCCCGGGCGCGGCTGGTAAAACGCAACTCACCACCGTATTTCTGCACGATCCCGTACGACAATGATAGCCCCAGTCCGGTCCCCTCGCCAACCTTTTTCGTGGTGAAAAATGGATCGAAGACTTTGCTTTTGATGCGATCGGGGATGCCCGAGCCGGTGTCACTGATGCGCACGTGCACCTGCCCCTCCTCGGCCCAGGCGGCAATCGACAGCCGGCCGCCATCGGCTTCCATCGCCGCCACCGCGTTATTGAGCAGGTTGAACAGCACCTGCTGGTATTCGCGCGGATCGCCCACCACGGCCGGCAGGTTGGAGCGAACTTCATCGGTGACCAGTTCGATGCGGGCCGTGTCGATATTGTGGCGAGTGATCCGCAGCACGGCATCGATAGCATCATTGACCGTCACCGTGTCCTTTTGACCCTCGCTGACCCGTGCGAAGCCGAGCATGTTCTCGACGATCTTCTTGGCGTTGTTGGCGGTTTCTTCGATGATGGTGAGGTCCGCGCGCTCCGGTGAATCCTCGGGGAACTTCTCTTTGAGCAGATCGGTGAAGCCGAGAATCACGGCGAGCGGATTGTTGATCTCGTGGGCGACTCCGGCGGCGAGGATACCGATCGAGGCGAGCTTTTCGGTGTTGTACAACTGCTTGTCCATCTCAATCTTCTCGGTCACGTCCTTGAGGATCGCCGTGCTGCCGAGCGGTTGACCCTTGTTGTCGGTAATCAGGGTGCGCGAGAAATTAACCGTGATACGCCGGTCATCTTTGGTGATTCGCTGGGCCTGGTAGTTCTGGATGTACCCATCGCGATAGACGGCGTCGCGAATGGTCTCCAGTTCTTCGTTGGGATCGAGTTCGGGTGGGACCAGGCGATGGAAGCTCTCGCCGATCATCTCATCGGCACTCCACCCGAAGATCATCTCGGCGCCCCGGTTCCAGACGCGGACGCGGTTGTCGTTGTCGATGAAGATAATGGCGTCGACCGAGCCCTGCAGCACGGCGGAGAGGAACTCCGATTGCGTGCCGATTCTCGTGCGAAGCTGCCGCGCCACTCGTCGCTGTTGCCAGAAGCCGAGCGAGATGAGCAGTACCGCCGCCACCACCATGGCGACATTGGCGGCGTGACGGCGGGTACGGTGTTCGCGGATAGCCTGGGTGGCCGGGTCGGCCGCCGCGACTACGACACTCCATCGCTCGACCGGCCCGCAGCCGTAGCAGGCGATCGCCGTCTGCGCGCTCTCTTCACCGGCAATCGCTTGAGAGACATGGGGCGGCGGGGCCCCCTCGGGCCGGAAGAGCACGGTGCTGTCGCCGGCCATGAGGTAGGCATAGCCGGTCGAGTCAGCGCCACCGACCCGAAGGACCGAGCGGGCCAGCCAGGCGATATCGATTATCGCGTAGGCCCAGGTGGACGGTTCGGGTCGGTCGAAACGGTAGGCGCGCAGAAGATAACGGGTGGTGTCGCCTGGATCGGTGACCGCCTGTCCGGCGATGTAACCGGTCAGCGCCGTGTCGTGCTGATGGGCGGTCAACAGCTCGGCCAGCCCGAGCCACTCCGCCTGTGCTTCGCGTGTCACCCGTTCCGACATCAGCAGCGTCCCGTCGCCGCCGAGTAATCCGATCTCCACCAGACCCTTGACCTGCCACTGGTCCAAAGCGACCTGTAGGGCCATCGCCTTTTCCGGCGTCGTGGCCGACGAGGTTCCGATGCGGCCCACCGTGCGAAGCTCACGAAAGATGTCGTGCAGGCTCTCGCCGACATCGCCGGCTACCTGATCGGCCACCATCTGCTGGTACTGCCCGGCATACATGCGAAACTGGCCGCGCATGCGACGGTCTTCGGCGATCGAGATGTAGACGGCGACGATTAGTATTGCAGTGAGGAGGATGACACTGATGGGCCAGAGGCGCTGGACGAAATCTGACGAGGGTTGTCGCGGGCCCGACTGATCGGGCGTCTCGACTTTCATGCCGTTTCCTCTCCGGGACCGATGCCGAGTCGCTTGGCAAAGTCTTCGGTGTACCAGACCGCGATCTCGTCGGTCGACAGGGCCATGTCGAGTTGTTTGGTCATGACGGTCAGGCGCCCGAGCAGATAGAGGATTTGCTCCATGCGGTCACCGTCGAGGTGATTGACGTTGGCCGAGAGGAAATCACCTTTGCTCATGTGTACGAAGCCGAGTCGGCGCAGGAGTTCCGAGATGACTTTGACCCGACGAATGCGGCGCGGCAGTGATGCGCCGCCCTGTTTGTGCTGAAAGCGAATGTAATTTTTGTTCGAGTCGTTGGTCATCAGCGCCTCGATCGTAGAGAAATGATAGCCCATGCGAAGGCTGAGGACCATGTACTCGCGGCTGATCACCGCGAAGCTGTTTTCCGACCAGCCCGACTCGCGACCGCGCTTGCCCAGCACCGACGGAAACGACATCCCCGATTTCGGGCGGGCTTTGTGCGGCCAGCCCTCGGAGCGCAGTCCGGCCCAGAACTGCTCCATCGGCTTGCAGCCGATCCGGGTATCTTCTACTTCGCGTCGTGACGGTGACTTGGGCAGTTCGCGATCGAGGTAGATCATGTCGACCGTGAGGGGAACATCGGTCTTGAGTCGATGGAAGACCTGGGTCGAATCACCGACCCGAATGCCGCCGTAGAACATCTCCTCGATCGACTTCTGGTGGACAAAGCGGGTGATGTCGTGGAGCGTCTTGCAGTTGTCCGGGGTGAACTCCGGGTCGGCCGGCTGGACCAGGTGCAGCGGCGCCACATGAACCAGCAGATCCTCGAGCAGGCGGAAGATGTCCATGTCGGCAAACAGGTCATAGTCGGGCTGGCGGGCGGCAACCAGGTCGGGAAGGTTGCCCGCGTAGATGATGCCGTCGGTGGCGTCAACCGTCACCGGTACTTCCCGGGGCAATTCGGAGAGCCGATCGATACCGGCCAGGGTGGGAATGCGGTACTCGCGGGCGAGTGTCGCCATGTGCGTGGCCAGGCCGCCCATTTCAGTAATGATCGCTGAGATGCGTCCCATGACGGTGATCAGGCCGGGGAAGGGCTGGCGAGTAACCAGCACGGCGCGGTCGGGTACACCGGGGAGATCGTCGGTTGAGGAAACCTGGACCACATGCCCGACCGCTGCGCCGGGACAGACCGTCACGCCGTCCGAGCGGAGCACCTCATAGCCGGAGGTGTCAATCGGTTCGCTGGGCGTGTCGGTCGTGACGAGTTTGAGCGGGCGAGCCTGCAGCAGGAAAATCCGTCCCCGGCGGTCGAGCGCCCACTCGATATCCTGTGGCTGATTGTAGTGCTGCTCGATGCGGGCGCCGTAGTCGGCCAGTTCGCGGAGCTGCTCAGGGGTC
>WJMS01000356.1 GCA_014727815.1 candidate division GN15 bacterium
CACTGATGCTGGTGGAGTCGGGCGTGGTCAACGTGGTCGGGTCCGCCGAAATGTAGGCGGCCAGCGGCGAGATATCGACGAGGACGTCATCGCCCTCGGATTCTATCAGGGCCGTCTGGGCGGGCGGGTTGGCGCCGCCCTCTTCTCCCTCAAAGTACAGGGTATCGGGGGTGAGCACAAAACTTGGGGCCTCAGTCACCGTGAACGTGACCGGTACCCGGACGTCGTTGTCGGCGTCGGTTGCAGTAATCACGATGGTGTCGGCGTACACATTCGGAGTCAGGCCGGCCGGATCGGCGCTGACGTCAATCGTCGCCGGCGTGGTGCCGTCGGTGGCCGACAGAACCAGCCAGGAGGATCCGTTGGCCAGCGCAAAATCGATATTGCGGCCGAACTGCTCGGTAACAGTCAGCACGTCGGCGGCAGTTGCGCCACCGCCGGAGACGGCGGAGAACGCCAGCTCAGTCGGATCGGCGATCAGTCGATTCAGCGGCGGGAATTCCACGACCGTGCCGGTCGGCAGGGCCGCAAAAAGACCAAACGCTTCGCCGTTCTGATCATCGCCCGGGGTCAGGAAACCGGAAGCGAACACAACTGCGGCACCGCCGTCGAGACCGGTCAGGTCGGCGGCAAACGACGCCACGATCGCATCGTTGTTGTCGCCGAGGGTGACATCGAGCGTGTAGCTGGTCGCCGGGACGTTGATATAGGGGGTGATGTCGCCATAGGCAGCGTTGTCGACCAGAGTGGTCAAGCCGCGCGCGACAACATCGACGGTCGGAGCGTCGGTGACCCCGTGCAGGGCAACGAAATCGACATCGGGGGCGTTCTCACCCGCTTCGCGTGCGTCGGCCAGCTGGAACAGCGTGAAATCGGCGCTGCGGCCATCGGGGTTGGACTGGAACTGGGTTGTGTCCAGAACACCGTTGGCGATAAGCACGTAACCAGTGTTCTCCGTCAGGGTCGCACTAAAGGTGCGAAGAATGTCGGTGCTGTTCGGGGCCGAGACTCCGATGGTCAACTCGACACCAGCAGGAACATCCTCGAACGGCGTGGCCGTGCGGAAGGCAACATCTTCCTTATAGACAACGCCGTTCACCCAGATATCGACCAGCGCCGCGGCCGGGTCGGCAGCGTTGTGGATGATCTGCAGACGGGCGGTCGGAGCCGGATCAACGGTAATCTGCACCGTATCCTCGACTGTCGCTTCACCGTCGGTGGCCGCGAAGATCGCCTCGTACGTGCCGGCATCGCCGGCTTCGGTGGCCCACGAGAAGGTGCCGGAACCATCGCCGTTGTCGCTAAACGACGCGCCGTCGGGGATACTTGGGGCGCTCAGGGCCGGGATAGTGCCATCGGGATCGGTCGCGTTGACCGTGAATTCGAGCGTTTCGCCTTCGGTGACACTCGTATCGGCCTGCGATTCAATGATCGGGGCCTGGTTGGTCGGTGCGTTAGGATCAATGATTGTGTAGCAATGTGCGCCGGAGAAAGTCGGGAAGAGGTCATTGCCCGGAATGGCGCCGTCACTCCACACCCAGTTGTTGGTGGGATCGAACGTCGGTACGGAATCGAGGCAAATCACCGTGTTGTGCAGTTCCGGGTTGTTGGGGATATCGACCTGGATAAACAGGACGGTATCGGAGAAGCCTTCCGCGGGTACCTGGATACCACTGCCGATCGAGGCAGCCGAGAATGAAATGGTGTCGGCGCCCGAACCGGTCGGTCGGTAGACACTGTCGGCAACCACGAAGAAGGGCGGGTTGTCGACCCAGGTAGAATCGAAGTACGGAACGATATTTTCCCAGGCAGCATTGCCGTTGCCGGGGGAATAGATGTGGAAGGCGTTCGAAAAACCGGCGAGCCGGCCGCCCCCGATACTCCCGTCGATGTTGAACTCGAGCGGGAAGAGGACGGTAGAGCCGATTTCAATCTGCCCTTCGTTGTTGACACCACTCGGATCGGCCAGGGTAATCGAGTACTCCTGTGCGGATACCAGCGGTGTGAACACCATAACAAGGGCTGCAATCAGCAGTAACTTTCTCATACGTGTCTCCTAATCTTAGACCTCAACGAGATTGGTAGAGTCTGTTTTCTATGCAATGTGACCCGTGTTCATTTTCAGCCGTCCTGACGAGCGATTCCCGATGAGCTGAGCACCGGTGGGCAATGACGCACCGCGAGGCGAACCCCGGCGGGGCGACAGTCGTACAGCGCGGCAACCGAGCGGCGGTTACCATCGGTATCAGGACGTTCCATTATTTACCGGTTCTATTTCGAGCCAGTATGTCAGACCAAAAAACAGGAATAAGGTAAGCGTTGCAGTAAGTACGCAGGGCAAGCTTATCCCCACATAGACCGTTTCAAATATAGCACATAACGCCTGTCTGTCAAGGCATTATGCCCGTTCGCCACTGTGCCAAAAGGGTACGCTCAGGCGCCCGTGGATAGTCGTCGACGACGCAGCCAGAAGAAGGTGGCGACCAGCACCGCCCCGCCAATATCCATGGCCAGGTCTTTGATGTCCATGACCCGGCCGGGGATAAAGCTCTGGTAGAATTCGTCCAGCAGGGCGAAGATTGAGACAAACAGCACGCAGAGCAGATAAGCGAGATTGAGGCTGACGCGCGGGCCGAGATGGGAGAAGGAGCGGAAGGTGATGAAGGCAAATATCGAGTACTCAATGAAATGCACCAGTTTATCGAGAGCCAGGAAGCGCACCTGGGGCGTGGCCAGATCCCGAATCGAGGAGGCGACGATAATCAGGGTGGCGTACAGGATAACCGGCAGGTGGTACCAGGCAAAGCGGACCAGCGGACTCTTTTTCTTTGTATCGGCGGTCATTCTGCTTTGGGTACGCGATTCGGCCGGCAGAGTCAACAACAACCGTGCCGCGAGCCGGGAGCGCCCCGAGGGGGGCAACTTTTTAGTGGTGTCCGAACACGATCCCGGTACATTTTCATCCTGTACAATGGCAGCATATCAGACGACAGACCGGCTGACCGCGGCGCAACAATTGCGGGCGGCCCTGGTGATGGCGTTGTTCATCATCACGGTCGGCACGGTCGGATTCATGTACCTGGAAGACTGGGGGATGCTCGACTCCCTCTATATGACTATCATCACCTTGTCGACCGTCGGCTTCGGCGAGGTGCGAGAGCTGCACGACGAGAGCCGGCTGTTTACAATCATGCTGATCGTGTTTGGGGTCGCGCTCGGCGGATTCGTTGCTGCTGCGGTTGGCCAGTTGATCATCGAGGGCCAGTTTCGGGAACTGGTAGCCAGGAGGAAGATGGAAAAGGCGCTCAAGAAACTCGACAACCATTTCATTGTGGCCGGATACGGTCGGGTGGGGCGACGGGTAGCCCATGAATTCGCCAAACAGCAGGTGCCGTTTGTGGTTATTGAAAAGGACGACACATCGGTTGACCACCTGCTGCACGAGGGGTACTTGTTCATCCAGGGTGACGCCACCGAAGAGGACGTGCTGCACAAGGCGGGTATCGATACGGCCCGGACCCTGATTTCGACGCTGCCGGATGAGGCCTTGAATGTCTATCTGACCCTGACGGCTCGGCATATGCGGGGCGATCTGACCATCATTGCCCGGGCCGATTTCGAGGGTGGCGAGAAGAAGCTCATTCGGGCCGGCGCCAACAACGTGGTCATCCCGCATATTCTCGGCGGCGTGCGCATGGCGATGGCGGCCACCCGGCCGAACGTGGTCGATTTCGTGCAGATGACCGGTTTCGCCAACGACGGCCTGATAATCGAGGAGCTGTCCCTGCCGACCGATGCGGATCTCGACGGCAAATCGATTCTCGATTCGGGGCTCAAGCGCACCTACGGGGTCACTATCATCGGGATCAAGAAAGTGGGTGAGCGGATGGTGATCAATCCGGGGCCGCAGACGGTGCTGAACTCGGGGGATATCCTGGTACTGATCGGTGACCGGGAGGATGTCGAACGGTTGAACCGTGATCTGCGCCTCTAAGGTGCTGGGCAACAAGCACGTACTTCCCTGCGCCGGATCACGGCCGGGGAAAAAGCGCTTGCGGATACGGCGGGCTGTCTCTATCATGAACGGCTATAATGTAACTCCGGTCGTCGGTTGCGGTTGCTCCCCCAGGCACATTGTTTGACAGCGCTTAACCGATTGGAACCGGACAAACCGAAACACGAGGAAAGCAAATCCCTGAAGGGCGGTCGGTCGAAGATACACCGCGGGCCGGTGACCACTGACCAAGACCGCATCGAAAGCTTATGAACGATCAACCATCACAACATCTGTCATACTGGATTCTTTTGGGAATCATTGTCGGCGCCCTGTTTGGCTGGTTTTTGCCCGGCGCCATTCTCGCCCTCGATTTTGTCGGCGACCTTTTTCTCAACGCACTCAAAATAATCGTTTTCCCGCTGATCCTGACTACCGTCATCGTTGGCATCACTGCTCTGGGAGATTACCGCAAGCTTGGTCGGACGGCTATGAAGACAATCGGCTTCTTTGTCGCGACCTCCGGGATCGCCGTTGCGATCGGCCTGATCCTCGCGTTTGTATTCGGACCGGGGCGAGGCATGCGGGTGAGCGAGTCGCCGATTCCGCTGGAAGTTATGCCGGAAAAGCTGCGCTCGTTCGGCGACTTCCTGTCATCGCTGATCCCGCGCAATCTGATTGAGGCCGCCGATGGCGGCAGCTATATCGGGCTGGTAGTCGTGAGTATTGTAGTTGGTATCGTCCTGACCACCCGAGGTGTGCGCGGACGGACGATTCTCTCCTTCTTTAAAGATCTGCGCGAACTGCTGCTCAAGATGCTGACCTGGCTGATGGTCGTGGCGCCGATCGGTCTGGGGGTGCTGGTTGGCACCGTGGTCGCCAATCATCGGGGCACGCTCGATGAACTGGTCACGGTGTACGGGACCTTTAGTCTGGTCATCCTGGTTGGCCTGGCGATCCAGTTCATTATCGTGCTGCCGATCTTCCTCAAGATGTTCGGGCAGCGTTCGCCGGTGCAGTACTACAGTGAGATGCTGCCGGCATTCTGGACGGCTTTCGGCACGGCGTCATCGTCGGCCACGCTGCCCGTAACGTACGACAATGTCGTCAGGCGCAACGAAGTCGATGAGCGAGCGGGATCGTTTGTGCTGCCGCTCAGTATGAGCCTGAACATGAACGGTTCGGGGCTGTTTCTTGCGGTTGGCGCAGTGTTTGTCGCCCAGGCGGCCGGGGTCGGGCTGTCGTTTATTCAGATTGCCCAGCTTCTGATAGGCGCCCTGATCGTCTCGATGGCGCTCGGCGGGGTGCCCAATGCGGCGCTCTGGGGCCTGATTGCGGTTTGCTCGATTGCCGGGTATCCGCGCGAGGCGATGGCTGCGTTTTCGACGCTGCTGGTAGTTGACTGGCTGCTCGATCGGTTGCGCACGGTGGTGAATGTTGCCGGCGATGGAGTTGCAGCGGCGGTGATCGGCGAGACATTCGAATTCAAGACGGTCGGCCGACAGGGCGCCCGGGCCGCCAGCGCCCGGACTCGTTCGGAACGCCGGCCGCGGAGTGATCGCAAGGATCGTTCCGGTGATGACAGGGGCGGCCGTCGCGGCGGCCGCAGCGGCGACCGCAGCAGCGACCGTCGCTCCACGCGCAAAGCCGCAACCGAGACGGGCAAGGGCGAGGAGCGCAGCGACAACCGTCGCGGGCGACGCTCGAGCGAACGGCCCGAGCGGCAATCGTCGCGGCGCGGGGACCGTCGCCAGCAACGCCCCGAGCGAGGTGGGCGTGAGGGCGGGCGTCGTGACGACAAAGCCACGCCGACGAGCGGTGACGACAAGCGCCGGGAAGACAAGCGCCAGCGAAGTGATGAGCCGGCTCGCACGGAGTCTCGTCCGGAGCCAAAACCGGCTGAGCCGAAGAGGGCCGAGCGAGGCCCCGAACCGGAGCCGCAGTCGCCTTCTCCTGCGACGAAAGCTGAACGAATAGAAGAGGCCCCGGCGCCCAAGCCGGAGCGATCGCACAAGCCTGAAAAGTCAGAAGAGAGGCAGGGTCCGCAGCAACAGGAGAAGCCCGAGAAGCCGGAGCCGAAAGCTGACGAGAAGCCCAGCGAGCGGCCCGAACCGAAGCCTGAGCCGGCCGCGTCCGAAGATAAGCGACCGGAATCAGCCGAGCGGAAGTTGCCTGAAGCCAAACCGTCGCCCGAACCGCAAGACGGGGGCGATGAGGCTGAGGAGCAGGAGAAGCAAGAAAAGCCGGCGATGACATTCGGGCGGAGCCTGCACCGTCGGGGTAAAGCGGCGGCGGAGGCCAAAAAGTCCGAGTCCGAACCGGGGCCGGTGTCGGCATCCGAGGACGATGACGAGAAGGCGCCCGAACCGGAAAGCTCCTACTCCAATGAGAACATCTCGTTCGGGCGCGGCAAGCGCAGCCGGGTACGTTGAGGGAGGTATGTGGATGATCGGCGGGCGGTCCGAATCGGTCGCCGGTGCTGCCGATTTTGGGAACTTTAGCCTCGGATTTTCGCTATTAGAAGCGGATGAATTCAGGCGTTCGCAGCGACAGCAACAGTCGCACACCCCTATGGAGGAAACTCGGTGATGAACACGGTGAAGGTGTTTATGATGATGACGGCCCTGATGGTCTTGTTCATGGCCATCGGCTACCTGCTGGGCGGCCAAAACGGGCTGATTCTGGCGTTTGCGGTGGCCGCCGCCATGAATTTCTTCACCTACTGGGCCTCGGACAAGCTCGTCCTCAAGATGTATCGCGCCAAGGAAGTCGCGCCGACTGATCGGGGCAAACCCGGTCAGTTGTATGATGTTGTGCGCAATATCTCGACCGTGAACGGGATGCCGATGCCGAAAGTGTACGTTATCCCATCTAAGGCCCCCAATGCCTTTGCCACCGGCCGAAATGCGGAAAATTCAGCGGTGGCCGCGACCGAGGGGTTGCTGGAGATGCTGACCCGTGAGGAACTCGAAGGTGTCATGGGGCACGAGATGGCCCATGTGCGCAACCGGGACATGCTGGTCGGCACGATCGCCGCGACGCTGGTTGGGGCGATCGGCATTCTTGCCTCGATTGCCCGCTGGGGAGCGATTTTTGGTGGCTTTGGCCGCGGTGATGAGCGCGGCGGGGGTGGGCTGGCTCTGATCGTGACGGCTATTCTCGCCCCGATCATGGCGATATTGCTGCAGACCGCAATCTCACGGCAGCGGGAGTACAAGGCCGATGCGATCGGCGGGCGGATGGGCGCCCCGGGCGGCCGTCACCTGCAACTCGCCTCGGCGCTGGAGAAGATTCACCGGGCGCCGTATCGATTGAACCTTGACGATCGCCCGGGTACGGCAAATCTTATGATTGCCAATCCGCTATCCGGGAAAGGACTGAGCAATCTCTTCTCGACCCATCCGCCGGTGGAGAAGCGGATTGCCAAACTCAAGGAGCAAGCTCAGCAGGCTGTCTATCAGGGCTATGCACGATAAGGCCACCGATCTGAGCGATCAAGCCGGTAGTAGTCCCGGACGATTACGCGGGGGAGCGGTACGAGTATGAGCGTTCCTGTCTGGGTTGAACTACTGGCTATTTTTCTGCTCATTCTTGCCAACGGCTTCTTTTCGCTGTCTGAGTTCTCGGTAATTGCATCGAGAAAATCTCGTCTCCGTCAAAAGATCGAAATGGGCAAGCCGGGCGCCGCCCGTGCCCTGAGGCTGCGGGAGAAACCGGAGCGGTTTCTGGCCACTATCCAGGTCGGTATTACGCTGGTCGGCGCCATGGTCGGCGTGTTTTCCGGTGCGACAATGGTCAAGGAACTGGCTGTGCTGGTCGAGTACATTCCGGTCGCGCTGATCCAGACCTACGCAGGGCCGATTTCGGTTGTCCTGATCGTCATCGCCATCACCGTACTTTCGGTGGTGATCGGCGAATTGGTCCCCAAATATCTCGCGCTGGCTTTTCCCGAGCGTTACGCCCGAATCGTGGCGCGACCGATTCACCTGTTCATCAGGGTGACCTCGGTCTTTTCCCGTCTGCTCTCCGGCATGGCGGCCCTGATCGTTCGTTTGCTCGGTGTCAAATCGGGCGCGGATGAGGCGACTGCGACCGAGGAAGAGATCAACCAGATGTTGATTGAGGGCAAGGAGCAGGGGGTGTTTGATGAGACCGAGCGGGAGTTTATCCGCTCCGTGTTCGATTTTGCCGATTCGGCGGTGTCGCGGGCGATGACTCCCCGGACCGATGTGATAGCGTTCGAGAAGAGCGAGACGCTCGAGACGATGATGGATGTCATCCGCGAGCAGGGCTACAGCCGCTATCCGGTCTACGACAAGAATATCGATGAGGTTATTGGTGTCATCTATGTCAAGGACCTTTTGACCCTGGGGATCAGCCAGGAAGATTTCGCACTGGACAAAGTCCTTCGGCCGCCGTTTTTTGTGCCCAATTCGATGCCGCTGCCCAAGCTGCTCAAGGAATTCCAGAAAGGCGAGAACCACCTGGCGATCGTGCTCGATGAGTACGGTGGGACCGACGGGATAATCAGCCTGGAGGACATCCTCGAGGAGCTGGTCGGCGAGATACAGGATGAGTATGACTTTGAGGCGGCGCCGCTGGTCAAGCATTCGGAGACGGTTGCGTACGCCAACGGCACGGTCTGGCCCGGCGAACTGAATGAACTGCTTCGGGTCCACCTGCCCGAGGAACATGTCGACACGCTGGCCGGCCTGTTTATCGATACGGTCGGGCATGTGCCGGAGAAACATGAGGCGGTGCAGATTGCCGATGCCCGCCTGACGGTTCTGGCCAAACAGGACAACCGCATCCTTCGGCTGAAAGTCGAAAAAGTCATGCCGCTCGAACAGGAAAGCACCTAAGCCTACGGCGACTATATCGATGGTACGACTTTTGACGGCGCCGCTCCGGTGGAGCCGAGCTCTCTATGACTGGGTCCTCCACTGGGCCAAATCGCGGCACAGCCGTACGGCGCTGTTTTTCTTGTCGTTGGCGGAAGCGTCGTTTTTCCCCATTCCTCCCGATCCGTTGCTCATCGCGCTCTGCATGGGCGATCACCGTCGCTGGGTACGTTTCGCGTTGCTCTGCTCGGTCGGTTCGGTGATCGGCGGCATGCTCGGGTATGCGATCGGCTATGGCGCATTTGAGTTGATCGGCTCGAAGATACTGGAATTGATTGCCTCCATGTCCGGTGGAAACCCGGAGGAGATGCTCGCGACGGCGCGATTCTGGTTCGACGAGAAGGAGATCGGGGGCGTGCGGGTCGGGGCCTGGGCGGTTGGGGTCGCCGGGTTCACGCCGATTCCGTACAAGGTGTTTACGATTGCCGCCGGCTTCTTCGAGATGAACTTCTTCGTCTTCGTGCTGGCGTCGGTCATCAGTCGCTCCGCACGCTTCTTTTTCGTCGGTGGCCTGATCGGCATTCTGTATGAAAAGTACGGCGAGCGGATCACGCTGTTTATCGACAGGTACTTCGACTGGCTGGCGATCGCATTTGTCCTGTTGCTGGTGGCCGGGTTCTTTGTGATTAAAGTCGTGTAGGAGGGAATGGGGTCGATGATTGAAATTGCCCGCGCATTCGACCGCTTTGCACGCTTCCGCCACCTGTGTATGGAGAGCCTTGACGCCGCGCCCGCCGAGATCAAAGAGACAATCGCTCCCGGCCTTCGCAACAACCTGCATTGGCAGGCCGGTCACCTGGTGGTGGTGCAGGCCTCGCTGCTCTACCGTCGCTGTGGCCTAGAGCCACCACTCGGCCTCGAGTGGTTTGATTCCTTCGGTAAAGGGACCTCGCCGGCCAACTGGTCAGACACAACCCCGAGCTACGACCGGGCGCGCGAACGCCTGCAAGCGCTGATCGACACGACCCGGGCCGATCTCGACCGTCTCGCCGACCGCAAATACCCCGAGACGATAACAGTCACCGGCGGTGATCGGTTGAGTTCATTCGCCGAGGCGCTGGAGTTTCTGTCGGTTCACGAGGCACTGCACCTGGGCAACATCAATGTAATCCGCCGCATCCTGGCTGCCTGATATGTCCGAAACGCACCCCGCCATTTGCGTATAAGCACTATGATCCACACGGAACGGCAGGGCCTATGAGTCCCAAACTGGTTGAACTGGAAATCGATGACCTGGCGTTTGACGGCAAGTCGGTCGGCCGTCTCGACGGTAAAGTAGTTTTCTGCAAGGGTGGCCTTCCGGGCGAGCGTGTCCTGGCCGAGATCACCCGTTCCAAGCCGCGCTACAACCAGGCGGTGGTGCGTGAGATCCTGCGGCCATCGGAGTTGCGCATCCCGGCCCGCTGCTCGCATGTGAACATCTGCGGCGGCTGCACCTGGCAGGACCTGGCCTATGAGCAGCAACTCATTTTCAAGAAGGACCAGGTGCGGCAGTGTCTCGAACGGATCGGCAAGCTCGAGGATGTGACCGTGCATGATGTGGTCGGCTCGCCGGATCAGTTCACCTATCGTAACAAGATGGAGTTTTCGTTCAACGCCGCCGAGGATAGCGGGTTCACGCTCGGCCTTCACGAACGCGGCCGCTGGGACCGGGTCTTTGATCTGGAGCACTGTTACCTGGCCTCGGATGTGGTCAACGACATCACCCACTGGCTTCGCCGCTATGTGGCGGAGAAGGGACTGTCGGTATACAATGTCGGCGCCCACACCGGCTACATGCGATTTGTAGTGTTTCGTGAAGGCAAAAACACCGGGCAGGTGCTGGTTAATGTAGTAACCAACTACGGCGAGTTTCCGGAGCCGGACGCCCTGGTCGGCGGTTTGACCGAGGCGTTTCCGCAAATTGTGACGATCGTGCACAACCAAAACGGTCAGAAATCGAATATCGCCACCGGTGAGATCGAGCGGGTATTGTACGGTTCGGGGTATGTGGAAGAGCGGCTGGAGGAGTTTACGTTTCGCATTCGGGCCAACTCGTTTTTCCAGACCAACAGCCGCCAGGCCGAACAGCTCTACCGAATCGGCTTCGACATGCTCGAGCTTCGCGGCGATGAGCATGTGCTCGACCTGTATTGCGGCACCGGTTCGATCGGGATCCTGGCTTCGGCGCGGTGCGGCCGTGTGACGGGGGTTGAGCTGGTGCCCGACGCGGTGGCGGCCGCACGGGAAAACGCCGCGATCAACAATATCACGAATGCCGTTTTCTACGAGGGGGACGTCAAAGACCTGTTGAATCGCCTGTCGGGTGACGATACAGAAAGTGAGGTGGTGATTGTCGATCCGCCGCGCGCGGGACTGCACCCGAAAGCGCTCAAGCGTCTGCTGGGACTGGCGCCGCCGCGTTTGTTGTATATTTCGTGCAATCCGGCCACGTTCGCGCGCGATGCCGCCACGCTTCGGCAGCACGGGTATCAGCTGCCGGAAGTGCGACCGGTCGACATGTTTCCACACACCATGCATATCGAACTGGTGAGTATGCTGTATCGATAATAATGCAGCTTGCGCCGGGTCGACAATGCGGACATATTGTCGGCCTGTTTTGAAGGAGGCTACATGGTTCGGAAGTTCGTGCTGTCCCTGCTCGTTATACTGGGCGGGGGACTGTTGGGGGGCACACCGGCGATTGCCGAAAACGCTGATTTCACCCGACTCTGCCGCGAGGTGCTGGTCGATTTGCAGAAGTTCGACCCGGTCCATGCGACGCAGATGGGCGTTCATGAATACGACTACCTGCTGGCCGACTATTCCTCCGGTTCGGTACGGGACATGATCGGCACCCTGCGCAGTTATCACAAGAAGCTGCGCCGGTTCCAGCGAGCCGACCTGACACCGCACGAGCGGATCAACTACCGGCTGATCGAATCGAACATCAACATGAAGCTGCACGATCTCGACCGCATCCGCTGGCATCGCAAATCACCACAGCTGTATGTCGACCAGGCGATCGAGGGCGTCCACTCGCTAATGACGTCGCGGCATGCGCCGCTGGCGGCGCGGATGTTCCAGATTCTGGAGCGCATGAAGCGAGTGCCGAAGCTGATGGAGACGGCCGAGAAGAATATCAAGAAAGCGCCGCCGGTTTATATCGAGATCGCGCAGCAGTCACTTGCCGACGGGATCGATTTCTACAAGACGGTGGCGGGCGAGTTGATGCGTCAGTTTCCCGAGGAGGCCGATGATATCCTGAAGTTCTCCACCGCCGCGCGCGAGGCAATGAACGACTTCAGCATCTACCTGAGCGAGGTTGAGCGTGATGATCCCCGTGCGTTTGCAGTTGGTGAACAGGACTTCAACTATATCCTGTCGCACAGTCACCTGCTCGAGATCGATGCCGATTCGCTCTTGAGGCTCGGCGAGCGGTTGCTGGCTGATGTCCAGGCGGAGTACACCGACTATCTCGCCTATGTCGAGAACCAGCACCAGGAAGGCGCCGACTCGGTGTTTGTGCCGGCGTCGTTCACGCGCCAGGATGTGCTTGATTACTACGACTGGGAGGTTAACCAGGTCAAGACCTGGCTCGAGCAGAATGACATCATCACGGTCCCCGCCGATATCGCGCCGATCGAAGTTGTCCAGACGCCGGCGTATCTTCGAGCCCTGGTTTCCGGTATTGCCTATGAGCCGGCCGGGCCGTTTTCGGAAGAGCAGGTGGGCTTTTTCTATGTCCGGCCGATCCCCGAAGACCTCGACCGTCGTCAAATCGAAGCGCGCTATCGCTACGTTCATCGCCGTGGCTTCCGCAGCTCGGTGGTGCACGAGGCCTACCCGGGCCATCACCTGCAACTACAACTGGCCGGTCGTACCGATGATCCGGTGCGCACGTGGCAGCAGAACATCCTGCTGATCGAGGGCTGGGCGTTATACAGCGAGGAGATGATGTATCATGCCGGGCTGTATGGCGACGAAGACCCGGCCATGTGGCTGGCCATTTTGCGGGGGATTCGGTTCCGCGCAGCAAGGATCATAGCCGACGTGAAGCTGCATACGGGTGAATTCACGTACGAGGAATGCGTCGACTGGATGGTCGAGGCGCTTGGCGTGGAAACCGAAGCGCAGACCGGGTTCATTCGCGCCGAGGTGCGCCGGTATACCCTCACCCCGACCGTGCAGATGTCGTACCTGCTCGGGAAGGTCATGATCCAGAAGCTTCGCGATGACTACCGGCGGCAGGCTGGTTCGGACTTCTCTGAGCGCAGCTTCCACGATGCCCTGCTCGGTGAAGGAGCGATTCCGCCGGTACTGGTGCGCGAGGCAATGGGGCTGTAGGTCAGCGAGCGGACCGCAGCCAGTCATCGAGCGTGGTGGTGTTGGGACCGAGCATGCGGTCTGCTTCGCTCGCGTCGACGTCCTCCGGTTGACTGTCAAAGTACTCGAAGAAGCGTGCCGTGTTTCGGGTGGTCCGACTACGGGTGAAAAACGCAACGAACTTCACCAGCGGAATCGGAAGTGTACTGATCTTCTTGTCCGGGTGGTGAGCATCGCGGTACCGCCGGACCGCCTCGCCGATCGTGATTTTCTCCGGTCCCAGATTATAGAAGCACTTGTTGGCGGCCTCGTCGGTGCGATACGCCGCGCTGACCTGGGCAGCGTAGTCCGATGCGGCCAGCCAGGCCCGGGGGATAGGCTGCTTACCGAGTATGGTCAGTTTGTTGCCGCGGACGAAGTGGGGCAGGGACTCGAAGAACCATGATGCCCGCATGATGGTGTATGGCACACCGGAATCGATAATCGCTCGTTCGGCGCGTACTTTGGCATCGAGAAAGACCACCCCGCGCTCTTCGCCTTTGGATGAAGCCCCGGTGATGGTGATAAGTCGCTTGATCCCGAGTTCGTGGGCGACTTGTGCGGTATTGGCCGAACCGCCGATCTCGATCTTCTCGTAGAGCACGGGATCGCGTTTGGCAGAGAGATTGAGATAGACCAACTCGAAGCCGTCCATTGCCTTGCGAAGGCTCTCCGGGCGGGTGACATCACCGCCGACAATGTCGAAGCGATCGCCGAGTCTTTCGCGGGCCCGTTCCGGATGTGATGACAGGATCGTCACCTGGAAGTTGTCGGCTTTGAGTCGTTTTGCGACGGGCAGACCGAGCATCCCGGTGCCGCCGATGACAAGAACCTTTTCCTGCATGTCGCTCCTTACGTTACGCGGGTTGTGGCCGCACGACCGAGCTCGTGCCCTAATGTCCTGAACAACAACGAGCTATCGCCTGACTGGAGAAGTTGGGATAGGGATCGCCGGCTTCGCGATTTTTCCACAATCGCCCCAACTATTTACATCGCAATAGTATAGCCACAAACTGCGTCATTTTTTCTCTTTGTCGCTTTGCCTCGAACGCCTATATTGGACCATCATGGCCGAACGAATTCTCTGGGCGCCCTGGCGGTCTGCATTTGTCCTTTCCAAGAAGGAGAAAGGCTGCCCGTTATGCAAGGCCTTACGGGCGAAAACGGACTCCGTCAAGAACCTCATCGTTTACCGGGGGGAAACGTGTTTTGTCATCCTGAACAAGTTTCCATACAACACCGGCCACGCCATGGTCTGCCCGAAGCGGCATACATCGAAGCTCGAGAAGCTCTCCGAAGCAGAGAGCAATGAGATGTTTGCCCTGACCCGTGAGACGGTGCGGATCATCAACAAGACGATCAAACCGCACTCACTCAATCTCGGGATGAATATCGGGCGCTCGTCCGGCGCCGGTATCCCCGAGCACATGCACATGCACGCGGTCCCGCGGTGGAATGGTGACACCTCGTTTATGCTTGTCGTGGGAGAGACCAAAGTGGTCTCGGTTCCGCTTGATCCGGTCTACGAAGCCATCAAGAAGGAATTTGACAAGCTGTGAGCCCGAAGAAGAAAATACCGACCAAAGCCGAATTGCTGCAGTTGCAGAAGCTGTACAAGACCGATGAGAAGATCGGTGAGCGGCTTGGTGGCGTGCCGGCGTACCTGGTGGCTTACTGGCGCCGCAAGAAGAACATCCCGAAATATTCCCTGCCCAAGTTCTCCGAGTCGGAGATTCGCAATCTCTGGGAGCGATACGGGGATGACGAAAAGTGCGGCCTCGAACTCGGTATCTCCAAAGCCGCCTTCTACAACTGGCGGCGTCGCTACGGCATCCGCGAGAAACCGGCCTTCCTGAAACTCGAACAGCTTGAATTCAACTTCCCCGGATCCCGGCCGAGCCCGCATGCGGCGACGCTGTACGGCAAGCAGACGGTGGCCCAGAAGGTCCTGGCCCGCGCGGCCGGGGTCGAGAAGGTCGAGGTGGGGGCGATGGTTGAGGTGGAGCCGGACGTGGTCATCGTCAATGGCGAGGTTGCCCGGGTTGTCTCGGAGTTTCGCCAGGCGGGTGTGGAGTATGTGTGGAACTCGGCCAAGATCGTGCTGTCGCCGGACCAGGCGCCGGGACAGGGTAACGGTAGTGATTGCGCCGATGGCGCTTCGGTTCGGGAATTCGTCAAGCGACAGGGCATCCGGGCCCTGTACGATCTTCGCGAAGGCGGTGTGAATCAGGTGGCGCTGGAGCGCGGGCACCTGGTGCCCGGCAGTTTGTCGCTTGGAACCGACTCCGAAGCGACCTGTTTCGGCGCGGTGAGTGCCCTTGGCCGGACTGTCCCGACGGCCGCGCTGGCTGAAACATGGGCGCGCGGCAAGATCGATCTGGAAGTGCCGGAGACGGTCTATGTCGCGGTCGCGGGCCGTCGCGGGCGGGGCATCTATGCGCGCGATATCGCCCTGTTTCTGGTCAAGAAGCTGGCCGAAAGCGGGACCCGCAAGGTGGCGCTCGAACTGGCCGGTTCGGTGGTCTCGCAGATGTCGATCAGCGAGCGCTTCACCCTGGCCGGCTGCTCGCGGGCGATCGAGGCGCACAGCGCGACCTGCCCGTATGATGCGACAATCCGCCGGTACCTGACCGGTCGGACGATGGCGTCGTACAAGCCGATCCTGCCGGACAAGGATGCCGAGTACAAGCAGATGTTTCAGATATCGATCGACCAGTTGCTGCCGCAGATTGCCGACGGCGCCGATCCGGCCAACGTGCGCCCGGTCCAGGAGCTGGAGGGGGTGACGATCGGTCGGGTGTTCCTGGGCTTTTGCACCAACGGTCGGTTCGACGATTTGCGGATTGCTGCCGAGGTGCTCAAGGGCAACAAGGTGCACAGCGACTGCCAGTTGTTTATCCTGCCGGCCTCGCGAGCAGTCTATCTCGAGGCGCTCAAGAAGGGGCTTATTCGCATTTTTGTCGAGGCCGGCGCTATTGTGCTGCCGCCCGGCAATGAGTCATACGTGGCGGCAATGCTGGCGTCGATGGGCGAGGGCGAGAAAGTCCTCTCGACCGGTGGCTGGACAAGCGCGCCCGACGATGTCGCTCGACGGGGCGATTACCTGCTTTGTTCACCGGCTACCGCGGCAGCGTCGGCCCTGTCGGCGTCGATTACCGATCCGAGCCGGTTTGTGCGGTAGCCGTCACGCTCACAAACATTGACTGTTTTGCACCATTTTCTGCGCGTCTCTGAATAGCAGCACATGAAACGCTATTCAGAAAGGACACGCGATGAAAACGGCAGCAACCTTTACCCTGATTCTTGCAGCGATTTTGATCTCCCCGGCCAACGCCTTCGATGGTGAGCGCAAAGGCTTCGTGTTTGGCGGCGGGCTCGGCTACGCCTCCTCGATCAAGACGACCGTCGATGTTTCCGCCGGCGATGGTTTCGGCAATGACTTTTTCCTCGGTACGCTCGAGGGCAACGAGCCGGGTCTGGCCGGACACCTGATGATCGGCTTCGGTCTCGATGAGCACAACCTGCTGGTGCTCGAATCGAATGTCGGCGTCTATTCGATCGCGAACATCGACCTGTTTGGTGATGGCTTCCTCTACGAGGTGCAATTCGCCCAGGGAGTCGGGACGGTCAGCTGGTATCGCTACTGGGGCCGTCGGGGGGCGTCGCTGTTCACGGCAATTGGCGCCGGCCTGAGCTATTTCGATACCGACTACACCAATCCGAATGACTACGGGGCGGCCTGGCTGGCGGCAATCGGCTACGAATTTACGCCGCACGCGCAGATCGGTCTGTATTGGACCGGCGGTCAGACGACGTTCAGTGAGATCCCCGGTCTTGAGGGCAACTTCTCGCAGTCGACGCTTTCGGTGATGATCAGCGCCGTAGCATTTTAGGACCTGAAGCGACGTTCCTGAAAAGAAACGGCCGCCCTGTTGGGCGGCCGTTTTGTGTATCGGTATGAGCGCGGGGATAGTGCTATCCAGCCTGCTCCAGTTTCCAGACTTTCCAGACCTTGCCGACCAGATCCGGTCCCGGTTTCAGCGTCTCTTTGCCGGGCTGCCATTCGGCCGGACAGGCCTCGGCGCCCTGGGTGGCGCGGACATGCTGGTAGGCTTTGATCTGCCTGATTGTCTCGGGGAAGTTGCGTCCCACCGGCGGGGTCATGACCTCCATGGCCTGGATGACGCCGTCGGGATCAATAATGAACCGACCCCGCACCTCGACCCCGGCCTGGTCATCGTAGACGCCGTACAGGCGGCCGATCTGTCCGCCGGAATCGGAGAGGATCGGGAAGGGGACACCGCCATCGACCATTTTCGACAGCTCGGTTTCGTCCCAGATTTTGTGCACGAAATGTGAGTCGACCGAACAGGCGAGCACGTTGACATCGAGTTCGGTCAGGGTTTTGTACGAAGCGGCGACCGTCGCTATTTCGGTCGGTCAGACGAAGGTGAAGTCGCCGGGATAGAAGCAGAGAAGCGTCCACTTACCGAAGTTGTCGGACAACTTGATATTGGTGAAGCTTCCCTTGTGATATGCGGGCGCCTCGAAATCGGGCGCCGGACGGCCTACCATAACGGACATGCCGGGCACCTCCTGTTGGGGGGAATCAGTTGAAGTTGCGGATGTCTCGGTGTCGGCGGCGGGCACCACCGTGCCGGGACGGGCACAGCCGGGACGTTCAGCCATGCTACCTCCTTTCTATCGGCGACAAAATTGTCGTCGATTTCCGAAGATAGCACTGGACTAAATCATAGTCAATCCTATCTTACTTTCGTAACGTGAAAACGGGCGATGGAAATCGCCAATGGGGGGATGACCCCGCGTACATCAACTTTACTCCCTGGAGGGAGGGTGTCATGCATCGACTCATCAGTCTGCTCGCCGGCTGTCTGGTACTGCTGAGTGCCAGTGCGTTTGGTTTCGACGGTTACCGCAAGGGTTTTGTAATCGGAACCGGGGTTGGTATCAGTCCATACAGCAGCACGCAGACCGACATGGACGTGAGCGTACTCGGCCAGGAGGTCGAGCGCGACAACGCGGCGGTGTTTTCGATGGGCTACCTGGGCTGGAGCTGGAACGACCGGGACATGGTCACCGGTCTCGTTGCCATCAACAGTTTCGAGAATGAATCGCTTGATCTGTCGCACACGTTCTATGGTGTGGCCTGGTTCCATTTCTACGGCGCCGGTGGTTATGGCCTGTTCTCCGTACTGGGAGCCGGCGCAGCCGAGTGGGATACCGGGGCGACCTGTCCGGCCGATGCGGGCTTCGGTTATCTTGTCGGCGGCGGCTATGAGTTCTCACCGCACTGGCATGTCGGGGTCGCCGTCAGCGGCGGTCGATCCGAAATCGGGCCCGTTGAGATTACGCTGACGGACGTGACGGTCTTTTTTGGCGGGACGCTGTTTTAGTTGATCATCGCATGCGACGCCGTACGTTGGCGCCATGGCGAAAACTCCGACAGCCCCGCTCGACCTGTCCGATCCCGATCTCCGCACTCGCCTGCTGCCGCACTGCCGGGTGCAGCCGGGTGAAATCTGGCGCGACGGCACCTCGGGTCATATCGTTGGCTGCGGTGATGCCGCCGATGCGGGTTTCGTCGAGAGGCTGTGCGAGTCAGCTGATGCCGCCGCGCTGGCTGTACATGATCCACCCTACAACATGGTGATGGGGGAGAAGCGTCCACCGGATACGTACGCGACGTGGTGTCGGCGATGGATCGATCTTACCGAGCGCTCTCTTGCCGATGATGCCTCGCTGTATGTCTGGCTCGGCGCCGATCAGAACGATCACTTCCAGCCGCTGCCGCAGTTTATGGCGATGATGGCCGGGACCCGGTTTGATGCACGCTCGTTCATCACGATGCGCAATCAGCGCGGTTACGGCACCCAGAAAAACTGGATGGCGGTCCGGCAGGAGCTGCTTTACTACACCCGGGGCAATCCGACATTTGAGGTTCAGTATACCGACATCCCGAAGATCCTTCGGGGCTACTACAAGGATGTTGGTGGCGAGCGGACCGAGAACCTGCAGCGTTCCCGCTCGGAGACGATCCGGGCCGGCAATGTCTGGGTTGATATCCAGCAGGTCTTCTATCGGATGGAAGAGAATGTGGCCGGCTGTTATGCCCAGAAGCCGCTGAAAGCGATCGAGCGGATTGTTGCAGCGTCATCATCGGAGGGTGACACCGTGCTGGATTTCTTTGCGCATGCCGGTACGACCCTGCTGGCCGGCGAGCGGTTGGGGCGCCGGGTGGTAACGTGCGATATCGACCCGATCTTTGTGGAGATCAGTATTCGTCGGCTGGAACGCTGGCGCGAAGACGGTCGGCCTGGGTGGGGCCGGAGTCACCCGTTTGAGCGGGAGCTGTCACGTAGGGACCGACACGAACTCGCAGCGGTCGAAGCAGGTCTCGGCCGCGTTTAATCGTCGCTTAATCCTCGCGTTCTATTTCTCGACACAACACGACCAATGCGTCGTCGATCCAGGCCGCATGGCGATGATCATGAATCGAAAACCAGAACTGCCCGGTCGCCGGTGACCAGGTGGCCTCGAGGGTACCGGCCTGATCCGGTTTGCGCAGGTGCCAGTGCGTGGCGCCGGGCCGGGCGGCGACCCCACCACGACTGTGTACCACCAGACCGGCAGCGGTAACAATCTCTTCGAAAACACGCACCAGGCGTTTCTCCGCGAGTGACCGGGAGATGGTGACACTGACCGTTTTCATACTCCGGTTAATCGGCAGTTGGGGCGGAATCGTCGAGGTATTTCAGTTCGATCGAGCTGTCATCAACTCGCGCATAGCTGAAATGGTTGATGAAATCGCCGGTATTGATGTATATGCCCTGCGCAAACTCCTTGAATACGGGCAGGTGCAGATGGCCGATCGCGACCAGGTCAAAGCCTTCGGCCAGCCTGCTCTCGGCGTAGCGTTCGTAGTCGAGCTTGAAATGGTGGTCGCGGCGGGCGGTGTATTCACGTGATGATCCGGAGACGCGTTTGGCCAGGGCGATAGCAAAATCGGGCGGGAGTTTGCGGTAGAGCCAGATACAGACCGGATTGCGCAGGATGCGCTTGAGCACACGGTAGCCGCGGTCGGCCGGCGCGAGGCCATCGCCGTGAATCAAGTGCAGCTTGCGCCCGGCGTAGTCAAGATCGAGATGGTCCCGGTGGACGCCGATACCAAGCTGTGTCTCGAAGTAATCATCCATCCAGAAGTCATGATTTCCCGAGATGTAGTCGATGGTAACCCCGCCGCGAACCAGATCGCGCAGCAGCATGAGCATATCGAGGTTCTCCTTGGGGATGGCGCGCTTGTACTCGAACCAGAAATCGAACAGGTCCCCGAGGATGACCAGCCGATCACCATCGGCTTGCACCAGCTCGGCCAGCTGCTGAATGCGCTGTAGTTTCAGCACTTCCTTTTCGGGCGGACCGGCCCCGAGATGGGCATCGGAGAAGATATACAGAGCCATGTCGGAATATAGCGGCGCTTCGGTCGACGACGCCAGATTTAAACCTGCGGCACTTCGCCGACCCACTCCATGAATTCGGGCATGGCGTTGTAGTAGCGTTCGGCGAGCTTGTCGATTTCGACATTCACCAGCTGATTGACAATCAGACGATCGCCGCCAACCGTGCCAATCACCGCAGCCGGCACCCCACCGGCATTGAAGTGAGTCATGACCGCATTGGCTCGTTCGGCCGCCACACTGATCAGCACGCGCGATTGGCTTTCACCAAACAGGAGCGAGTCCGGACGGACCGGGCTGTCGATTGTCACACTGGCGCCGAGCATGGCATCGCGGTTGGAGATGCAGCACTCGGTCAGGGCAATCGCCAGGCCGCCGTCGGCGACATCGTGCGCCGAACGAATCATGCCGCCCTGAATTGCCGTGAGCAAGGCATCCTGCAGGTTCTTCTCGGCGTTCAAGTCGAGCGCCGGGACCGGGCCGCGGGTGAGACGATGCATTACGTGCAGGTATTCGGCGCCGCCGAGATCGTCGCCGGTTGTACCCAGCAGGATGATCTTGTCACCGGCCTGCTGGAACCACTGGCTGGTGATGTGGTCGGTGTGTTCGATCAGGCCGACCATGCCGATCGTCGGGGTCGGAAAGACCGCCCGCTGGGGATCCTCATTGTAAAACGAGACATTACCGCCGGTGACGGGCGTGTTGAAGACACGGCAGGCTTCGCCCATGCCCGCGACCGCCTCACTGAAACAGTAGTAGACTTCCGGTTTGTACGGGTTGCCGAAGTTGAGACAGTTGGTGACCGCCATCGGCTTGCCGCCGGAACAGACAATATTCCGGGCCGCCTCGGCTACCGCCGACCGGGCGCCGAGCCGCGGGTCGAGATAGCAGTAGCGGGCATTGCAGTCGGTGGTCATGGCCAGGGCGCGATCGGTCTTGCGGATACGCAGTACGGCCGCATCGGAGCCCGGTCCCACCGCCGTGTTGGTGCGGACCATGTAATCGTATTGTTCGAAGACCCAGCCCTTATGACAGAGATTGGGTGAGCCGATCATCTTGAGCAGGGTGTCGTTCCAGTCGCGATTGAGATCCAGCGTCTCGAAGTCGAGTGTGGCCAGTTCATCCATGTAGGCCGGGCGTTTGGTCTCCCGATGATACACCGGGGCGCCACCGCCGAGAACGAGGTCATGCGAGGGCACCTGCGAGACAACCTCGCCGTTGAGCTTGACGGTCATCATCTTCTCGTCGGTGACATAACCGACAATCGTCGAATCGAGCCCCCATTTCTCGAAGACTGCGCGGACGTCGTCCTCTTTGCCTTTCTTGACACAAACCATCATCCGTTCCTGCGATTCGGACAGGAGAATCTCGTACGGAATCATACCCGATTCGCGGACCGGGACGAGGTTGATGTGCAGTTCGATGCCCGATTCTCCTTTGGCGGTCATCTCGGAGCTGCAGCAGGTGATCCCGGCCGCGCCCATATCCTGGATTCCGACGACGAGGTCTTTGTCGATTATTTCGAGGGTAGCCTCGAGCAGGAGTTTTTCCGTAAAGGGATCGCCGATCTGCACCGACGGTCGTTTCGATTCCGAGGCTTCGGAGAGTTCTTCCGAGGCAAAGGTCGCGCCGTGGATACCATCGCGGCCGGTCCTCGACCCGACAATCATCATCGGGTTGCCGGCGCCCTTCGCGACAGCCGAGACGATTCGGTCGGACTTGACCAGGCCGACCGCCATGGCGTTGACCAGCGGGTTGCCGGTGTAGGCCTCGTCGAAGTAGACTTCGCCGGCGACAGTCGGCACACCAAATGAGTTGCCGTAGTCACCGATACCGCGCACGACGCCATCGATAAGATAGCGAACCCGCGGGTTGGTCGGTGGTCCGAAGCGCAGGGAGTTGAGCGCGGCAATCGGCCGGGCGCCCATTGTAAAGATATCGCGGAGGATGCCGCCGACACCGGTGGCCGCGCCCTGGTACGGTTCGATCGCCGAGGGGTGGTTGTGCGACTCGATTTTGAACACAACGGCGAGGCCATCGCCGATATCGACCGCTCCGGCGTTTTCCTCGCCGGCGCCGGCCAGGAGGTTCTCGCCGTCGCGGGGCAGGGTCTTGAGCAGGGCGATCGAGTTTTTGTACGAGCAGTGCTCGGACCACATGACCGAGAAGACCCCAAGTTCGGTGAAGGTCGGCGGGCGGCCCAGGATCTCTTTGATCCGGGCGAATTCCTCGGGCGTTATGCCGTGGGTGGCAACAAGTTCCTCGGTCACTTCGGGCTGCGGAAAAGGCTCGGCCATCGGTTCAGTCTCCTTGCAAAGAAGCCTGAATATAGACGACCGGCCGGGGGTGGTCAAGCCGGGAGTGGAGCCGCGCGCTGTCCGTTGGGGCAACGGGCGGGGGCCACCTGCGGCCGGCGAATGGCCCCCGACCTATCGTGAAATTCGCTATGGCCCCGTGCAGGGGATCGGCGGCAGCGGTGGTCCGCCGAGGAACAAGTAATTGACCAGGTAGATGATATCCGAGAGATCCACGCCCGGTCCGCCCGAGATATTGGCTTCCTCAACGCAGCAATCGGGATTCGGCCAGATGAACAAGTGATTGACCAGGCAGATGATGTCGGACAGGGTCAATTGACCGTCCTGATCCGCATCACCATCAACAAGTCCCCGGCAGCAGGATTCCAGGGTGCAGGGTTCGACCGTATCTACGTCAACAATCGCAAACCGGGCACCGCCGTCACAAACGAGCTGCTGACCCATGACATAATCGCCGGTGATGCGGATAACATCTCCCGCCATGTAGCCTTCGACATTGTTCAGTCCGACAAACTCGCCCTCGCGATTGTTGAACAACAGACATCCTTTAAACTCAAACAACTCGCCGCACCAGGAGAGTCGACAGGATTCGATCAGGGAGACTTCGACCACCGGGACATCCTCGAAGCCGCCGCAGATAACGAACTGGTCCGGCATGAACTCGCCGACCACATGGACCTGATCACCGATCCCGAACGAACCATAGTCGGTCAGTACGACCGGCATGATCGGTCCGGGCCAGACCGTATAAAAAGCGACACAGCCCTCGAAGTCCTTCAATTCACCGCACCAGTCGAAATCGCCCTGGGGCTGTGCGGTGGCCGCACCGGCGCCAAGCACAATCGCCAGCGTGATCAGCGCGAATGTCCTGATTCCTTTCATGGTAACCTCCTCGTATCGGTCGTGGCGGCAAAGACCGACCTGTTCGTTGCTTCGGGCCGATGGCCCACACGTTGCTTCAGTAGTCATGCGGTGAGGAGTAGTGTATGTGAGGTCGATTCGATGTCGGGCGAGACAGACCATCTCCCATATACAGTATACCAAAATGGAGAGGATAGTCAACGGTTTCGTACACAGCCTCGCCGTGAGTGGAGATAATAATGGATTTTGGGCGGTACTGTCGTATTATCTGCGTATGGACTTGCTCGACCGAGTAACGGATGTGATCCACCGCCACCAGTTGATTGAGCCTGGAGAGACGATCTTGATCGCACTCTCCGGTGGTCCGGATTCGGTGGCCCTGACCCATCTGCTGACCCGCTTACGGGGGACGCTCGATCTGTCGCTTACAGCCGTCAATATCGATCACCGGATTCGCAAGCGGGCGGCCAGGGCCGAGGCGCGGTTTTGTCGTGAGTTCGGCGAGTCTTTGCAGATTCCTGTCGAGACAGCCGAGCGTGACATCCCCGTGATTGCGAAGCGCGAGGGGAAATCGATCGAGGAGTGCGCCCGCGATGAGCGCTACCGGGTGTTCGATGAGCTGGCCGATGATATCGGCGCGGCGCGTATTGCGGTGGGGCATCATGCCGATGATCAGGTGGAGACGGTCCTGTTTCGGTTGTTTCGGGGGGCGGGGCGCAGCGGGCTGCTGGGCATGCCGATCATTCGTGGGAGAATTATTCGGCCGCTACTGGCATGCCGTCGAGACGAGATCATCGCGTATCTTGAGGAGTTCGGGCTGGACTACTGCGAAGATGCCTCAAATCGCTCGACCGAATACAGTCGTAATTTCATCCGGCAGGCCCTGCTGCCGCCAATCAGGGAGCGGCTGAATCCACAGGTTGACCGGGCGGTGCTGTCGACGGTGGAGTTGCTGGCCGATGAAGAGCGGTACCTGGAATCGCAGACCGAGGCGGCCTTTCGACGTACGGTCAGCCGCACTCCGGGCGCCAAGTTTCAACTTGATCTGAGCCGTTACAGCCGTTATGATAACGTGTTACGGAGACGGTTGTTGCGTCGGTGCTACCGCCACCTGACCGGCCGTCAGGAGCCGCCGGATCGGGCGGTTATAGATCGGTTCGACCGGTTTTGTATGGGCCGGGGCCGGGCGCTGAGCCTTCCGGGGCAGTTTCGGGCGGTGCGAAGTGAGCCGGATCGCGTGGTATTGGCGCCGACCGGTCGGATCAGTTTCTCGCGCGAGATTATACTCGGGCAGCGGATTCGGCTCGAGCCGACTTGCCTGATGGTGCGAGCACGGACTATCGATGCCGGCCAATTGCGTGAGGGCCGCAAGCGCCGCAGCCGTTCGGTGGCGGTGGACTGGGAGTGCGTGAGCGAACCGCTGGTAGTGCGTACGATCCGTCCGGGAGACCGCTTCCGACCGCTGGGGATGAAGGGACGCAAGAAGATAGGCGACTATCTGACCGACCGGAAGATTCCCCCCGTACTCCGCGACGAGATCCCGGTGGTCTGTGACCGCCACGGCGTGATCTGGCTGGCCGGATTTGAAATCGATGATCGCGTGAAACGTACTGCAGCAACCAGGAAGGTATTGAAGATTGACATCAGTGAAGTCACGACGGATGCCATTTAAGCCGATCGAACGATTGATCGACGAAGAGAAGATCCAGAAGCGGGTCGCTGAGTTGGGCCAGGTTATCAGCCGCGACTATGCCGGGAAGGAACCGGTCATGGTCGGTGTGCTCAAGGGCTGCCTGGTGTTCATGTCCGATTTGATTCGCCATATCAACCTGCCGCTCGAGGTCGAGTTTATCTCGGCGGCCTCCTATCGCAAGGGTGTTCATCCCGACAAGAACATCGAGATTGCCGATGCCATGACGATTGAACTCTCCGGCCGGGATATTCTGGTGGTCGAGGGGATCGTTGAAACCGGCCGGACCGTTTCGCGTATCGTCCAGCGTATCCGTGATTTGGAACCGGCCAGTGTGGAGATTGTTACCCTCTTAGACAAACCCAGTGCGCATCGACCGGGTATCGAGTTGAAGTACAAGGGATTCAAGCTCGGCAACGAGTTCGTAGTCGGCTACGGTCTGGACAATACGCAGAAGTTTCGCAACCTGCCGTATATCGGCCGGGTGAGCGAAAACCCGTAGCCTGACGATACCTTGAACATAATGAGAATAATCGGGCGCCGCGCGGGTATAACGAGTGCATAGTCAATCTCGGGAGAAAGACGTATTACGTGAACGAGCATAAACGACAGACGAAGGATCCGGACAAGAAGGGAAAGGGGCAGCCGCCGAAAGACCCCATGCCCTGGCGTGGCACCGGCCGGACGCTGATTCTCTGGGGAATTATTATCATCGTTGCCCTCGCCACCTGGCAGACCTGGGGCTCGATGGATCACGATATCGCCGAAATCACCTATTCCGAATTTGTCCAGCAGATCGAACGGGAAAATATCGCCGAGGTGACGTTTACCGAACGGGCGGTCGAGGGCGAACTGCGCGAACCGACCTCCTTTCCTTCGGCCAATCAAAGTAACCGCAGCTTTACCAAGTTCAAGTCGCGGATACCGTTTCCTGATGTCAATTACGAACTGATCAGTCGCCTCGAGCAAAACGGCGCCAAGATTGTCGCTAAGGTCGAGGAGAACTATTTCTCGATACTGATTTCCATCCTTCCCTGGGTGGTGCTCGTGCTGATCTGGCTGTTCTTCCTGCGCCAGATGCAGGGAGCCGGGGGCGGACCGAAAGGGTTGTTCTCGTTCGGCAAGAGCAAAGCCAAGCTGCTTACCGATGAGCGCCCGAAGGTGACGTTCAGTGATGTTGCCGGCGCCGCCGAGGCCAAGGAAGAACTCGAAGAGATTATTGAATTCCTGAAAGAACCGGCCAAGTTCCAAAAGCTTGGTGGCAAGATCCCCAAGGGCGCGTTGTTGCTCGGTCCTCCCGGCACCGGTAAGACGCTGCTCGCTCGCGCCGTGGCCGGCGAGGCGGGCGTACCGTTTTTCTCGATGTCCGGTTCGGACTTCGTGGAGATGTTTGTCGGTGTTGGCGCCAGCCGGGTCCGTGACCTGTTCGAACAGGGCAAGAAAAACGCACCGTGTATCATTTTTATCGATGAGATCGACGCGGTCGGGCGCCATCGCGGCGCCGGTCTCGGCGGCGGTCACGACGAACGCGAGCAGACGCTCAACCAGTTGTTGGTCGAGATGGATGGTTTTGAGTCGAACGAAGGGGTGATCCTGATCGCTGCGACCAACCGTCCCGATGTCCTCGACCCGGCCCTGCTTCGCCCCGGTCGGTTTGACCGGCAGATCGTGGTGGGGACACCCGATGTCAAGGGACGCGAGGGCATTCTTCGCGTACATGTTCGCAAGATCAAGATGGCCGATGATATCGAACTCGAGGTGCTCGCGCGGGCGACGCCCGGTATGTCCGGCGCCGATATCGCCAACATGGTCAACGAGGCGGCCCTGCTGGCCTCACGGAAGAATCGCGACTCGGTCACCATGGATGATTTCGAAGAAGCCAAGGACAAGGTCCTCATGGGGACGGCCCGGCGCTCGCTCGTCATCACCGACGAGGAGAAGGAGATTATCGCCTACCATGAGGCGGGCCACGCGCTGGTAGCCAAGCATCTCAAGAAGGCCGATCCGGTGCACAAGGTGACGATTATCCCCCGCGGTATGGCACTTGGCGTGACCCAGTCGCTGCCGGTTGATCAGCGTCATACCCATTCGCGAGAGTATCTCGAGGCGACCCTGGCGGTCCTGATGGGCGGTCGGGTGGCCGAACTGGTCGTGTTCAACCAGCTCGACACCGGCGCCGGAAACGACCTCGAGCGGGCCACCAAGCTGGCCCGAAAGATGGTCTGCAACTGGGGCATGTCCGAGAAGCTCGGGCCGGTGACATTCGGCAAGTCGGAAGAACATATCTTCCTGGGCAAGGAGATGGCCCACGCCCCGGACTATTCCGAGGCAACCGCGGTGGTGATCGACCAGGAGATTCGGCATTTCGTGGAATCGGCCGAAACCACGGCCAAGGATATTCTCGGCACCAATGTCAGTCAGCTGCATGCGCTGGCCAAGGCGCTGCTCGAGCGCGAGATTGTCGACAGCCGCGAGGTCGACGAGATCATCCGCAACACTCCCGGTGATTCGGAGCAGGTCGAGCAGCCGAGCCCGTCGCCGGCGAAATAGTATAGCGACCGAATTGCTTTACCGGGGTGATGGACCGCCATCGCCCCGGTTTTTTGATTTTATCCCGAAATGGTCCTTGAAAAGGGGCGCGTATTTTCGCTTTATGGAAATAGACGGTAGACGTTTGCTCAACCAATGACAAAACAGATTCTGACAAGATCCGCCGAGCAGAAACCGGTGATCCGGCTGGCCCGGTCCGGCCAGCTCGAATTGTCCCGGCCGCTGGTCATGGGGGTGCTCAATGTGACGCCGGATTCGTTCTCCGATGGCGGGCAGTATTTCGATGCTGACGCCGCGGTCGAGCGTGGGCTCATAATGCAGGCGGCGGGGGCGGATATTCTCGATATCGGTGGCGAGTCGACCCGGCCCGGCGCCGAGCCGGTGGACGAGGCCGAAGAGATCCGGCGCGTCCTGCCGGTGATCGAGGCAATCAGGAAGCAGACCGACACGGCCGTCATATCGATCGACACCTACAAGGCCGGGGTGGCTTCGGCGGCGCTTGAGGCCGGTACGGATATTGTCAACGATATCTCGGCCCTTCGCTTTGATACGGCGATGGTTGAGGTGCTTCGACGTTTCTCGGCCCCGGTGGTGCTGATGCATATGCTGGGGGAGCCACGGACGATGCAGAAGAAGCCGAACTACGACAATTGCGTGCGGGAGATCGGTGAGTTTTTCGATGAGCGCGTTGCGTTTGCCGAAAGTCACGGTATCGACCGCAGCCGGCTGATTCTCGATCCGGGGATTGGCTTCGGCAAAAGATTGGCCGATAACCTGGATATACTGGCGAATCTGCGCGAATTCAAACGATTCGGTCTGCCGCTGCTGGTTGGCGCGTCGCGCAAACGTTTTATCGAGATGATCCATGCCGGGGCCGACCGGGCCGACGATCGGCTGGGCGGATCGATCGCCGCCGCTGTCATGGCGGTGGCCAACGGCGCCGATATTGTACGCGTGCATGATGTCGCCGAGACGGTTGAAGCGCTCAAAGTGGTGCAGGCAATACGGACGACGAGATGACTTTTTTACAGTTCGAAATGATCAAGTTCGGGGTGAAAGACCTGATCGACGTGGCGATCGTGTCGTTCATCGTCTACCAGGTTCTTCGCCTGGCCAAGGGGACCCGATCGGCCCAGATCATTATCGGCTTGTCTCTGATTGCTGCCATCGCTTTCGTTGCCTACTGGTTTCAGCTCGAGGGGCTGACCTATCTTTTTTCGACCCTGGGGGCGTTTGGTATTCTTGTGCTGGTAGTAGTGTTCCAGCCGGAGCTTCGCGGGGCATTAGCCCATATCGGGCAGAACCGCCTTTTCCGCATGTTTGTCTCGCTGGAGCATTCCAGGGCGCTCGAAGAAGTGTCGCGGGCGGCCCTGCGCCTGGCCGAGCTGGGCTACGGCGGCCTGATCGTGATCGAGCGCCGCACCGGACTGCGCAACTACTCCGAAACCGGCAAGCCGCTCGATGCCGAGTTGTCGTCGGAATTGATGGTTACCCTCTTCACGCCCTATACGCCGCTGCACGACGGCGCGGTGGTTGTTTCCGGTGATTATATCGTCGCTGCCGCGGTGTCGCTACCGCTGACCGCCAACCCGCGTTATCGCAAGCTGTACGGCATGCGCCACAAAGCGGCGATCGGGGTGACCGAGGTCTCCGATGCGGTGGTGGTCGTGGTTTCCGAGGAAACCAACCATCTTTCGCTGGCCCATGACGGTATCCTCGAATCGGACATCCCCCGGCAGGAATTCCGGGAACGGCTTGCCGAACTCCTCAAACGCTGAGCCGCGCTGTCCCGCCAATTGACTTTGAAACCGAAAACATGTAGCTTGCCGCGCCTGTTACATACGTCGAGGACAACAACACAGCGGCAGGACATACCGAGACGACAGATGACCCACGACCCGACCAAAATACGCAACTTCTCGATCATCGCCCATATCGACCACGGCAAGTCGACTCTGGCCGACCGGTTGCTGCAGAACACCAAGACGATTTCCGAGCGCGAGATGCGCAAGCAGGTGCTCGACTCGATGGATCTGGAACAGGAGCGGGGGATTACGATCAAGGCGCACGCCATTCGCATGGAGTACCTGGCATCGGACAAACAGATCTACCGGCTCAACCTGATCGACACCCCCGGCCATGTCGATTTCACGTATGAGGTGTCACGAGCCCTGGCTGCCTGTGAAGGTGCGGTGCTGGTGGTTGATGCCGCCCAGGGGATCGAGGCGCAGACGCTGTCGAATCTCTATCTGGCGATGGACAACGACCTGGAGATCATACCGGTGGTCAACAAAATCGACCTGCCCGCGGCCGACCCGGACCGAGTGGCTGCCGAGATTGTCGACCTGATCGGCTGCCGGCCGGAGGAAGTTCTGCGCTGTTCGGCCAAAGAGGGGATCGGCATCAATGAACTGCTCGAGCAGATCGTCAAAGTCGTTCCGCCGCCGACCGGTGATCCGCAGGCGCCGTTGCAGGCGATGGTCTTCGACTCGGTGTTCGACACTTACCGGGGTGCTATGCCGTTGATTCGGGTGGTCAACGGGTCCCTGCAGGCTGGGGACAGGATCAAGTTTTTCGCCAACAAGAAGATTTTCGAAGTCGACGAGGTCGGCTATTTGCGGCTGCAGAAAGTGCCGATCGAGTCGCTGAGTGCCGGCGATGTCGGTTACTTCTACGCATCGATCAAGGATGTCGCCGACACCAAGATCGGCGACACGGTCACGACCGAGAAGTCACCTGCAAAGCAGCCGCTCGAGGGGTTTGTCGACGTCAAGCCGATGGTCTTCTCCGGGCTGTATCCGGCGGTGGCCGAAGATTTCACCGAGCTGCGCGAGGCGCTGGAGAAACTCAAGCTCAACGACGCCTCACTGCTGTTCACTCCGGAGTCCTCGAGTGCGCTCGGTTTTGGTTTCCGGGTCGGCTTCCTCGGGCTCTTGCACATGGAGATTGTGACTGAGCGCCTCTCGCGCGAGTATGGCCAGACGTTGATCAACACTGTCCCGAATGTCGAGTACCATGTGTATTTGACCGATGGGGAGATCGTGACGGTCGACAACCCGGCCCAGATGCCGTCGACGCAGGTCATCGACCATGTCGAGGAGCCGTATGTCGAAGCGCAGGTGATTGTGCCGTCGGAGTATGTCGGGGCGATCATGCGGCTCGGCACCGAACGTCGCGGTGAATACAAAAACACCGAGTACCTGTCGACCGAGCGGGCCTCGTTGACGTACAATTTCCCGCTGGCCGAGATCATTTTCGATTTCTACGACAAGCTCAAGTCGGTGACGCGCGGGTACGCCTCGTTCGACTACGGCATCCCGTACTACCAGCGCTCCGACCTGGTCAAGCTCGATATTCTGGTCAACAGCGATCCGGTCGATGCGCTGTCATCGATCATTCACCGTGACCGCGCCTACCACTGGGGGCTGGCCCTGTGCGACAAGCTTCGCAACCTCATCCCGAGGCAGATGTTTGAGGTGGTGCTGCAGGCGGCGATCGGCAGCCGGATAATCAGCCGCTCGACGATCCGCCCGATCCGCAAGAACGTGACCGCCAAGTGCTACGGCGGTGATGTCACCCGCAAGCGCAAGCTGCTCGAGCGCCAGAAGGAGGGCAAGAAGCGAATGAAGCAGATCGGGTCGGTGGAGATCCCGCAGGAAGCGTTTTTGGCGGCGCTGCAGATCGAGCGGTAGTCAGTTTCTTTGTACAGGCGCCTGGTGCACGGGGACGTGCACCAGGCACCAGATTAATCAGAATGCTATTCTACCAGCGCTGAA
>WJMS01000357.1 GCA_014727815.1 candidate division GN15 bacterium
ATCCGCACGCCGACTTTGTCGACAAGCGTACCGAACAGGAAGATATTGACTCCCTGTTTGACAGAGCCAAAAAAGACAGATAGAACCGCGGGAGACAGCTATGACGAGCGATATGGACATTGGCCTCGACGACATGAAGGAAATCATTGATGAGTTTCTCGTCGAAGCGGATGAACTGATAAATTCTCTCGATACCAACCTGGTAAAACTCGAGACGGCCTCCGACGATCTCGACTTGCTCAATGAGATATTCCGGGCTGCCCACACCATTAAAGGGACGTCCAGTTTTCTCGGGTTCGACCAGGTCTCCACTCTGACCCATAAGATGGAGGACATCCTCAACAAGCTGAGGAAGTCCGAGATGACGGTCACGGCGGAGATCATGGACTTGCTCCTGCAGTCACTCGATACCCTCAAGCAACTGCTGGAAATGGTGCGCGAGGGCAGCCAGGAGACGCTCGACCTGGCTGAGATTTACGCGCGTCTCGAGGCAGCGCTCGAGGCGGGGGATGCCCCTGCCGATCAGACGGCCGCCGAGCCGACGGAAGCGGTACCCGCCGCCGATTTGACCGATGGGTCACCATCGAGCCCGGCGGCGGCCCCGGCCGCGTCCGAGCCGTCCGCCGTCGAGTCGGGACCGGCGCAACCCACCGCACCCATCGAGGCGACCTCCGACAGACCAGCCGCGAAGAAGCAACCGGCCGAGCGCAAAGCCACCGGCGAGCAGACGATCCGGGTCGATGTCAACCGGATCGACTCATTGATGAACCTGATGGGGGAGTTGGTGCTGGGGCGCAACAGCCTGATGCAGAATGTCGGCAAACTGGGTACCGACGCATCGACCGACGATGTCGAGCGGGTCAACCAGTCGGCCGCAGCTATCAATTACATCACCACCGAACTCCAGCTGGCCGTCATGAAAATGCGCATGCAGCCGGTGGGGAAGGTCTTCGGACGATTTCCGCGCCAGGTGCGTGATCTCGCTCGCGATGCCAACAAGCAGATCGAGCTGATCATCTCCGGTGAAGAGACCGAGCTGGACAAGTCAGTGATCGAGGAGATCGGCGACCCGCTGGTTCACCTCATCCGCAATTCCTGTGACCACGGGATCGAGCCGCCCGATGAGCGCGTGGCGGCGGGCAAACCGGCCAAGGGAACGGTCTGGTTGACGGCCAGCCAGGAAGGTTCCAATATCGTCATCAAGATCCGCGACGATGGTCGTGGGCTCGATGTTGACACGATCCGGGCCAAAGCGGTCGAGCGTGGTCTGGCGAGCAAGAGTGAAGTCGAGCGCATGCCCGATCGGGAGGTGTTCAGTTTCATTTTCGAAGCCGGCTTCTCCACGGCCAAGAAGATCACCGATGTATCCGGCCGCGGGGTCGGCATGGACGTTGTCCGGACCAATATCGAGAAGCTCAACGGCATGATCGAGATCGACTCGGCCAAGGGTGTCGGCACGACCATGGCGATCAAGCTGCCATTGACGCTGGCGATTATCCAGGGCCTGCTGGTGGAGTCCGACAAAGAAGTCTATATCCTGCCGCTGTCATCCGTCCACGAGACGGTCAAGACCGATCAGGCGCATGTCTACTATGTCAACCAGCGGCCGGTCTTCCGACTGCGCGATGAGATCATCCCCGTGATCAACATGGGTGGTATCCTGCGCAACCGAACCTCCGGCTTCACCATGACTGAAAAACCGTACATCGTGGTGGTCGGGCTGGCCGAGAAGAAGCTGGGCATCAATATCGACCGGTTCCTGGGTCAGGAAGAAGTGGTCATCAAGTCACTCGGACAGTACCTCGGCGCCACCGAGGGCGTGGCCGGCGCGACGATTCTCGGCGACGGTCGCATCCGGCTGATCGTCGATCTGATCGGCCTGTTCAACCTGGCTCGTCGGTTGAGCTGATCGGGAGAAACGGACACACCGCTATGCCTACCGCGGATACTTCAGCACAGATTCGTGTCGTTGTGGTCGACGACTCCGCCTTCATGCGCAAGGCGATCAGCATGATGCTCGAGTCGGACCCGGCCATCAAGGTGATCGGCACGGCCCGGGATGGGGAAGAAGGAGTCGACAAGGTTCGCCGACTCAAGCCGGACCTGGTCACAATGGACATCGAGATGCCGCGCATGGACGGCCTGGCCGCCCTGCGGGAGATCATGACCAAGTGTCCGACCCCGGTGATGATGATCTCGTCGATCACGACCGAGGGTGCGGAAGCGACCCTAGAGGCGCTCGAACTCGGCGCGGTCGATTTTATCCCCAAACAAAGCTCCTATGTCAGCCTGGATATCGTGAAGATTCGCGATGGTCTGCTGCTGAAGATCAAGGATATCGTCAAACGCAAGCATCGCCTGATGGCCCAGTTTCGCAGTCGGCAATTCAGCCGTCTGGCCACGCGGACGGTCGAGGCGCCGCCCAAACCCAGAGATTACACTCACGTTTCCACCGACCGACCGCGCGTCGTCGGCAAACGCTTCCATCATTTCGATATCGTCGCTATCGGCTCCTCTACCGGCGGACCGCCCGCCCTCCAGAAACTGATTCCGGCCCTGCCGGCAAATCTGCCGGTCGGAATTGTGATCGCCCAGCACATGCCGCCGATGTTCACCAGATCGCTGGCGGATAGGCTCAACAACCTGTCCAGGGTCACCGTTCGTGAAGCGGTTGACAACGAGATGCTCGAGCCCGGCACGGTTCTTATTGCCCCCGGTGGACAGCACCTCACCGTGCGCAAACGCGGCACCAAGGCGGTTATTCACATTTCCGAGGAGCCCAAGGAGACCCTTTACCACCCGTGCGTCGACGTCCTTTTCAACTCGGTCGCCGATGCGTTCGGGAAGGCTTCGCTGGGCATTATGTTGACCGGGATGGGCTCAAACGGTGTGATCGGCGCCAAAAACCTCAAGAGCAAGGGTGGCGTTGTCATCGCCCAGAACGAGGAATCCTGTGTCGTCTACGGCATGCCCCGGGCGGTCATTGAGGCCCAACTGGCCGACCACGTTGCGGCGATCGATCGCATCGCCGACGAGTTACTCGCCTATTTTTAGACAAAGTTTTTGTTGAAAAGGCACCGCTGGTGATAAACCATGTGCGCAGTCAACTGGATGAGGAAGTTCATGGAAGAACGCCACACGTCGACTGCTTTTCCGCTGACCGAATCAGAGGAATTGAGTCGTTTCACCGAGTCGTACGCATCGTTCAGTCGCGTTGTTAACTCCTTGCAGCGGCAATACATAGCGCTCAAGGACGAATTTGCCGCACAGAACCGTCAGCTGGCCGAGACCAATCGCAAACTGGTCGAGGCCAACCAGCAAAACCTCAGTGCCACGACCTTTCTGCACAATATCCTCAATGCCATTACCGCTGGCGTGATCGCGGTCGATACGAATGGTCGCATCACCCATTTCAACCCGGCGGCAGAGCTGCTGCTGGGCATCCGAGCTCGCGACGTGCTTGGCAAGGCCTATCGCGAAGCCATCCCGCCGGGTGAGCCGACCGAGGCCAACGCGCTTCGCGCCGCCGAATCGCGTCAGGACAGCGCCGGGGTCGAAAAGGTGTGGGAATTGACTGATGGCACCCGTCTGCAGGTTTCGGTCTCGACCGCGATTCTGTACGACGATGACCGTCAGCCGACCGGGGCTATCGAGGTCTTTCATGACCTGACGAAGATGAAGCAGATGGAGCAGGAGCTGGCCCGCCTCAACACCCTGGCGGCCCTCGGTGAGATGGCGGCCACGATCGCCCACGAGGTGCGCAATCCGCTCACCGGTATCTCCGGCTTTGCAGCATTCCTCAAGCGTGACCTGGCGCCGGATGATCCGCGCCAGAAGCTGGTGGCCAAGATTGCCCGGGGCGTGGACTCACTCAACCAGACGGTTACCTCGCTGCTCAACTATACGCGTTTTGAAGAAGTCAACACCGAGCCGACTGATTACCCGGAGTTTCTCCGGCATACGGTCGAGCAGTTCCGTTACGATCAGCCCGAGCTGGCCCGTGGGGTGAAGATCGACGTGCGTTCGCACTACGGCGATGCCGGCTCCCCCTTGATGGTGGTGTGTGACCCGATGCTGCTGCGACAGCTCTTTTTCAACATCTTCAAAAACGCCATCGAGGCCGGACCGGAGCAGCCGCAGGTTTCGATTCGCTTCCGCAAGCTGCCCCGGCAGGCAGCCACGCGGCAGTACGGCAGCCGCTTGATGCTGTCGCTCGATCAGACAATTGTAGAGACAATCATAGCCGACAACGGGCCGGGTCTGTCCGATGAGGCCCGGGATAAACTGTTTGCGCCGTTTTTCACCACCAAACCCGGTGGCAACGGTCTGGGCCTGGCCATGGCCTGGAAGATCGTCAAGGCGCACGGCGGCGATGTCTTCGCCGACAACGATCCGAAGGGCGGGGCCGTGTTTACGCTGCTGCTGCCAACCCGGATCGATGCGGCGGCGCCGTCTGACTGGTCCAACGAAGCGTAGGAGATCTGTGCATGACCTATTCGGTACTGGTAGTCGACGATGATAACCTGGTCAACGAGTTCCTGACCGAGACAATCCAGCGGGCGGGCTATACCTGCACGTCGGTGCTGTCCGGTGAAGAGGCGCTCGAAACGATCAAGGATAAACCGTTTGACATCATCCTCACCGATCTGAAAATGAAGCAGATGGACGGTATCACGCTGCTCGAACATATCAAGCAGCGGACGCCGGAAGCGGTGGTGGTGATGATGACTGCCTACGGATCGGTTGAAACCGCAGTCGACGCAATCAAGAAGGGCGCCTACGACTTCCTGCTCAAACCGGTCCTGCCCGAGACGGTCGAGCACATCCTGTATCGAATCACCGAGACGCTCAACCTGAAAGCGGAAAACGCCATCCTCAAGAAGGACCTGGCCCACCGCTTCCAGGATATCATTGGGCGCTCCTCGGCGATGAAAGAAGTTTTCGAGCGCATCCAGACGGTCGCCGATGCCCGGGCGACGGTGCTGATCACCGGTGACTCCGGCACCGGTAAGGAGATGGTGGCCCGGGCCGTGCACTATGCGTCGAATCGGCGCGAGATGCCGTTCATTCGACTCAACTGCGCGGTACTACCGGAGAACCTGGTTGAATCCGAGCTGTTCGGGTACGAGAAGGGCGCCTTCACCGACGCCAAAAAGACGACGCGCGGTCGGTTCGAGCTGGCCGACGGCGGCACCCTGCTATTGGACGAAATCTCCGAGATGCCGATGAACCTGCAGGCCAAGCTGCTTCGCGTCATCCAGGAGCGCGAGTTTGAGCGGGTCGGCTCGTCGCAGACCATTCAGGTTGATGTCCGGCTGATCGCGACCTCGAATCGTAATCTCAAGGCGGAGATTGCGGCCGGCCGGTTCCGTGAGGACTTGTATTATCGTCTGGACGTTGTCCCCATTCACCTGCCGACTCTTTCGGAGCGCAGAGAGGACATTCCGCTGCTGGCCACGCACTTCATTCAGAAATCGAATGAGCAGAACGGTCGGTCGGTGAAGGGAATCGATGATTCCGGTCTGAAACTGCTGATGAAATATACCTGGCCGGGCAATGTGCGAGAGTTGGAGAATTACATCGAGCGGGCCGTCATTACCGCCAAGTCGGACTATCTGACCGAGGATGATTTCCCGGCCGGGCTGGCCTACGGTGAGGTCGGTAACGGCGGTGGTCTGCAGGTGCCGATGACGCTCGAAGAGGGCAAGCGCTACCTGATCCTCAAGACGCTCGAGAAATGCCAGGGCAACAAGACCCGCGCTGCTGAGCTGCTGGGTATCACGACCCGTACGATCCGCAACATTCTCAAGGACTTCGATACCAGCTCATCGGAGATGGCCGAGTCCAACAGCCACTAAGCCGGCGGGCGCGGTGTGGCCGCCGCCGGCTCCAAAATCTCCCTTCATTCTGGCGCTCAGGTGCCGATAACAGAATTAGATACAACCAGTTGGATGGTTGTGCATTTTTCGGACACCGGCACCGGAAGACGCCTGCGTTATGGACTTCGCAACAATACTGGGTATGATCCTAGCCGTAGCCGCCATCGGCGGCGCCTACCACCTCGAAGGTGGTCAGTTCGGCACTATATTCCTGGCCGCCCCGATGCTGATCGTCATCGGCGGCACGCTGGGCGCTACCGTTGTAACCACCTCGATGGATACGGTGCGGCAGGTGCCGGGCTATCTTCGCCGGGCTATGACCGGTGGTTCCTATCGCTTTACCGACACCATTGAACGGATCGTTAGGCTTGCCGAGAAGGCCCGGCGGGAAGGTATCCTCGGCCTGGAGAATGATCTTCGCCGGGAGAAGGACCCGTTTCTCAGGAAGGCGTTGCAGCTGGTCGTCGACGGGACCGATGTCGGCACGCTTCGGGATATCCTCGAAATCGAAAGCGCCTATGCCGCCGAACGGCAGAAGAAGGGCATCTACTTCTTCCGGAAGGCCGGTGGCTTTTCGCCGACCATGGGTATTCTCGGGACCGTGCTCGGGCTGGTTCACACGCTGAGCAATACCGGCGATGCCTCGCGTATGGCCACCGCTATCGCCGCCGCGTTTATCGCGACCCTGTGGGGTGTTGGCCTGGCGAATGTCTTTTTCCTGCCCGTCTCCGATAAACTCCGCCTTCGCCTCGACGAAGAAGCCGCGCATCTGGAGTTGATTACCGAGGGCGCCGTCGCAATCCAGTCCGGTGAGAACCCGCGCAATATCCGCCGCCGCCTGCTGTCATTCATCGAACCGATCGAACGCAAGGAATCCGACTGAGATGAACAAGCGATTCCGCCGCGATCTCGATGATGATGACAATCTGGATCGCTGGCTGCTTACCTACGCCGATCTCATCACGCTGTTGCTGGCGTTTTTTATCGTCATGTATTCGATGTCGCAGCTCGATGCCAAAAAGTTCGGCAAGATGACCGAGGCCCTGACCGGGGTACTGCGCGGCGGCGAGAGCATTCTCAACGAACAAACCGATCACACCAAGACCGGGCATGGTCTGCTCAATATCGGCGACCTCAGCATGATCCAGCGGCATGTCGAAGAACGCTTCAAGTCGCTCAACGAGGAGCTGGAGATTGCCACCGAGGTCACCGAACGCGGTCTGGTGGTGCACGTAATGGAGTCGGCGCTGTTTCGGCCCGGCTCGGCTGACCTGCACCCGAAAGCCCGCAAGGTGCTCGATATCGTCGCCGACTTCGCCCGGCCACTGCCCAACCATATCCGGGTCGAGGGGCACACCGATGACACCCCGATCAACACCCGCATCTATCCATCCAACTGGGAGCTGTCGTCGGCCCGCGCCACCGAAGTCGTTCGATATCTGATCGATGAGCACGGCATCCCGGCCGATCGTATCTCGGCGCTGGGCTACGGCCAATTCCGGCCCGTGGCGCCCAACAACACGGCGGAGAATCGCGCCCGTAACCGTCGGGTCGATATTGTTGTCCTGACGATGGAGTTGACCCTGACCGAACCATCGTCATCGCTCTACGACATGACCGCTCAAAAGTAATTCTTTCCGGTCGCACGGTCACTTTTTTCCCGTCATCACCAGCCGGCCACTCCCAACGCATCAAGTCGCACACATACAAAGTGCTGCCCCACAATCTGTTTCGCGCCTCGCAGCGCCTTTTGGCACAGGCGTTGCTTTACCGTGGCCGGAAGCAGTTTAGCTTCTGTGGTGAGATATGGAAAACAAACTGACACAGATGATCTTCAACAAGGTAGGGATACCCTCGTACCGGGCGTATCTCGACC
>WJMS01000048.1 GCA_014727815.1 candidate division GN15 bacterium
CAATATGTTCGCGCTGATGTCCAACGCCAACGGTTTGGACCTAACTACATATCAGCCGGATGTGCATCTCACCTATTGGATCTACTACGACACAGAGCCTTCCTACGATTTCTTCTTGCGGTACTACTCCAACGACGGTAGTACCTGGACATTGGGCGACCCACAGCACGATGGCAACTCCGGGGGATGGGAGCAGGACACAGTGTCGATTGTGCCTGCCGGTTTTACTTCCTACTACGTTGCCTTTGTGATGAAAAGCGACGAAACCATTAATGTCGGGTATGAAGGCGTCTACATTGACGATATCGTCATGACTGGCACTTCGGTTGTTCAAGCCGCTGATTTGGAGTTAGCCAATTTGGTGGTATCCCCGAGCACGGTTATGGAGTCTGCCGACACGCAGTTCACGTACTGCGAGTTCGACATCATCAATCATGGGCCTTCAGCGCTTTCGTCTGATAACATATCAGTTGACTACTACCTGTCAACCGATGCCACCTTCGGCGATGCAGATGATGTCAAAATGGGCGACACCGGGTTCAATATAACTGTTGGTAGTGGAGGCAAGAGGTGGTTGCGGAAATTCGGACAGGTCGTTAAGGTGGATTTGAGACTATTGCAGGAGGATCAGATTCATGGTGAAACGACGTAAATTTTCGGCCGAGTTCAAAGCTCGGGTGGCGCTGGAGGCACTGACGGGGGCACAAACGATGGCCGAGTTGTCGGCCAAACACGGGGTTCATCCCAACATGATCGCGCAGTGGAAGCGACGGGTCCAGGAGGGTCTGCCCGATTTGTTTTCGAGGAAGGTCTCGTCTGGTGAGGATGCGAAGGAGGCCGAGATCAAGGAACTTCACGCCAAGATCGGTCAGTTGATCGTGGAGAAGGATTTTTTATCGCGGGCGTTCGGTCGATGAGCCGGGACCGGAGAAAGGCGCTGGTGTCATCGGAGTATGGTCGGCTCAGCGTGGTACGGCAGTGTGAGCTGGTCGGGATATCGCGCTCCTCGCGTTACTACACGGCGAAGGGCGAGAGTACGTTCAACCTTGAGTTGATGCGTCGTATCGACCGTCAGTATCTGAAGACGCCGTGGTACGGCTCTCGTCAGATGGTTCGGCATTTACGCCGTGAGGGGCTGTCGGTCGGTCGGACGCGGGTTCGTCGTCTGATGCGGCTGTTGGGCCTGCAGGCGATCTATCAGAAGCCGCGCACGTCGATACCGAACACGGAACACCGGGTCTATCCGTACCTGCTTCGGGATCTGGTTATCGACCGTCCCAATCAGGTCTGGTGCGCCGACATTACGTATATCCCGATGTCTCGGGGCTTTCTGTACCTGGTGGCGGTGATGGACTGGCATACGCGGGCGGTGTTGTCGTGGCGGTTGTCCAACACGATGGACTCAGGCTTCTGTGTCGAAGCGCTCGAAGAAGCACTGGCGCGGTACGGTTCCCCGGAGACCTTCAATACCGACCAGGGGAGTCAGTTTACCAGTGAGGCGTTTACCGACGTGCTGATCAGGGGCGGAGTGCGAATCTCGATGGATGGCAAGGGTCGCTGGATGGACAATGTTTTCATCGAGCGGCTGTGGCGGTCGTTGAAGTACGAATGCGTGTACCTGCGCGAGTTTGTGACGGGACACGACGCCCAACGGGAGATCGGCCTCTGGCTGGACTACTATAACACCGAGCGACCGCATTCTTCACTTGCGGACAAGACCCCGATGGAAGCATATTTGGGAAACAAGGCGGCATAATGACTCAAACCGAATCCACCTTAACTAAGCCGCCAAACTGTCCAAACAACCGGGACCACGTCTGCATTCCGGCGGAAAGACCATATGATACGGCAGAACGAGTGGGCCCGGAATAGAGAACGTCCCGCCGCGAGAATGCAGCGGGACGTGTTGGTTCTTAGTATCGGGTTAAGTAACTACAGTCCCAGCTTCAGCCGTACGGCGTAGTTGTAGTCGCCGTCGCCGCCGGGATGATCGCTGTGTTCGACCCCGTAGACAGCGCCGTCGATATCGAGTATGCCCAGTTTGAGTCCGGCGCCCGCCGACGGCCATCCCTGTGCGAAACCACCGCGCAGAACAAGAATGCCCAGCCCGCTGAACTCTCCGCCGAAATAGAGCTTGTTGAACATGCTCTCGCCTTCGGAGAAGAAGATGTCATTGAAGTCAGCGGCCAGCATCAGGTTACGGGTGACATGGTAAGCCGCTCCGACGTTGACCCGGATACGGGGTGCGTCGCCGTCGATGCTCCCAATCAGGTCCTGGATGTTCATGCCGACATCCATGCGGCCGGGCATGAGTTCATACAGGGCACCCACATCGAGACCGAAACCACTGAGCGATTCCTCCACCAGGGTATCATAGCTGCTCGACACATCGACGTCCGAGGCCGAAAGCGTTAACTGCTCGACCTGATAACGACGGATGATCTTGACCGCCGCTCCTCCGTAGAGCTTGTTCGGCAGGAAGTTCACCGGCAGCTCGATTGC
>WJMS01000358.1 GCA_014727815.1 candidate division GN15 bacterium
GCTCGTTGACCGGGAGATTCGCACTGCAACTCAAACACTGATGCCGGACCCGGTTATCATCCTCAGCCGGTACCTGGACTTTCCGCCCCACCAGGACATCGCCGGCAGCGGCGACCGTTGCGGCCGCCACTGTCAGCAAGAGTATACACGCAAGTTGTCGTGCCCGCTGTGCTGTCAAAAAAACCTTCCTCCTCGCTCACTCCCTGCCCGCTTACGGCATCATCGTAAAGGACACGCGCAGGGTGTTGGCCAGCGCCACATCGTCATTACTCGGGATGTAGGCGAAGTCGGCTCGGACCCAATCGAGCGGTGAGATTCCCAGACCAATCGTCGGTGTCTTGATACGGCCCTCCTGGTCGTAGATGTAGCCGAGCCGGACGGCCAGCAGGTCCATGTAGGAGAACTCACCACCGCCGTTGAAGACCGTCTGTTCGAGTTCTTCACTGAAGCCATCACCAATCCCAACCATCAGTTTGTTGGCTTCGACCGTCAGAAGCAAGCGATTATATTGCGACTTGATCGGCTCCCAGGCCAGACCAACCGCCAGGTTTCTCGGCAGGTCGTCCGACTGCGCCGCGTCGAGATACGCCATCTTCGGACCCAGGTTGGTCAGCGCCACGCCGAGATTCAGGTTGGAGCGAAGCTGGTACAGCAGACCGAAATCGAGCGCGAAGCCGGTCGAGGTGCCCTCACCCTGCTCCTGCCCGGCGCCCTGCGGCGCCAGCTTCGAGTAGATGATCTTCGCCGAAATACCGCCCTTGAGGTTGTTCGTCAGCGAGGTACCAAACGATCCGGTCAGGGCAAAATCGTAGGAATCGAACTCGCCGACCACTTCCGAGCCGGTCTCGAGCGTCCGCGCAAACGTACCGTAGTACAGCAGGGTCGCGTTCATGCCAAACGTACCCCAACCCTCAACGCCGCTTGTGAACGACATGAAGCCGTAGTGCAAATCGTCACTGAGGTCGGGCAGCCACTTGGCATGCATCATGTTCACCTCGGAACGGCCGCGCGCCAGCACCACCACTTTGTCCTGTCCGACAAACCAGACTTCGTTGTCGTAGGTGTGGATACCCCGCGCTGACGAACCGCCCAGGCCCCGCAGATCGGCGCGACCCCAGGTAGTACCGTCGGTCTCCAGCAGACCCTCGGCTGTCGCTACGAAGATACGGAACTCCCACGAGTTGATCTGGTAGACCGCCGAGGCGCGCGGGTCGCGGTAGACGAGCACGGTGCTGCCGACCTCCGGATCGCCTTCTTCGATCGAGTTGACCATGCGCAGCTGATCTTCGTAGGCATCGCGTTCGAGACTGGAATTGAAGTCGCGCATGGCGACGATCGAATCCATCGTCTGTCCCTCGGCCACGGTGTATTCACGGTAGCCGAGCAGGTTCCACTCACTGCCGGTGAACGCAATCACGCCATGGTCCGAACCCAGCCACAGGCGATTGGCCGCTCCGACATAGATGTCACGCACCAGGCCCCGGAAACCGGCGGAGAACGGGACCTTGATCCGCCAGCCGGCGGTCAGCGTCTCACCGTTCAAATCCGGATTGAGCGCCCGGATCTGCTCGACGATTTGGGCCTGTTCTTCCTCGGTGCCGTAGACAGCCAACTTGGCCGCGATAGTCTCGATCGTCTCATCGATTGTCACGTTGTAGTCGAAGAAGTTGCGCCAGTCAGCGCCGTTGTATTGCCACAACTCGCCGTCGACCACCGCGTAAATCTTGTTCAACCCGGCCACACCGAGCGCGGTGACTGCACCCTTCGGCAGCGGGTTCTCGCTCTCGAGCGTATCGATTACCAGACCATTGAACACGATCACCCCGCTGTCGGTCCCAACCAGGGCGCCGCGGCCGGTCTCTTTGAGACAGTGGATGTGCCGCGATGGCAGCCCGCCCTCTTCGGTAATGACCTGCCAGCGGGTACCGTTGAAGAACAACAGCCCGTTGTCGCTGCCGACCAGGATACCCTCGTTGACCGGTGTAATGGCGGTCGGCTGACCGCTGATAACCGCACTGTACGGAACTTTCAAGTCTTCCGGCAGGTACCGGTTGCGGGCCCGTTCGAGCGAGAAGTTGATCCGGTCACTCTCGGTCTCCGAGAGGACGGAATCGCGCATACCCTTCTGCAGGTTCTCGCGCGCTTCCTCGATCCGATCCCAGTTCAGGCGGCACTCCCAGTAAAGCGTGCGTGCGGAGTCGACCCCCTCCTGGATCTGCCCGAAGCGGCTGTAGTCCTCCGGCACCGTGGTGCTGATCTCGGTCAGCAGGCTGTCGAGGTACTCGTATGACTGCTTGTTGTTGGCCCGGGCTACCCGCTTGGTCACCTGCTCGATATACGCATCCTCGACCACACCAAAGTAGCCGGCCACTTTCGATTGAACCGTCTCATCCGAACGAGTGCTGAATGTCTCCTCCGAATTCCAGGACCGGTTGTCCCAGCGGATCAGCCCCCGATCCGAGATTGCCCACAGGTCATACCCCTTGTAGTTGTCCGGACCGCCGGACCGCATGGCGGCAACGGCGCGCAGCGGGCGGTGTTCGACCGGAATGGTCGCGTCGATCCAGGTGTCGGCCAGCGGCGCGGCGCCAAGCCCGGCCGGATTCCAGTGGGTCGCCGTGGCATCATCAGCCACCGCCACAAACGCCTCGCCCATACCGGCGGCGCGGGCGCCCGCAGCGATGCGCAAAAACAGTACGGCGGCGTTGGAAATGTCCGCCATCGCGTTGGAGGCGGCGCTGCCGACCAGCAGCAACACCAGGAGCAGTACGATAGGTTTCTTGCGTGTCATACGGTCCTCTCACAGTATCAGTTGACTACTACTATTTTGCCGAATGATTCCACCCCGTCGCCGCCTGAAGCGGGCACGGCAGTGGCTTTATAAATGTATACCCCGGTGGCCGGACGGTCACCGTCGGCATCGCGACCATCCCAGTAGATCTCGTGGCTCCCGACCGGGACATTGCGACGCTCGAGTGATTTTATCTTGCGGCCTGACAGGGTATAAATATCCAGATTGAACAGACTGACCGGCTGGGTCAGTTCGAAGAAAAACGTGGTGACATCGGCGGTCGGATTCGGATAGTTCAACAGATCCTGAATCGCCAGCGATGCCGACGACACCACCTCGATCGAGAATGAAATCGATGATGAATTGTTGGCGTTGTCCCATGCCTTGACCCGAATGGTGTGCATGCCCGGTCCCAGGTCCTCGACCGAATAGCGAAGTGAACCGGCCGTGTAATCATCCTGGTCGTACGTAAACCGGTCGGTCAGGTTCTGCATCGACTCGACGTCGTCATCAACCTCCAGTGTAATCCCATGACCGAGCTCGGTGGCGAGATTGATTCCCGATGAATCGGCAATCCGTATGTCGAGCATATCATTCACCGAGACGACATCGCCATTCTGAAAACCGGACCGACCGGCCACGGTCACCGTGATCTCGGGTCCGGTCGAATCGGTCGTTTCCGCGACCACATCGGAGACGGCCAGCGAATCAACGACACCAACCGCATCGTTGCTGTCATCAACCACGGCGTAAACCATGATCCGGGCCGAACTGCCGCCAAATCCGATATCGAGGGGCGTGACGAACTCGAACGAGAACTCACCGCTGGTCAGCGCCGCCGAACCGCGATAGATCGATGCCCCGGCCAGTTCGTACTCAACCATATCGCCCCCCCCAATCGCCAGTTCGTATGCGCGCGGGCGCTCGGAATCAAACACGGCGATCTCGATACGACCATCACCGGTCACCGGCATGCCGAATCGATCGACCAGCCGACCGCTGACGCCGGCGCGCTCGAGCGCCGCCAGCGAATCCGGGGCCTCGTCAAACTCGATCCGCCCCGAGGGCGCCCCGAGCTTGAGGAGGGGATCACCGAAGAAAACGTAAGCGCGGTCATTGGTCAGCGGGATCGGGTAGTCCCGATTGCCGTACTGCTTCAGCAGCTTGGCGGTGTAGACCGCCTCGCACATGCTGAGCGAATCGCTGTTGAGCATGACGTTGTACACCGCCCGGTTGAACAGCGCATTGTCCTGCGAGTAGACCAGCCGCGTCGCCGACAGCACGCCGATCGCCCCGCCACCCGACATGGCCAGGAGCGCCTCGCCCATGCCCTCTCTCAGCGGATCATCAAAAAAGCCGATCGCACACGAGGCGGCCACCACCAGCGGCAGGCGGTCGCGATTGGTCAGGCGCGGCAGATCGGTCTGGCGAAGCAGCACGCGCTCGTGCGCCCAGACATCCGGGTTGCCGTGACCGACATAGTTGACGATCAACGAACCATCGTTGAACGCATCGACAATCGCTTCGTTGCAGGCCGGCTTGCGCCCGTTCACCACCGGGAACTCCCAGAGATAGATCTTCTTGCGCTCGTAATGCGCGGGCGTGTAGTCATTCTCGAGAATCTCGGTCTGCGTGACATGGAACGGCTCGGGCACATTGTCGAACGTGCCGAATTCATCATCGGCAACATAAGTGATGCGATTCCGCCAGGAACCGAACGTCATCCCCGTTTCGTACGACTTGATCTTGTCGACAATCACGTCGATCTGCGCGCCACTACTCACCGGCCAGCGGGCCGTCATCATATCGTAGCCGCGATCCGGCGTGATGAAACTCGTGTCGGAATCGAGAATGCCGTAGTCACCGAAATAGACGTAGTTATCGTCACTGTACGCCCGGTCTTCACTGCGCAAGAGGCTGTGAATGTAGGCCGGCACATAGTTCGGCTGGCCGGTTCCGAGCGCATCAAGGAAATCATAGTTCGCATCACCGACAAACAAGACCGTGTGCGGCGCCGGGGCCGGCCACGTCTCGTAGGCATACTTGAGGAAGTCACGGATAGCCGTCGGGTCATACAGCCCCCAGCTGAAATTGTCCATGATATCCTCGACCGTCACCACTTCGATACTGTATCCATCCGCCTCCCGCAGCGCGATGTACTCATCGAGCCTCGACACGAACCCTTCCGGTGTCACGATAACCATGTCCGCCTGCGAACCGGCGACCCGAAGGTCGTTCGGCGACACCAGCGTGATCGAGCTGACCGCATCGGCTGCGCCCGGCGTACCCAGGAAGAATCTGTTGGGGCTGCCGATCTGCAATTGAGCGTCGAACGTCAACACCCCACCACCCCGCGTGAAACCGGCAATCTGCACCGGCTGCGAAGGATCAGCCAGGTCCAGGATAATCGGGTCGGCCGTGAAGTTGTCGATCACCTGCAGCTCGGCCGGACCGTCGTAGCCGCCCAGGGTGATATCGAGTCGGTTGCCCGATGGCTCCAGGCGACTGGTGTACTCGAGTTCGATGTAGTTGAAGTACGGCGGAGTTTCGTTGTCGATCGGCTGCATCGTAAATGCAAACTCATCGAGCCCACCACTCAAAGCCGTGGTCAGGAACGTACAGTTCAAAGCGTTACACGATTTCGAGTCCGGCCCGAACTGTTGATTGATGGTCAGGTCGACATAGCCGGTCGTGCTGCTGCTGCCGCTCGTGCGGGCATTGACCCGAACCCGGGCAGTGTCGCCAAGCACGGCGCCCGATGTCGGCACGTAGAACGACAACTCCGTCTGATCGGTCCAGAACCAATCATAGTAGCTGTCGATATGACCGTCGGACTCCCGGAGCAACACGTTGTCCTGCTCGGCACGCACCCGGCGGAGAAACTCCGTCACCGTCGTATCGGCGCTCGGCAAATCGCCGGAGATGGAAGCTATTCGGGCCGGCTGATCGGTGAATGAACCGCCCACCGCCAGCCAGTACGTATTTTCATTGGTGTAGACATTGTTCAGGTAGTAGACCACCGAACCGGCTTCGTATATCCAGCGATCGACCGCCTCGCCGAAAAACAGGAACCGGTCGTTCGCCTCAAAGACGCCATCGCCGCCGTCATCGACAATGATCGGGATCTCCTCGAATTCCGGGCGGTCGATTTCATTGTAGACCGGCAACGGCTGCCCGCCGCCGTTGAACAGACGAAGGTCGTCGGAATTGAAACTCCCCAACACCACTCCTGCCTGTGCCAGCTGCGCGCCGGTCACGGCGTGCAGTCCGGTCGATGTCACGTCGAGCTTGAGCCAGACCGGTGCATCGGAAAACGGCCCATTGGTCGCCGCCGGCTTGGCCGCCACATTTCGTTGAGTCGGCAACTGCAGCGCCTGGTCGAGATTGACAACATTGCCGCCGACCACCCGCTCAAAAAACGGATCGGCTGTCGCTATTCCGTCCATCAGTCCGCCGTCAAACGCCAGCGCGATTTCTACTTGCGTGTACACCGCGCCGCCCGCGACCGGGGATACGGTGACCGGCAGCAACTGTCGGCCCCGAACCATGATCGGGCGCTGAAGCTCCACCACCGGCTGCGAGTAGTCAATCCGCGTCTCTTTCGACAGCGAGACCTCGATCGGTGTCGGCTCCGATGGCTCCGCCGAGACCAGCCGGGCCGAAGCTCCAACCGGCATGGCTACCATCACAGTCGCACTCAACCGGACAGTCGAGTCGTTGACCGGAACGAGGTCGAGATCGCTCAGCGATCGCTCAAAGCGCACCACGAACCGGCAGTCCCGCTCGGATGACGAGATGATCTGGCTCTCTCGGGGGTAAATCGTCGCCGCAAACAGGCTGAGCGCCAGCGGCAACAGGAGAGAATAAACGAAAAATGGCTTATACAAAGGTCTGTTCATGCAAAACCGGGTGTAGCACCCGGCCCTGAACCGAAATAAGTTCTAGCCTCGGTCATAGGGCCGAAAACACATACGCCTATGTTATACTGTCAATTCAGAGTACAGTATTTAACCGTGAGACTATAAACTTACCTCCGCCTTTATATAAACCGTTTGAGTATAGGAAGTTCCAACCGTTTTGTCAATACTATCGGTCGATCCGTAACCTGCTCATAGCAATTATTCGGCCGATCCTGGCGCTATCGCCGGCTCGGGAAGCTAAACTGTTGTCGGCCAACGTATCTATTCGTTCGAAGCCCAACGGCCGATTCACCTGCCCGCTGCCGCAATGATCACCCGTTCACCATTCTGGTGAAAAACCGTGCACATCACCCGCTGAAAACCGGGAATATGCACCTTCTGCGCCTAAAAGTAACGATTGAGGTCAAGCTCGAGTTCAGTGAGAATCTCCTCGATATCCGATCGGGCCTCGCCCACCGTGTACTCATAGTCCACAACCGTGCCCGTCGGGAAAAACACCGCCGTATACAGTTCGTAGTACGATTCGATCAACCGGCGCGTGACCTCGATAGTGCTTTCGTCGACCTCGCGTCCTTCTCGAAGCTGAGCGTACGCGTACTCGACCATGTCGTCATGGGCGGTCAGAATTGGCTGCTCGGTCGATACCCAGCCCTGCACGAACTCGCGCATCTCCGTATCGGGAATCGGCTGCCCCCGGCCGTCGTTACCTTTCCGCCATTCGTCGGCCACCCGCCGGGAATAGTCGACATACCGCGAGGTAATCGCATCAACCTGCCGCCCGAGCATGCCGGCGGTTTCGGGTCCGGTGGCGCCGTCAAGCCGGCGGGCCCAATCGGAGCGCAAATCGGCAGCCGTATTCTCGGCCGACTGCGTCCGCTGCTCCGGACCGGCGCTCGATGTTTCTACTTTGACACACCCGGCTGACGCCATCACGATGATCGCCAACAAGGCTGTCAAGCCGACAATGCGCTTCCTCATGGGTTTCCCCCTATGACAATACCTCCTCGGTGTTGACCGCAGCAAGATCGCAGGTGAAGTGACGCAGGTACTTTGGCTGCCGCACAATCTGGTAGCCGGGGATCGACTCTTTGCTATCAGCTATCCGCTGGGCCACCTCGGCTATATAGTCGATATGCGAATTCGTATACACACGCCGCGGCAGTGCCATCCGCACCAGCTCCTGGCGGGCCGGCGTGAACGTACCGGTCTTGGGATCTTCCTCACCAAACATCAGCGAGCCGATCTCCACCGCCCGGATACACCCTTCGGTGTAGAACGCAACCGTGAGCCCCTGGGCCGGGAACTGCTCCGGTGGCAGGTGCGGCAGAAAGCGCCCGGCATCAACAAACAATGCATGCCCGCCGGTCGGCTCGACAATCGGCATGCCCGCCTGTTTGATCATCTCGCCGAAATAGCGCACCTGCTCGATCCGGTAGTCGAGATAGTCAAAGTCCATGACTTCCCGCAGACCGACCGACAGGACCTCCAGGTCCCGCCCGGCCAGGCCACCGTAGGTTGGAAATCCCTCGATCAGGATCAGTAGCTCGGTCAACTGCTCGTACAGCATGTCGTTATTAAGCGCAACAAAGCCACCGATATTGGCCAGGCCGTCCTTCTTCGCCGACATCATCGCCCCGTCGCAGGCATCAAACATCTCGGCCACAATCTCCCGAATCGGCTTGTTGGCGTAACCGGGCTCATCCCGCTTGATGAAATACGCGTTTTCGGCGAACCGGGCGCAGTCGAAGAAGAACGGGATGTTATGTCGATGGCAGATCTCCGAAACCTCGAGAATGTTCGCCATGGACACCGGCTGCCCGCCCGAGGAATTGTTGGTGATCGTCATGATCACCATCGGTATCGCCTCCACGCCCTGTTCCTTGATGAACGCCTCCAGCCGCTCGGTATCCATGTTACCCTTGAACGGCAGCGGTTCGATCGACGATGCTTCCTTGCACGGCAGATCCACCGGCACCCCGCCCTTGTGCAGGCAGTTGCCGCGCGTGGTGTCGAAATGAGTGTTGTTCGGGACAAACTGGCCGGGCTTGAGAATGGTCGAAAAGACCAGGTTTTCGGCCACCCGCCCCTGGTGGCAGGGGACGACATGTTTTTTGCGAAAAATCTCCCGGACGGTCGCCTCAAACTTCCGGAATGACCTGGCCCCGGCATAGGTCTCATCGCCAAGCATCAACGCCGCCCACTGACTGGTCGACATCGCGCCGGTGCCCGAGTCGGTGAGTAGATCGATATAAATATCGGCTGCATCGAGCTTGAAGACATTGTAGTTGGCCTCACGAATACGCTTCAAACGCTCCGGCCGGCTCAACAGGCTGATCGGTTCAACTGATTTGATTCGGTATGGTTCTGCGGGTTGACGGATCTTCTTCACAACGTGCCTCCTTGTTTTTGACGAACCCCCTCGTGAACGGTGTCGAAAACAGGAAGGCTGCTCAGGTGGCGTTTTTGATCCGTCTACGACGGTACCTGAGATCGAGATGGTTGAAACTGTCGCTGAGTGAACTCATATAGCTTCTACGCACGTTTGAGCGTGAACGTCGGGACAATATGGCCGGTCAGCAGCTTGCGGTAGTTGCGAATCTCCGGCCGATCATACCCTTTCAAGTACGGAAAATCTTCAATTTTGTCAATAATTCCCAGTTGCCGAAGCACTTCTACCGAGATCGGATCGCGGGCGCGCGTGCCCCCATCGAGCACCTTCACCGCAATCCCGATCGGCGGATCGACCAGGCCAATCCCCTGCACCGCCTCGGCGCCCACCTTGCATACCACCCGGCCGGGCATCGACCGCGCCAGGTCATAGTCGAACCGGCGCTCACCCGAGACCATAATCGGGTGCGCACACATGGCATCCCGGATTCGGGTTGCCGCCGCTTGTTCCGCTTCATCAACTCCGGCGCCGGCCGCCAGTTTCTGGAAACCCCGGGCGAGATTGATCAGCGGCATCGAAAAAACCGGCGCCGAACAGCCGTCAATGGCCACCCCGAGCTTCTCCGGCTCATATTCGCAGTAGCGCCCCACCGCCTCACGCACCAACCGCTGCGTCTCCGAGTCCTTTTCAAGGTACGACTCGACCGCCCCGCCCAGAAAGCGGGTCAACGCGAGAAAACCCGAGTGCTTGCCCGAACAATTGTGGCGGACCGGGTCGTCATCCTCACCGGCCTGGGGATATTCATTGAACAACCGCATCTGCAGCGGCCAGTGGGTGCCACATTGCAACATCGACGGATCATTCCCGCCCGCCTCCAGCACCGACAGGACCGTGTCCCGGTGCTCGTCACTGCCGTTATGCGAGGCGCAGATCACCGCCAGTTGCTTCGGGGTCAAACCATATCGGTCGGCCGCCCCGCTCTTGACCAGCGGCAATGCCTGGAACGGCTTCACCGACGAACGCGTGGCGGTCATCATGGTCGGGTCACCGACATAGTGGGTCAGGGCGCCCGATGCATCCACCACCGCAATCGCCGCGTAATGCAGCGACTCCACCGTCTCGCCCCGGTAGACATGCGCGGCCACCTCGACCCCGCTGCCGGTTGCCTCGGCGTAATCGAAGCGTGAATTACTAAGCGTCATACTGCATGGAATGTACGAAAGGAGGTTGATTTGACCAAGATGTTTTCCGAACGCCCGCCGGGCAACCTTTGCCGATTAGCTGCGTATGCCAGAGAATGTAACGATACACGGGCCACTACCATCACGTTGTTTGGTTGCCTAACCGGGAGAGGAATCTGCAATGCCATCACGACTCGTGCTTGCCGTCTTGTCGCTACTGATCTTCACCATCTCCGTCGCCGCGCAGTCACCCGATAATCGCTATTTCGAATTGCAGCAGGAGTCGATTGCCGCTTACCAGGCGGGCGACTTCGAGGCCTTCCGTGACAAGACCCTGGCCGCCCTCAAGATCAAACCGAGATCGGTCTTTATGCAATACAACGCCGCCTGCGGCCTGGCCCTGACCGGCAAACCCGAACGGGCGCTGCGCTATCTCCGCCAGCTGGCCGAACGGGGCATCGGTTTCGACCTGGCCGGCGATGGCGATTTTGATTCCCTGCGGGACCTGCCGGAATACCGGGCGATCGCCTCCCTGATGGCCGACAATATCGAACCCGTCATCAACAGCGATGACGCCCACCGCATCGAACAGGCCGACCTCGTCCCCGAAGGCATCACCTGGGATCCGGATTCGGATCGGCTCTTTGTCGGCAGTATGCGTTTCGGTCGGATCTACGCGATCGATCCCGACGGCCAGGTCTACCAGTTCGCCCACTTCGCCACCGACCAACCCCTGGCCTGCCTTGGCGTGACCGTCGACACCGTCCGCAACCTGCTCTGGGCCGTGGCCACCGCCGCACCGCTGCACATCAACTGGGATACGACCTTTGAGGGCCTGACCGGTGTCTATGCTTTCGATCTCGCCACCGGCGAGACTCGCCACCGCTGGATGGCGCCCGATCGCATCCACCCCTTCGGTTTCAACGACCTGGCCGTCGCGGCCACCGGCGATATCTACCTCACCGGCAGCAAGATCTTCCACATCCCCGCCGGCGACAGCATCCCGATCGTCGCCGACTTCTCCCGGCAGTTTGCCGCCTCCAACGGCGCCGCCCTCTCCCCCGATCAACGTTTCTTGTTCGTGGGTGACAATATCGATGGTATCGCCCGGGTGGAGCTTTCGACGGGAACGGTAACCCAACTGGAACAGGCCGACAGCATGCTTACGGTCGGCATCGATGGCATGTATTACGTAAATCGGTCACTGGTCGCCGTCCAGAACGGCGCCCCACCCTGGCGTGTCTCACGCTTCTTCCTGAACACGTCTGAAACCGGAATCGACAGTGTCCACATCCTCGAACGCGCCAACCCCGACCTGGCCGGCGCCACCACCGGGGTGATCGTCCGCGACAGCATTTACTACGTCGGTCGCTACCAACGAACCGGCGAGATCCCGCAACACCTGCCGGTACCGGTCCACCGCTGGTTCGGTCCGACCGCGGTCATGAAGACCGCCCTCGATCTTCAGCGATAGTCCATACGAATCGGGTAGAAGACATCGATCAGCCGGCAGTCGGTAATCGCTTTGCCGGAATGGACGGCATTCGGCGACACTACCGCCGCCGTACCCTGCGTGAGACGACGCGTTTCGCCGTCGAGCGTCAGTTCAAACTCCCCCTCGAGCACATTGGTGATCTGATCGTGGGGATGGCTGTGCTCCGGGATCTCCGCACCGGCCGCGACATCCCAGTACACCACCGTCATATTCGTGGAATGGACAAACCGCGCCTTAAATCCGGGGACCGGCTCCTCCTGATTCAGTTCATCGATCTTTACAAATGCCATAGTCTCTCTCTTCTCCATGTGGCTGAGTGTGGGTCGATTTCGAACCTGCCGACGGCCCGGTATTCTGATATTGGCGGCGATACCAACTGCATGTATATTGCTTTTGACTTGGACACCGCAAGCGAATAAACGTCCCTACTGATGATGCATAAACCACTACTGGCCAAGACCGCCGGCGCACTGACTCTCGCATCAGCGATGCTCTTTCTCGGTCTGACAGCCGGCTGCGACCGAAGCACCGACCCGATTGAAGATTACCGCTTCATCGGCATTACCGAAACCGACCAAACCGGCGCCGTGGTCGGCACGCGCGACAACGATGACTGGTGTCCGGCGACAATCAACCAGGGGACAATACCCAATGAGTACTACCTCAACCCGGCCTTCCCCAATGCCACGTCGAATACCTGCACCGTGCCGTTTGGCATCCCGGCCGCCGACTCCGTGAAAATCGTCATCATTGCGTGGCCGGATGTCGTCATTCGCGAACTGACCAACGGCCCCCGCTCGGCCGGCAACTTTGGCATCACGTGGGATCTGCGCAATGACGACGGCGCTCGGGTCGACCCGGGCATCTATCGCTGTCGCATGACGGCATCAGGTTTCAGTTGTCAGGGGGACATCCAGGTCCAGTAATCACAACGCCGCCCCGTCGAACTCGAGATTATTCGGTAAAGGCGGTAATCTGTCGTTCGAGTTCTTCCCGGAGCCGGGCGGCATCCTCGGACGAACGGGTCAGGACGAAACCGCTGCTCAGCCGGCGGCCCTCATGTTCCCAGATGAACTTCAACACACGTTTCCGGCCGGCCCACTGGCCTCCGTGCCACCGCCCCAATTCGATCGCGCGGACTCTTGCAAGGGGAATCTCCAGGTCCTTCTTTAACATGATTCGGTGAAAACGGAAGATGTTGTTCTCGATCCACCAGTCACCGAGACCTCGGGCAAAAAAGCCCTCCTTCTTGTAGCGCCGGTACCATTTCTCATCAAGCTCGGTACCCATGTAATGACCCCGTCGCTTTTCCATGCGCCCTCGACTCCCCAATCTTGTCGTCTGCTGCCGTTCAATTCCGCCTAGGACTGACTTTCCTGCCGGTAGGAATCCAGCAGGCGCGGCCGATAGGACACCAGCACCCGCTTGAACTCGCTGTCGCCCGGCTTACGATACGCAATCGCCAGTCCTGCAATCCCCCCGGCGCCACCGGTCAACTCACCGACGAATGTCACCTTCGCCCGCCCCTTCGGTCCAACCGTCAGAGCCGGCGAAAACGACCGGGTTTCATCGTAGCCGTTCGGACCGGAGAAACGCACCGGGTACGAACCCTGCCGATCGTCGATAAGCGTCAGAAAGTACTCGTCGATTGTAATCGCCTCAAGACTTTCGTTGGCGATAATAAGTTCATCGGCAATACTCCGATCCGTCGAGAGCATCTCGAGCGATCGAGGCAGATGAAACACCAGTGCCGAATCCGGGGATTGGCAGATCTCCCGGTCCCGAATATGGCAGAACTTAAACGCCGACCGTTCGGCCTGGGCCATCGTTGCTTCCTCGTCGGCGACAAACGTCACCGGCTCGAGGCCGCCACAGCCGGTGAACAGGACCACAAGCAAAACGCCTGCAACCGTGAGAGACATATGAGAAGATCGGCTCATGCGATGTCCGTGTGCTGGAAGTGAGATTACTCTGTCAGAAAGTACGCCGGTCGTCGCGAGGGACGCAACAAAAGTTATGCGAGCTCAGTCGGCCGGTTCGTCGGCATAGACCACCCGACGGACATCCTCACGGCTGAAGTAGTACGGCAGCGGCGTGTCCACTCCCCGGCTCTGCGTACACACCATGAACGCGGTCGACTCGAAAATGGCCAGCACCTCCTCAACCGGCGCGTCCTTCTCCAGATGCGCGCAGCGACGACCGACCTCGATATGCAGCGGCGGCTGCCAGTGCTGCGATGAGTTGACATCGATCGCCCGAATCCGCCGTGGCTTGATCCTGCCCTTGACCGTCTCCTCCAGCCGCATTCGGACCTGTTCGATCTCCTCGTGAGTAAGCATGAAGTGGAATCTAACGCCCGAGACCCCACCCGGCAAGGCCGACCGTTCAATCGTCGTCATTCACCTTCAAGAAGCGGGCATTAACCGCGACCACGACCGTACTCAGCGACATCAGAAGCGCCCCGACCGCCGGGCTCAGGAGTATCCCCAAGCTGAACAACACGCCGGCAGCCAGCGGGATGGCCACCACATTGTAGCCGGTCGCCCACCAGAGATTCTGGATCATCTTGCGATGGGTGGCCTCGGCAAAGCGAATCATCTCGACAACATCGAGTGGGTCGCTCTGCACCAGGACTACATCCGCCGTCTCGGCAGCCACATCGGTGCCGGCGCCGATCGCTACGCCGACATCAGCCTGCGCCAGCGCCGGAGCATCGTTGATACCGTCTCCAACCATCGCCACCACCAAATCGCGGCCCTGTACTTCCTTGACCTTGTCGGCTTTCTTGTCAGGCAACACACCGGCAAAGACCTCATCGATCCCCAGTTCATCGGCCACCGCCCGCGCGACCGCTTCGTTGTCACCGGTAACCATCATCGCCGTGATTCCACGCTCTTTGATCTTGTCGATCGCCTCCCGGCTTTCCGGTCGCACCTGGTCGGCCAGCGCAATCGCACCGAGAACGGTGTCATCAACCACCACATACACGACTGTCTTGCCGGCCAGTCCGGATCTGTCGGTCATCCCCTCCGGGACTGAAAGATTGTTCTCCTCCAGATAGCCGGGGCTGACTACCGCCACGTTTTTGCCGTCGACCTTTGCCTTCGCGCCCTTGCCTTTGATTGCCTCAAACTCCTGTGCGTCACGCGTCTCCTCAGTTTCCTCAACAATCGCCTTCGCGATCGGATGCTCTGATTTCTGCTCCACCGAGGCTGCCAGCGTCAGCAATTCCTCGCGCGAGGTCTCACCGGCAGGAAAAACATCGGCCACACCAAATGTCCCCTGCGTCAGGGTCCCGGTCTTGTCGAAGATTATTGCCTGGATGTTGCGCGCCTGCTCGAAGGAGTTGCGATTGCGAATCAACAGGCCATTGCGCGCCGACAACGCCGTTGACACGGCGACCACCAGCGGTATGGCCAGGCCCAGGGCATGCGGACAGGTTATCACCATCACGGTCACCGAGCGCTCCAGCGCAAAGTCAAACGCGCGGCCAACCCCGAGCCACCAGGCCAGCCACGTTACCAACCCGGCCGAGATCGCAATAATGGTCAGCCAGAATGCCGCCCGGTCAGCCAGGTTCTGCGAACGCGATTTCGCCGACTGCGCCTCGGACACCATGTCGACAATCTTTGAAAGGTATCCCTCTTCCCCCGTCTTTTGTACCTCCACCGTCAGCGAGCCGTCGCCATTGACCGACCCACCGATCACCTCATCCCCCTCGCCCTTGTCAACCGGCGTCGATTCCCCGGTCAGCATCGCCTCGTTTACATCCGAGTTGCCCTCGACGATACTTCCATCGGCGGGTATACGCTCGCCCGGCTTGATCACGATCTTGTCGCCTTCCGATAACTCCGATACGGGCACATCCGCCGTCCCACCATTGGTCACCCGGTGAGCCTCCGATGGCAGCAGTTGCACCAGTTCTTCCATCGCCCGCGACGCCCCCAGCACCGACTTCATCTCTATCCAGTGCCCGAGCAGCATGACATCGATAAGCGTCGCCAGCTCCCAGAAAAACGTCCGACCGCTGACCCCAAACACCACCGCCGAGCTGTAGACAAACGCCACCGTGATCGCCAGGCCGATCAGTGTCATCATGCCCGGCTGACGCGACTTCAATTCACTCCACAGACCGGTCAAAAACGGCTTGCCGCCGTAGATGAAAATGATCACCGAGAAAGCGAACAGGACATATGAATCACCGGAAAAGGCCAGCGTCTGCCGAAGACCGAGCGCACCCTGAATGATCGGGGCCAGCAACAGGATCGGAATCGTCAGGACGAGCGATATCCAGAACCGCTTCTTGAAATCCTCGGCCATCTGGCGGTGGTGCTCCTGATGGTCGTGCTTGTTGCCGTGACCCTGTTTCGTGTGTTCGTGATTGTTTTCTTGATTTTCCTCAGCATGCATACGCGATAGACCCTTCTGCCGATCCGATCGGACACGTCCGAGCGAGTGTTCACGTGGAAATATGTACGTGTACCGGGGAGGTTGTGCTGGATTGGTGTATTATCTACAACGGGCACACAGATGAAATGTGCCGGACAAGTAGTCGTGCCTGCCTGCGGCCCAAAAACAAGCAGGGCCACTTCCGGAAACGGAGCGGCCCTGGCGGACAACGACGATTCGGGTGCGTCGTTAACCTGTCTTGCGGATTACATCCAGCAGCGTGCCGTCACGCCACTCGATTACATGCACGACCTCATCGCCCGGCTCCTTCGCGGCCGGTACCGTGCCAAACGACTGTGCCTTCTCCTGCGAGCGCGCATGCAGCTCTTCCATAGTCACCAGGTGTACGCCGAATTCCTTGCCCCGCTCGAGCAAGGCATCCTTGTACGAACTCCGGCTGTTCGGATTGACCGCAGCGTACTCCTCGGTGACGATAACATCGATCACCTCGCCCGGTGTCGTCCGCGTGTACACCTTGTCGACCACCTTCGGGAAGCCCTTGCCGTTTTTGCCGGTCGCCAGCGGCATGAAGATGATCGTCAAATCGGCTCCGGCCGCGACATCCTGGCCGCCGCCGATCCCGCCGATAATCCGACCGCCCGCACAGACCGTATTGAGATTGAACTCGAGGTCAACCTCGAGAGTCGACAAGACCGCCAGGTCGAGCATATTGACCGCCGCTTCCTTGTTCGCCACCGAGGCATAGTACGCGGTCGTAATCTCGTGGTGGAACGGGTTGGTCCGCATCGACTCGATCACCTTCGGGCTCGGCTCGAACAACTGGCCGTGCATGAGGTGGCGAAGCGTGCCCTCTTCCAGCATGTCGACATGCATCGAGGTCACCCCGCCGATTGCAAAATTCGCCCGGATCTTCGACTCCTTGAGCATCGTGCGAATATTGTCGAGAATCAACAGCCCCGCCCCGGAACCAACCTGGAACGCGAAATTGTCCCGCACCACCCCGGCAGCCCTGATGACGTTGGTCACATTGTCCGCCACCTGGGCGTTAAACGGGTTGGCCTTGGCGTGCGAGATATCCAGCGTGCCGGAACCGATTCCCGAGGCAAGCCCCGGATCATCAACCTTCACCACGAAATCCACCAGCTCCATCGACAGCGGCGTCGGCATAATCAGCCGCTCACTCACCGTCCCCGCCAGCAGACAGACGTAGTCGGCATACTCGGCATCGGCGCCAAACAACCCGACCGGCCCGCACAGGTGCTCTTCCTTGCCATAGAGACCGTTGGCGTTGCCGTGGATATCCGCTATCGGCACCGGCCCAAACGCCACCCTGACTTTCACTTCACCGGTCTGGAGCTTGCGCACCCGGTTGCCGTGCGACACCCCGACCGACACCCACGGCAGCACCTCCCCGGCCGTGATATGCGACCCGAGCGCTCGATACGGGTTGCCGTAAAAGCCACCGATTATCCCGTCGCGCACCGCCTCAAACAGCCACGGCTCGACATGATCGAAAAAGGCATTGCCGTATATCTTGATATCGCGCTTGTTGGTTTCCCGAAGTTTGCGCACCACCATCTCCAGCCCCTTATCGCCCGTACGATAGTAATGCGGATACGATATCGTATCGCCGTCATGGATCACCTCCATGACCGTGTCAAGCGAGACCAGCTTGCTGGTGCGGTGAGGGATTTGTTCGACGTGCCGACGGCCGAGCAGTCGCGTGTCATAGCGACGGTTACTGAAGGCCCCGGCGAACGGCTCGTACTGCTTCCCGTTGTATTCCATAGCACTCTCCCGGCAGAAATCGTTCGGGATAGAGTATACCAAAGCGTGCCCGGAGTCAAGCCGGACCGGCGCCCTCCGGCCC
>WJMS01000359.1 GCA_014727815.1 candidate division GN15 bacterium
CATTTGGCATACTGTTTCATCGTCACACGAACTCCTATATGACCAGTTCCTCAAGCCGTTCGCCTTCCTTCACGAAGTAGGTCGAGAGGATAAAGGTGGCGGTAACCGTTTCTTCTTTCTTGCCGACTTCCTGCGATTTGTTGGCCTCGTTCTCCTTCGGAGAGCGTGAGATGGCGATATCCTTGGCCGTGACGTTCATCTCCGAGACATTGGCGATAAACGGGAAGTTGGCGACGTAACTGACGAAGCTGCCGAAATCGTGATAGGTTCCGGTCATCTCGATTTCGAATGAAGCGATGTTGTAGAACTGTTCTGACGACACCGGCAGCGGTTGAATTCTGACGATTTTGGTTCCGGTCAGCGATGAGGCGGTGTGCAGCTGCACGAGGAACGACGGGATCTGCTGCACTTCGGGCAGCAGGGCTTCGATCTCGTGGTAGCGCTCGACCAGTTCACCGTACTCAGCCTGCAGGGCGTCCAGCGATTTCGCTTTCATCTCGACATTGCGCAGGTTGGTGGTGATCGTCTCGAACTCCTGGGTTTTCAGCGTAATCTTGGTATCGAACGTTTCGTACGCGCGGGTATACCAGAAGTACACGACGACCAGAAAGGCCAGTGCCGCGATGACGATCTTTTGCGTCTTCGGATCCCTGAAGTCCATGAGAACTCTCTCCTAGTTTAGCGTACGGTGCGTCGCCGATGAGCCGCCCTTGTCGGCATCTTTGCCCGAGGACGCGATGAGATTCTGCAATTCTTCGTCGGAGAGGAAATGGACGTTGCAGGAGAGCACGAAGTTGTAGGCGCGTTCGGTCCCCTGGAATTTCTTCTCGCTGGTCGACTGCAGCTGCACCTCATCGAAATAGTCGGAGCGCATCATATTGATCATGAATGCCGCCAGGGCGTTGAGCGTGAAGGCATAGCCCTCGATCTCCACCTGGCGTTTCGGCGGCAGTTCACTCGAGCCGGTCGCGGCTTTGGTGGTGTCTGCCTTATTGTTCTTGGCCTGTTTGCCTTTGGGGTCGGGCTTCTTGACGGTCTGCTCCTTATAAGAGCCGAGCCAGACGAATTCGGGCACGTTGCGGGCGATGTCCTCGAGGATTCGCACGTAGGCCGAGCGGTTGCGATCGAGCCGCTCGACCGCGGTCATCCGGTTGGAGACCTTCTGCTTGACGTCGATCAGGGCGTCAACCAGCTGGATATCCTTCTGCAGCACCGCGGCCCGCTGCTCGGCCTTGGCGATGTCGGTCTCGAGTTTGCCGAGCTGATACATCTGGTAGGCCGTGATCCCGACCAGCATCAGGATGACACCGGCGGCCCCTGCGATCGCGTAGATCCCGGTTTTGCCGAGACTGAGACCGCGCGATCCCTTGAGGTATTCTTTCGGAAGTAGATTTATCTCTATCATGTTTACCTACCTCGACTTTCGCATCGCCAGGCCGACCGCGACGGTCAGCAGCGGGGCAATCTTCTCCGGCTGGAGGTACTGGAACAGTTCCGGGTCGTAATCGATATTTCTCAGCGGATTGGCGATCTCGAGCGGGATATTCAGCTTGGACTGCAGGTACTCCGGCAGGTACGGCAGCAGGGCGCCGCCGCCGGAGAGAACGATCCAATCGATCGCTTCCACTTTGGCCTGTGATTTGAAGTACGCAAAAGCGAGTTCGACTCCCGAGACCAACTCCTCGGTGGCCGAGATAATGGTCGCCTTGAGCATGTCCTGGTCGACCGAATCGTTCATCTCGCCCTTGATCGCTTTGCTGGTCAGCTCGGGGTTGAGCCGAAATTCACGCTGGATGGCGTTGTAGATGTCGCGCGTGCCGGCGGAGACATCGCGGGTGGCGTTAAACCCGCCTTCGGTCATGTACGTGACGTTGGTCACGTCGTAGCCGATATTGACCAGCGCCGTCACTTTCGATGCATCGACTTCGTAATTGCTCTCATACGCATTGTAGATTGCGAAGGCATCGTCATCGACGACGATCGGACGCAGGCCGCAATCTTCGATCAAGTCCAGGTACGTCTGCAGGTACTCCTTGCGGGCGGCCACCAGCAGCACGTCCATCTTGTTGATCTCTTCATCGGTCCTGATGATGTGATAGTCTAGGGTCACGTCGTCGACATCAAACGGCGCGCGCTGTTCGGTTTCGAACAGGATAGCCTGCTCGGCCTCGGGCCCGGTCTTTTTGTCGATGGTGAACTTGTCGGTGATCACACCATGTCCGGAGACCGACACGACCACATCGCGGATCTTCGGATCGGTCTGGTCGATCAGGGACTGGACATTGAAAATGACGGCTTCGCGATCGCGAATTTCATCGGCGACGATCGCCTCCGGGGGGAGTTCGCGAATACCGATGGCCGACACGGCGTAGCCGTTCTTGGTATGGTCGAGCTGTACGAGCTTGACAGAACTGGAGCCGAGGTCAAGGCCGACTGTGCTTTTACTCCTGCGTGAGAACATAAGTAGAGACTCGTTTCGGCTTCATGGTTTTTCGAACTGCCTGCGTTCCAATACTGTTTTTATCGGCAAAACAATTCGTCATTTTACATCAAATGCCTCTTCGCCCCACGGCTTTGAACCTGTCGGTCGGTTGCGGTTCACCGGTTCCCTTGGGTCAAGTATCGGTGCCGCTAAAGGTGTGCTTTACTCTTTGTGAGCAATTTCTCAGCAGATCGCCGAAAAAGAAGCGGGCGGCCGGCTGTTTGCCGACCGCCCGGAAGGCAGCGCGGGAGAATTCGGGGAAAAAGAGTCCGGATCAGTAATAATGGGCCTCGGTGCTGACCCGGCCGGTCGAAGCCAGGATCGTACTCTGATGAATCCCGATGAGATCCTGAGTTTGTGCCATCGTGGTAATAGCCCCGCCACCCTGGAACCGACAGGATCCGTTCGGCTGAAAGACCAAAATGTTGTTGGTGAAATCCGTCATCAGGTAAGTGAATACCGGTGACAGCGTGTCGGCCTTGATGACCGAGTCGCCGTTGACGAAATCAAACCCGCCCGGGTTGGCATCGTCGCGGAACAGCGTAATGATCCGTCGGGTATCGTCGAAATGCACGCCATACTGGCGTTTTTCGGAGATCGCCTTGGATCGGCCCAGTTGCAGCAGGGAGTGCATTTCCTGAGTTTCTGAACGGAATTCAAGCCGTTCGAAGGCAATCTGGAAGCGCGGCACGGCCATGGCCGCAACGATCCCGACAATAACGGTCGTGATCATCAGTTCCATCAAGGTAAAGCCGGCCTGTGAGGATCTGTATCGTCTCATAATCGTCACCTTATCCCATCCAGGTTTTCTCTGCCGCCGCGAACTTTGCGCCGGTCCCGGGTCGGACAAAAGCATACACTGTGCCTGCCCCCAAAAAAGGCCGTACGGGATCGTGATATCCTGCGTAATATATTGCAGGAGGTAATTTTAGCTGCGTCGACCGGACCTTGCGGGAAACTTCTCGGGCGTCCGGGAGTTCAACAAAAGTATGGGATGTCCCCCATAGCAGTGGGAGACAGCCGCGTTGACGTCGTTGACATTTGCCCGAATTGGACTAAATTGCTTATGTCATAAAGTCTTACCTGATTTGGTCGATTAGTCAGAGCAAACCTGAGAGGAATACACAATGCAGCTTCGCCATCGATTTGCGTTCATCAGTGGTCTGGTGCTGGTGCTGGCGGCCCTGGCCGTACCGTCGGTTCATTCGGCGGCCATGCCGTACCTGACACCGGATCCGGTCGTGACCTCTAAGGCCGCTGAGCCGGTCAGCCCCGCCGCTCGTCAGTTCCTGGCCGACAAGGGCACCGAGACGGTCAAAGTGTGGGTTTACTTCACTGACAAGGGAATCTTCGACCAGGCTCAATTCGCCGCCGCCGCGCAGACGGTGACCCTGTCCGAGAAAGTCCGGGAGCGTCGGGCGAAGGTCGGTATGGATCAAGTCCTGTTTGTCGACCTGCCGGTCGTGAAGTCATATGTTTCGGGTATCGAGGATGCCGGCGCCAAGCTGCGCCGGGTTTCGAAGTACCTGAATGCGGCCAGTTATGAGATCGCGTTTGAGGATCTCGATCGCATTGCCGCCCTGCCGTACGTTGCCCAGGTTCGGCCGCTGGCGGTGTTCACCCGCGACCTGCCTGAGGCCCCGTCCGGAACTGACAGCTTCAACACACCCGGAGGTGGCGAGGACGTAACACCGGGCGCCGACGGCTTGAACTACGGCAGTTCGTTCGACCAGCTCGATCAGATTAATGTGATTCCGGTGCATGAGAAAGGGTACAACGGCGAAGGTGTCACTCTGGCGATATTCGACACCGGTTACCGGAAATCGCACCAGGCGTTTGCGCAGCATTACGCTGATGGCCGGGTGCTGGGTGAGTGGGATTTTGTTTTTGACGACGACAACACGGCCAACGAGTCCGGCGACTGGAGCAGCCAGTGGAATCACGGCACGTATATCTGGTCCACCAGCGCGGGCTATCTCGATGGTGTAATTTACGGCCCGGCGTACAAGGCCAACTTCCTGCTGGCCAAGACCGAGGATGTGCGCAGTGAGACCCAGGTCGAAGAGGACAACTGGGTAGCAGCGGTTGAGTGGGCTGATTCGGCTGGCGCCGATTTGATCACGTCATCGCTCGGTTATTCCCAGTGGTACACCTACTCTGACTATGACGGCGAGACGGCGACCATTACTATTGCGGCCAACACGGCGCATTCGCTGGGTATCCTGGTGTGCACGTCGATGGGCAATAGCGGTCCGGGCTCAGGGACACTGACCGCTCCGGCCGATGCCTTTAACTCGCTTTCGGTGGGCGCCGTTACGAGTTCGGGTTCTATCGCGAGCTTCTCCTCGCGTGGTCCGACCGCCGACGGTCGCACCAAGCCCGAAGTGGTAGCGCGCGGTGTCGCGACGTACTGCGCCACCGCCAGTGGCGATGCCTCGTATGGCACAGCCAACGGAACATCCCTGTCAACGCCGCTGGTGGCCGGCGCCGCGGCGGTGCTGATGCAGGCCCGGCCGTCGTTTACGCCCGACATGATCCGACTGGCCCTGATGGAGACCGCCGACCAGGCCGATAACCCCGACAATACGTACGGCTGGGGCTTGATCAACCTTGATGCGGCACTGACGTGGGGCGTGAATTTCTACGCCAATGACCGGATCGGCGAAGCGCCGGTTATCGTCCATTTCCAGGACAGCTCCACGCTGAATGTGACTGGCTGGTTGTGGGACTTCGGTGACGGCGAGTCCTCGACCGATCAGAATCCGCTGCATGAGTTCACCAATCCGGGTGCGTACGATATCACCCTGACCGTGCAGACTACCGAGTATGGTGAACTGGAAACGCAGAAGGTTGGTTATGTGGTGGCGCTGGGTGACACCCTGTCGTTTGACTCGGCACATGCCCTGGCCGGACATCAGGCCGTGGTGTCGGTCAACCTGACCAACTCGCAGGCGATCGAGACACTGACCCTGCCTTTTGTCATTGCCGACAGCCCGGTGGACATCCAGTTCGATTCGGCCACGGTGGGCGCCCGGACCGGATATTTCGAATCGATGGACTACCTGACCTACAACCCGGTCGCGAATGAGTTCACAGTTGAACTGACGGCCGACAACGGCGGCGGCAGTCCGCCGCTGGCCCCGGGTTCGGGTGAGATTTTGCGACTGTACATCACCACGGACTCGACGGCACTGGGTGGTCAGGCCAACCCGATCGACACGATGTCGACATCATTTTATTCAATGTCGGTGAAGTCGACCGTGATGGAGTACACCCCGGTGGTTGACGCAGGTTCGGTCGGTACGACCTGGGTGCTGCGGGGCGACGTCGATAACGACGGCGATCGAGATCTCGCCGACATCATCTACCTGGTCAATTTCATCGCCCTCGGCGGCCCGCCGCCGATGACGATTCAGCAGTCGGATGTAAACGGCGACGGTGAACGCGACCTGCCGGACGTGATTTACCTGGTGAACAACCTGTTCCTGGGTGGTCCCCCGCCACCGAGTCCCTAGGTAAGTACACTTAGCAAGTAATGAGAAAGCCGGTTCGTATACTGCGAACCGGCTTTTTTGCTTTGGGGATAGGTGTGATCAGATAGTGAACTTGCCGTTGCGGTAAATCACTTTGCCATCGGCTGTGATCTCGGAGTCCTTTTTGAGGTCACAGACCATGTCCCAGTGCAGGCCGCTCTTGTTCTTGCCGCCGGCTTCGGGTATCGAGGCGCCGACTGCCAGATGACAGGTGCCGCCGATCTTTTCATCGAACAGCGTATTGCGGGTGAAGCGCTTGATTTCGTAGTTGGTGCCGATGGCAACTTCGCCCACCCGGCGGGCGCCGGGATCCATGTCGAGCATTGCCCGAAGGTACGCTTCGTTGCGCGCCGCGCTTTCCGCCACCACCTTGCCCTTCTTGAACTCCAGCCGGACGTCCTCGACTTCACGCCCACCGTAATTGGCCGGGTAGGTGTAGCGGATGACGCCGTTCACCGAGTCTTCGTGAGGTGAGGTGAAGATCTCACCATCCGGGAAATTCTCAGTACCATGACAGGAGACCCAGTTGCGACCCTTGACGCGCAGTTTGAGGTCGGTATCGGGCGCCTGGATGTGCAGGTCACTGACCCGGTCGAGAATCTTCTTGAGACGCATCTGCTCCTTCTCGACCTTCTTCCAGTGCTTGACCGGGTCGGCGGCGTGCAGGTGTCCGGCGCGATAGACGAACTCCTCGTAATCGGCCAGTGACATTTCCGCATCCTGGGCGTGGGCCTGGGTGGGAAACAGGGTGCCAACCCACGTCAGTTCCCTGTTTCCGACGCGCTTGAAGATCTTCTCCATGATCGGTCGGCGGCCCTGCTGGGCCAGCGCCTGCCGTTTGGGATCGACACCGGAAAAAATGCGGGTGTTGGTGTCGGCCCAGACGTGCACGAACGCATCGATCTTGTTCGCCATCGTCCGGGTAATCGGGCTGACATAGGAGAACTGGCTCTTGGTGGCGTTCTTGAGAAAGATCTCCTGCAGTGAGGGCGGCTGGATGTCGGTGAAGGGATGGGCGCCGACGTTGACGGCTTCCTCGAAGACGCGTTCGATCAGCGGCAATGCGGCCGGGGCGCCACTGATCCGCACCAGTTGATCTTTCTTCAACTTGAGCGAATAATGCACCAGCAGTTTGGCCAGCTTACGGACTCTGGGATCCATAGAATCTTCTCCTTGACCGCCCGGCGCGGCGAACGGGTCACCGGACGGGCGGTGCCATATCGACAGGTTTGCCTAATGTACTTATTCGATATCTTCCCGATGAAAGTGCGCCCGGATGACTCCCGGCAAGTCAGCCATTGAGTCGATCAAGTAGGTTGCTCCGGATGAATCGAGTTCACCATCATGCCCGAACGGCGAGCGCACCGCCACTACCGGCAGACCGGCCGCCTGGGCGCCGATCACATCGTTGATTGTGTCCCCTACCACGATGGTTGCTGCCGGATCCGCGCCGAGTCGTTCGAGGGCGAGTTCGAACGCATCGGGCGCCGGCTTCACAGAGGCCACTTCATCGCCGCCGACTGTCGCCTCGAAGAAATCGGTCCAGTTGCACTTGGCCAGAATCTTGTCGATATGGACACGGATCTTGGTGGTGGCGATGGCGAGACGATAGTGGTCGGCACGCAAGGCGCCCAGGATATCGTCAACGTACGGCAGGGGGCGCGTCGAGGCAGCGACTGTTTCTTCGGCTTTCTCCTGGAATTTCAGGCGAAGCGGTTCGTACTCGTTATCGGTAAAGTCGGCGAACATCCGTTCGAGCGGATAGCCGATATACGGTTTGATTTCACCGGCGGTGCGGGTCGGCAGGCCGAAGGCAGCCAGGGCATAGTTGGTGGCCTCGACCACGCCATCGGAGGAGTCGATCAGGGTACCGTCGAGATCGAAGATCACACAGCGGTCAGACATCACAAGATCCGAGTAATCTCTCCATGCACGTTCTCCAGACCGACGTGGTAGACCGCATCGATCATGCCGTTGCGAATCGTGGCGACCAAGATAGAGCGATTGCCGGCCGAAGTCAACGGCCAGTGGGCGCCGGAAGTCAGGCGGACCGGCGAGATCTCGAGCATCGGCACGCCGTTGACGATGAGGCGGCCATTGGTGACCTCGAGCATCTCATGCGGCAACCCAAAAACGAAGCCATCGAGTCCACGGCCATCAACCCGCACCCGGACGACATCGAATCGTTCCGGCAGTTCGTAGACGACGGGACGTGAGAGAAAGAACAGGTTGACTGAGTAGGCCAGCGGGTTGACGAGCGTGAGGTCGCCTTCGCTGAAGACCGGCGCGACCGTGCCGCGGTCGATGGTATGGAGGGCAGGCAGATTGCGCAGGAGGAAGTTGCCGGGGGCGATCGGGGCCGCCAGGAAGAAGACCAGGCCGACCGCCAGCATGATTATCCCCCGTTTCGGTCCGGGAACGCCGCGCTTGCGGGCGCGGATACTCCGGGCCAGGTCGAAGAAGGAAAAGACGTAGAAGACGACCGGCATGCCAAACAGGAGCAGTTTGGCGGTCCAGGAGAACGGCACGAAAAACGTCAGGAAAAACAGGGCGGCCGCAATGAGCATAATGAGAAAGACGAACAGCCCGAAGAGGGTCTCGCGCCAGAGCGTATGCCCGAGCCCGGGAAGCAACAGATGGAGCAGGTATGCAAACCAACGGGAATGATGAGCATGAAACTTCACGGGCAGCTATCCGTGTATATAAAGTGCACAGAGCCGGGATATCCGGCAGCCGGAGTGGCTGCATAATAAGCCGGTACTGGAGAACAAGTTACCCTGCATGGGATAAAATAGTCAACGAACGCGCCACGGAAAAGTTTCTTGTTCGTCCGGCCCGATTATTGATATGTTACCCCGGTGGAGTTGGCAGATATCTGTTCGCGCGTGCGACGCAGAGTCTGCCTGAAACCAAACGAGTGCGATAAGTGTTAAAAGTGCAATGACATAGGAGAAGCGGCCGCCTGCCGCTCTGTTCATACACGGCGATAGATTCGCGACCTAAACGTAGACATACAACCCGGAGGCTCCGATGTTCCGTTATACCGTACAGCTCTTTGGCGTTACCCTGTTCGCCCTTGCATTGATCTGGTTTGCCGCACCCGGTGACGCCGTACAAACATCGGACGTCGGTGACGAGGCGGTACTGTGGGCGGATACCGTACATATCAATCTCAACGACACCGAGGAGCAGCCGGGAAAGCCGAAACGCGACTCCCGCGATACGTTCTTCAACAACGTGAAGAAGCTGACGCAGACCGCCTTCCAGGTCCGCAACAACTACATGGAAGATATTGATACCGAGGATTTGATCCGCTCCGGTATCACCGGCATGCTCTCCGACCTGGACCGGTTTTCGGTCCTGCTGGAGAAGTCAGCCTATGACAACTTGATGGAGAGCACCCACGGCAAGTATGAGGGTCTCGGGATGCAGATCGATGCCCGGGACAACCGGATCGTCATCATCTCCCCGATCGAGGGCACCCCGGCGTACCGTCGAGGCCTGCGCGCCGGTGACATTATCATGAAGATCAACGGCGAGTCGACCTACCAGATGAAGTCCTCGGATGCCGCCAAGCTGATGCGTGGTGAAGCGGGGACGTCGGTGGAACTGACGATCAAGCGAGCCGGCCTGCCGGAGCCGCTGGAGTTTTCGGTTGAGCGCGCTGTTATTCAGCTGAAGTCGGTCAACTACGCCGGGATCGTGCCGAACACCGACATCGGTTATGTGCGTCTGTCGCGCTTTGCCGAGGAGACCTCGCATGAACTGCGGGATGCGATCAGCAGCCTGAATGATCAGGATGTCTCGGCGTTGATTTTTGATCTTCGCTCCAACGGCGGCGGCTTGCTCGACCAGGCCAAGGAGACGGCCGAGCTGTTCCTCGAAGAGGGTCGGCAGATCGTCTACACCAAGGGCCGTTTCGAGAACAGCGAGCGGCATTACTACGCTGAACGCCCGCCGCTCTATCCGGAGAAGCCGCTGATCATTCTTGTCGACGAAGGCACTGCTTCAGCCTCGGAGATTGTCGCCGGCGCCGTGCAGGACTGGGACCGCGGCTTGATAATGGGCAGCACCACCTACGGCAAGGGGCTCGTCCAGCAGATATTCCCGATCGGCGGCGACGGTTCGATGGCGCTCAAGTTGACGACCGCCAAGTACTATATCCCGTCGGGCCGATGCATCCAGAAACCGGAAACCCAGACCAAGCACCCCGCGCGGCTGACTCGTGAGGATGATCTTGAAGAGGGTGAGGAAGGCGAAGCGGTCGTTGACTCGCTGACGATCGACGAACGCGAAGTGTACTACACCAACGGCGGGCGGATCGTCTACGGCGGCGGCGGTATTGTGCCGGATATCGATGTCGACCGCGAGACCTGGAAGCCGATCGAGATCAATCTCGAACGCAAGTCGATGTTCTTCGATTTCGCAATCGAGTATGTCGCAGAGCACCCGGATGTCTCGACTGATTTCGAGGTTACGGATGAGGTCATCGAGGATTTCCGGGCGTTCCTCAAGGAGCGCGACTTCTCGTACAAGTCCTCGCTGCAGGTAGCGCTGGAAGAGATGAAAGAGACGATCAACGAGCAGGAACGTTCGACCGAGTTTGATGCGGTCCTGGCCGATATGCAGGAGTTGATAGAAGAAGAAAAGGCGCGTGATCTGGAGAACTCACTCGACTACATCAAGCGGGCGATCAAACGCGAGGTCGTTTCCTCGGTTGCCGGTGAGACGGGAGTGTACGAGCAGATCGTCCTGAGGCAGGACAAGGCGGTGCAGGAAGCGATCAAGCTGCTGCAGACGCCAGAAAAGTACTCGCGCCTGATCGAAGAGGGCCAGAAGAAGGCTGAACTGTAGCAGGCAACACAGACATCGTACATAGAAAAGGCGCCCGAGTACCGGGCGCCTTTTTTTCGTGGTCGGTCGGGCTGTCGCTACGCTACTGGCCGTCCGCGGTCGTATCGGGTTGGATTGGCTGTTCGGTATCTTCCGGTGCGTCCCTGAATCGCTCGAGCAGCCAGAGCGAATCTTCCTTGAGCGTGTATATGAACCGGACGGGGCGATCGTAGCCGCGGGTGGAGTCCTGGATGAAGCAGTCGATCTGGGCCGTCTCTTCGGTATACGCAATCTTGCAGTCACCAAACGCCTCAAAGGCAAAGTCGGCGCCGGGACCGTAGACGTAGCGCAACAGTGAGTCGGAGCTGACATCGTAGTCGAGTGCCTCGACCGCCATCATGGAATCGATCGCTGCGCGGTTGCGCTCGGCGACGGCAACCTGCAGTTCGTATACGCGTTGCTGCAGGAGCGGGTACTGTTCGCGCGGCGGCGGTTCTTCCTCTCCCCCACAGCCGGCCACGGCACTCAGGATCACAAACACGGCGAACAGGGCGCCGATGATAGCATGACGCATAGCTCTTTACCTTCCTTCGAAGCGGTAGTATCGGGGTTCGGAGCGAACCAGGGCGCCTCGTTCGACCAGATTATCCAGAGTACGATCGGCGACCAGGTTCCAGAACCAGTAGCGGAAGCCGAGATGCCGGAAGTTCAAGTCTAACTCTTCCGCAGCTTGGCGCAGGGCATCGGAGAGTTCCGTAATAACCGGGACGGTTCCGGCGCGCAAGTGACGCAGCCCGATATAGACTTTGCTGGTGTCCAGTATGTGCACCTCGGGGAGCTGGTCGGTCGGGTAGCGCCAGTCTCGTCGGTCACGAAGCGGACGGTCGAGGGAGTGATAGTTGTGGACGCACTCGAGACGCGGAATGGTATCACCCCAATTGACCGAAAAACGGGTTCGCTCCAGTTGGAGGTTATAGTAATGGCTGCCGTTAAAGACCGGACCACCCTCGACCAGGTACATGTACATCGGGATATTGGCGTTGCAGGGGTCGCTGCCGTGGAAGATGACCAGCGGGCGGGGATCCGATATGAACTCCTGGCCCAGATCGAACCAGAGCAGCATGGCGCCGACGATCGGGTAGGGACGATACATCACGGTACCGCCATCGAGTACCTCGTTGCTGTCGGCCGCCAGGCGTCCGGCCGAGACCAGACTGTCGAGCAGACCGCGATAGGTGGCCAGGTTCGACGCGATAACATCGGCGAGCTTGATCGCGGCATCGTCGGCCAGCGGCTTGAGTGTCTCGGCCTGAGCAAGGCGCACGACCGGAAAGGTCGGCCGGGGACCTTCAACCGTACTGGCCAGATATTGCTGGGCTTCCATGGAATCGACAACTCGCCGGACGTACTCCTCGCGGGTGTCGGCCAGGGCGGCAATCTCGGCGACCGATTTGCCCTCGCTGAGAAACAGCGGCAGGAGCCGGGCGAATTCATAGTCGAAGTCCAGGGATTGTCCCACTCGCGGGGGAACGGTTAGTCGCTCCTGCATGAATGGCACGATCTCGCTTGACTGCTTGAATCGGATCTGCCCCGATTGCCGGAAGACATCCTGACCGGGGAAGATATCATCAAGGGTATCGACCACATCATGCACGGTGATATCGAGCATCGCCTTGCCGAAGTTGCCGGGGACGGAGATATCGAAGTCGATGACGCGACTTTCTCCCGGCGGAAGAATGTAGTTAAACCGTTCGACCCGTTCGGGGTTGAGGTACTCGCCCTCGAACTGCAAGTGAGTTTCGATCTTCAGGAATTTCAGGTACCCGGCCTCGTTGGTGACTTCAATCGTCCCCTGTTGCGTTCCCCACCGCGTCAGCGGCACATCGAAGGCGCCGAATGTTAATCCGCGCGAGCCTGATTGCGCATCGACCGACACGGCCAGTGCCAGCACGGCACAGGTGACCCCAATCCAGAACTTAGCTTTCATACACGACTCCCCTGCCGTTTTTGCGCGCTGCGAGTTGTCCGCAGGCGGCGTCTATATCTCTACCACGACTTTTCCGTACCGTGACCGCGGGCGCCCGGGGATAGAGCTGACGGCCGAACCAGTCGACTTTGTCATCGGTCGGCCGCTCAAAGGGCAATCCCGGCACCGGGTTGTACGCAAGTACATTTATCTTACACGGGATGCCCTCGATCAGACGGGACAACGCGAGTACATCGTCCATAGTATCGTTGAAGCCGTCGATCAGGACGTATTCGAAGGTCACCCGGTCTCGGGTCTGATTGGCATAGTAGCGAACCGACTCGATCAGTTTCTCCAGACCGAAGGTCTCGGCGATCGGCATGATCCTGACCCGCTTTTCCTGCGTGGCCGCGTGCAGCGACAGGGCCAGCCGGACTTTCAGGCCGGTGTCGGCCAGCTTGCGGATCTTGGGCGTGACACCTGAGGTCGAAACGGTGATTCGTTTGGCCCCGAGCCCGAGACCAAGTTCATCGAGCATGATCTGCAGCGAGTCGACGACATTCTGATAGTTGTTCAACGGCTCACCCATGCCCATGAAGACGACATTTGAGAAGCAGTCGTTGCCGTAGAGGTGGCGCAGGTAGAGCAGCTGGCCGACAATCTCGCCGACCGTCAGATCCCGGATCAGGCCCATTGTCCCGGTGGCGCAGAAGCGACAGGCGAGCGCGCAGCCGGCCTGCGAGGAGATACAGACAGTCGCCCGTTCGCGCTCGGTGTCGGGTATCAGGACAGTTTCGACCGGGTGGTTGTCGGCCAGCCGGAAGAGGAACTTCTCGGTACCGTCCTCGGAGCGGGCGCGATGGTCGAGTTGGAGCGGCTCGATGACGAAGCGTTCGGCGAGCCGGTCGCGCAGGGGTCGGGACAGGTCGGTCATGGCGGCAAAGTCGTTTTGCCGGACCTGGTATATCCACTTATACAACTGCCTGCCGCGAAACGGCTTCTCACCCATCTCGGCAAACATGGACTCAAGCTGCGGGCGGGTATAACCCAGGAGGTTTTCTTTCGGCATAACGGCTGTAATGTACGGATTTACGGCGAGAGTGCAAGGCGGAAGGCGGTCTGCCGGGGGACGGGTCGATTGTCTTGACACGGAACCGGGCGGCGGCTATCATGGTTCGACGTGTGATTCGGGGTGTAGCGCAGTCTGGCAGCGCGCTTGCTTTGGGAGCAAGATGTCGGAGGTTCAAATCCTCTCACCCCGATAATTCTCGGGTCACCTCTCCCCCAACTGCACAGGCAATCAGTTTCTGAAGACGCTACATCGACTCCCCGTCACTCCCGGAGTCCTGCCCCTCCGGCGCACCCACCTCCAGCATGTACTCCGCGACCAGTTCCAGTTGCTCGTCGCCGAGGTGGGCAAACGACGGCATCGGGGCGAATTCGGGACGTTTCACGCCGGGATCCTTGGCCCAGTCGACAATGCCCGAGGGATTGTCGGCGTAGATCGAATAGACCTCGCGCAGCGACGGCGCCGCCAGGACCTTATCGACCGCATGGCAGGCGGCGCAGTTTTTGAAGACGCTCTCGCCGGTCGGCCCGGTGGCTGTGGCCTGGCCCACTCCAAGCCCGGCTTCGATGCGCATCAGCGTGGCCAGCTCGACCGCCTGGAACTTGTCGGTGCGGTCAACTACCAGTTGACGGTGATCGTCGATACTGGCTTCGCGATAGACATGGCGACCGGTCGCCATGAAGACGACCAGCACGGTGAAGGCCGCCACGATCGGCCAGTAGAGTCGGCCGATCCGGTGGTCCGCACTGGTCACCTCCTTCCACATCATCGCAAGAATGATCGCGGCGAGCGCCACACCGGTGAGAATCACGGCAAGCAACTCGAAAGTAATACCAACCGACGGCAGTGTCACAAACAGCAGCGGCCCGAAGGCGACCTGGGCAACAGTCGCCCAGAAAGCAAGTTTGTAGAACATCCGACGGACTTCGGGCCGGGTAAACGTGGGCATCACCCGTTCCATCGGGAAGTTCTTGCGGCTGAACCAGCCTGACAGGAACAGGCCGGTGATGGCAATCGATGCGGTTAGAAAGTGGAAGTAGCGCGGGAAGACATTGCCGATCTGCAGCGAGGAGAAGAAGCCGCTTACCTCGGTCCAGCGATCCGGAAAGAGCATCAGATTGATATTGGCCAGGAAGATAAACGGGATGCTCATGAAGAGGATCGCCGAGGCGGCCCCGAGTACGATATGGTGCTGCTTGGCCCGCCCGGTCCATCGCTCCCAGGTATACTTGTGGGCGTAGCTGAACAGGAAGGCCAGTATGACGAGCGGCACGATGAGAATCCAGCCATTGCCGGTCAGGCCGTTCGCAGCGTAAAACCAGGCGGTGTACAACAGGCTGATACAGAGCAGCGGTCCCACACCCAGCACGACCGCCAGACTCTTGTTGACGGTGATGGTCTTGCCGATTTCCCGGGCCAGGCGATCATACCGGGCGCTCAGGCGGCCGAGCAGTTCGAAGAAAACGGTCAGGATCGCTCCGCCAACCATCAGGTTGACAAAGAGAATGTGCAGCAGGAAGAGCCCGACCAGGAGAATCTCCAGCGAAAACGGGTCGAGCGGAAGTTCCAGCGCCAGGTCACGCGGCACCGGCGGAGTCAACAGAATGTATGGTATATTCATGATCGATCTTTCGTTACTCGAAGTGCACCAACTTGTCAGTTCGACGCGGTACCGGTCGCTCGGGGCGGCGGCACATCGACTCCCCGGGTCTGTGCTCCGAGAACCGAACGCTTCGTCGCCTGCAGCTGCTGCAGGTACGCTACCAATGCCCCCAGTTCCTTGTCGTTTCCGGGGAAGGGTGGCATGTAGGTCCGCGAGAGATGCATGTTTTCGATGAAGGCGTTCAGGGCCGCCTCGTCCCAGGGATCGCTGCCGTAGAGCGTGTTGAACTTGTCGGTCAGGGCGTTGACGCCGGTGGTGGTGTGGCAGCGCGAGCAGGCCAGGACGAACATGTCCTCGCCGGCTTCGAGTTTGTTGGACTCGGTCACGGTCCGGTGCCTGACATAGGTAGCATACGTGAGCATGCCATCGCGCTGGAAGACCGGCAGCTCATCCATGCGCACCCCGTTGGAGTACATGTAATCGGCCACAACGTGTGGCTTGCGCAGGAACTCGCGGGCACGTTCGAAATGACCCAGCATATATAGACTGAGCACAAACGGTATGATCAGGACGAAGTGTGGGATGACTTTGGGGCGAATCGTGCCGATCAGGGCGATCAGCAGGACCAGGCCGACAATCGATCCGACGATGAGCAGGAAGCTGTCGTTCCACTGGGAATACTTCTGAGTCATCAGGGCGACATCGAGATTGGCACGGGCCGCCTCGGGCACCCGTCCCCAGTACCAGACGGCGCCGATGGCGCAGACCGGTGTCCAGGCCAGCACCCAGATGGAGATGAAGCGTACGGCCCGCCGGCGCAAGTCGCTGCCCTTTTCCGTGAAGAAAAACTGCAGGAACCAGACGAACAGCCCGGCCCCGAGCATGGCATAAGCGGTTCGGAAGAGCAGTTGGGGAGCGTAGAGCGGATTGAAGAACGCCGACATGAAATTCTGGTCGGCGGTCCAGCTGCCGGTCCCCATCATGAATCCGAGAATGGCTACGATAACCGCCATGGTGAACCAGGACATGACGGCCAGCAGCACCCCGACGCCCATGTGCAACTTCTTCATCCGCCCTTCAGCCCAGCGTTTCCAGGCCAGCCAGTAGATGAGAACCAGGACGACCTCGGCGATAAAGACAAACCACTCGATAAACCAGGCCCAGAAGAAAATGCGCAGCAGGGCGCCGATCCCGAACGGGGCAATAAGTGCCGCACCCAGCCAGATGCCGACCCCGGTCAGGGCGCCGAGGGTGGTAGTGACCAGAAACAGGACAAAGGTGACCTTGCGGGCCAGCTCATCGATATCGGCCCGGCCCTTGCGCCATCCCCAGAACTCGAGCGCTACCACCAGCGGATAGGCGCCGATCGCCAGCGGGTGGTTGATGAGAACGTGGGTAATGGCAATGATAGCGAACATCAGCCGATTGCCGATGCCATCGAGAAAATACAGCGGAAAATCCATAGTGATAAATCCTGTGCCAACCGTCGGTCGGGTTCGCGCCGCGCAGACAGACCCGCAACCGCCGGTCGGAGTATTACGATGCCTCCGTGGTCGTGTTCAGCGTCTATGGACTCCTGAAGCCGGAAAGTACAACACGTGGACTATTAAGTCAATGTTTTTGGTGGGGTTTTTTCCGAAACGAAATCGCAGAGTGTGTCCGAGCGTGATTCAGGCCAGCCGAATTCCCCCGGCATCGACATAAAACAGTCGATCAGCAATGGTTGACACGAAGGCGCGGTCGTGGCTGACCACGAGGTAGCCACCCGAAAACGATGTCAGGAGCGATTCGAGGACGGCAATCGATTCGAGGTCGAGATGGCTGGTGGGCTCGTCGAGGATGAAAAAGTCAGATTGTTGGAGAATGGTGTGCACGATTGCAGCACGCATCAGCTCGCCCTGTGAGAGTTGGTCGAGTGGGCGCAGCACGGTCTCTCCCCGGAGCAAAGCGGCTCCGAGATACTGCCGAACTGATTCTTCGGGAATGTCGCTGAATCTGAAGTTGTCCAGCAGACAGTCGTGCTGGAAGTAGCCGACCAGCCCCTGGGGGATTACCGTGAGGCGCACAGCCTCATTGCGATAGGCGGTGCCCGAATCAGGTGCCAGCTGGCCGGTGATCAGCTTCAACAGGGTTGTTTTGCCGGCGCCGTTGCCCCCCATCAGACAGATCTTGTCGCGGGTGGTCGCACCAAGTGAAACTTCTCGAAAGATTGGTTGTACTTCGAGATCGTAGATGTAGTAACTGAACGAAACCTCCTCGAGGCTAAAGACGGTGCGCATCGGGATGGTTCGGGATGGCAACGACAGGGCGATCGCTTTCGGGACAAACGGCCGGGCTGACTCGAGTTTTTCCCGCTGTTTATCGGCCTGCTTTTGGGCCGTTTTGGCTCGACGCGCCATCTTTGCCGAAAGATGACTGATATGTCCCTTGGCCGCGCCGGCGCCTCGCTTGGATTTCTCCTTTTGTTTCGCCCAGCCGAGCCGGGTGCGGCAGTCATCTTCGAGCTGCTTGATCTTGCGCCGAAGATCGGCAGCCTGCTGGCGGCGGGAAGCGACATCGGCAGCTTCGAACGCCAGGGCTTTGGTGGCGCCGCCGGGTGTCTGATAGATTCCCTGCGGAGACAGATAGATCGTCTGGTCACAGACGCGGTCACTCAGCTCCCGGTCGTGCGTGACAATCAGGAATGCCGAGCCGGCGGCGGTGCACCGGGTAATCTGTTCTTCCAGGGCGACGATGCCGGGCAGATCGAGATAGTTGGATGGTTCGTCGAGCAGGTAGAGATCGGCCTGTTGAGAAAGCAGGCCGATCAGGGTCCATTTTTGCAGCTCGCCTGCCGACATCTCCTCCGGCTCGCGGGTGCAGTCATCACAACCGAACTCGTGTGCCATCCGCCTGACCAGTCCGTCGTCTTGATCATGCATCAGAGATCTTGCCACGTGCCAGGGGACTATCACCTGGCTGAGAATGACGGTCAGCGTGTTGGGGGCGACATGTACCCCACCGTCCGTAATCAGGCCGTCCGTGTCACGCTCGTTGGCGTCGCACCAGACGCCGCCAGTCGAGTCGGCAATGCTGGTGAGATGGCGGAGCAGACTCGATTTGCCGCAGCCGTTGGGGCCGATCACCGCAATCGCCTCTCCTGCGTGCAGGGTGAAGGACAGGTCGCTGAACAGCGGTTTGGCCGGGGTGGCAATCGACAGATGTTTGGTGCTCAGGCGGAGCGTCTCGGACACGACGGCCTCGATTCAAAAACTGGTGGTAGAACTCCCACTAAGACAAAATGAGTGCGAATCGAAGCGAATGTCAATGATGTTCATTGCTTGGAGGGGCCGGGCGGTTGGCAATCGGATGCGGCCAAGGCCGGCGGCATACCGAGTTTTCTATTGATGCCGTGGTCGAGCTGTGGTAATATACGATATATCCGATCATAAGAGTAGACGCCCCCGTAGCTCATCCGGATAGAGCATCTGCCTTCTAAGCAGAGGGTAGCAGGTTCGAGTCCTGCCGGGGGTGCTTGTTATCTTCATACTTATCCCACAGGATATGACCATGCCCACTGAAACCGTACTCATAACCGGGGCCTCGGCGGGGATCGGGAAAGAACTCGCCCGGGTCTTCGCCACCGATGGCTCCAACCTGATCCTGGTCGCTCGGCGCGAGCAGGAAATCAACGATCTCGCCGAGCAGCTTCGCAATGAGTTCGTGATCGAGGCCTGGGCGATTGCCGCCGACCTCGCCGACCGGTCGGCGCCGCAGGAGGTATTTGACAAGGTCGAGGCGCTCGGGCTGGCGGTCGATGTGCTCGTCAACAATGCCGGCTTCGGACAGTCCGGCCGGTTCGAGCGGATCGAGACCAAACGCCAGCTCGACATGATCGAGGTCAATGTGAGCGCGCTTACTCATCTCACCCGCCTCTTTCTGCCGGGCATTGTCGCGCGCAAGCGCGGTGGTGTCCTCAATGTCGCCTCGACTGCCGGTTTCCAGCCGGGGCCGCTGATGGCGGTCTACTACGC